>JAUIAC010000427.1 GCA_030425545.1 bacterium | reverse complement strand
TCTCCGACGCGCCTGCCGCGACGACGAGGCCGGCGCCCTCATTGCCGGCGGGCAGCTTCTTGCCGAGGCGACCCGCGACAAGGCCACGCCCTGCCGCGTGCAGGTCTGCGACCAGCGCCGGGTGGCCGTCGACCTCAGTGCGCGTCGCAGTCGACAGGTCCGCAGGGCCCAGCAGCAGGCCGAGATCGCTCGGGTTGATGGGCGCAGCCTGCACCGCGACCACCACCTCGTCGTCACCAGGATCGGGCACGCTCAGGGGCTCGACCGACAGCACCAGGCGGTGGTCTTCGGTGATGGTGGTGGTCAGCTGGCGCGGGCTCATGGGGTCTCCTTTGGGGGCGGGCGATGCCGATGATGGCATAGGCCCGCCCCGTCAGGCGCTGCCGCTCCGGAGTGATCAAGGGGGTGACCTGGCGCACGGGCACCGACGCCGATGAGCCCAAACCGAGCCGCTACCGGCTCATGGAGCGCGGGCGAGGCAGGGGTGCACCATGTGCTGGGGCATGACCCCGCGCGGTGGCCGATGCGCTCGGGCCTGGGCTCCACCGGGCCCCCATGTCCGTGCTTGCAATTGGGGCCCGTGGGCGTGACCGTCAGGCCGGTCATCACGGCACAATCTCTGGGCGTGAAGCCAACCCGCCCCCTGGGGAGCGGGCGACCCGGCGTCCACATGATCTGCGCGCCACCCGGCTCGGCCTGGCGGCGCAGAGGGAGGGAGTTAGATGACAGACCCCTGCTTCCACACCCGCGCGCACGCGCGCCGCTCCGCGCTTGGCCTGCTCGCCGTCCTCACGACCGGCGCGCTGGTCGTCGGCTGCGGCGGCGGGGACGAGCCGGTCTCCGGTGGCGTCGCGGCCTGCTCCACCGACGAGGATTGCGCCGATTTCGGCGCCGGTGATCCCTGCTCGGGCGCAGTGGTCTGCAGCGCCAATCAGACCTGTGTCATCGATCCGTCGACCGCCGTCGTCTGCGACGCCTCCGGTGATACGCCATGCGCCCACAACCGCTGCGACCCTGCCACGGGCGGCTGCGCGATGGCCCCACGACACGAAGGCCTGGGCTGCAGCGACGGCGACCCATGCACCCTGGGGGACGCCTGCGCGAAGGGGGCCTGCGTGTCGGGCCAGGTCAATCTCTGTGACTGTCGCGAGACGGCCGATTGCGTCGACGACGGCGACCTGTGCAACGGCACGCCGGTGTGCGAGACGAGCGGGTTCCCCTACCGCTGCGTCACCGATCCGGCCACCGTCGTCGACTGCCCCGAGAGCGCAACAGCGTGCATGACCACCGCGTGCGCGCCCAAGACGGGCAGCTGCACGTCGGAGCCGGTCCCCGACGGGCTGGCGTGCGACGACGGCGATAGCTGCACGGCGTCCGACTCGTGTGAGGGCGGCGCCTGCGTCGGCGCCGACGACACCTGCAAGTGCAAGTCGACAGCGGACTGCGAAGACGAAGACGGAGACCCCTGCACAGGCGTGCCGTACTGCAAGAAGGACTCGGCCGGAGCCGCGACGGGGACCTGCGTCACCAACCCGGCGACGGTGGTGGCCTGCAGCAAACAGGCCGACACGGACTGCGCCAAGAATCAGTGCAACCCCTTGACCGGGGCCTGCACGATGACGCCGGTCAAGGACGAGACCCCGTGTGATGACGGCGACACCTGCACCAAGGGGGAGATCTGTGTCGCCGGCTCCTGCGGCGCAGGGACGGACACCTGCCTCTGTGCGAAGGACGCGGACTGCACCGACGATGGCGACGCCTGCAACGGGCTGCCGTTCTGCAACAAGCAGTCCGGCAAGTGCGAGATGAACCCGGCGACCGTCGTGACCTGCCCGACCGTGGCGGACACCGCCTGCGCCAAGAACGTCTGCCAGCCGAAGACGGGCCAGTGCGCCACGCTCCCCCGAGCCGACGTGACGCTAGTCGGCTGTGTGGAGGTGCAGATCGGCGGCGTCCCCGGCAAGCAGTGCGTCTGGAAGGCGGCGACCACACCGGAGAAAGGGCCGTTCCCCTGCACCGACGGTGACGCCTGTACCACCGGGGAGCACTGCAAGGGCACCACCTGCACCGGGGGCAAGGTGCTCTGCGAATGCGACAGCGACGATGACTGCGCCGCCAAAGACGACGGCGACCTGTGCAACGGCACGCCCTTCTGTGACAAGACCACCGGCAGCTGCAAGCCGAACCCCGCGAGCGTGGTCTACTGCAGCAAGAAGGACGACACCGCGTGCCTGAAGGCCGCGTGCGATCCGAAGACGGGGGCCTGCGGCCTGGCACCCGCCCCAGCGGGCACGGCCTGCGATGATGGCGCGCCCTGTACGTCAGCGACGACCTGCGCCAAGGGCAGCTGCGGAGGGGGCAAGGCCACCGACTGTGACGACAAGAACCCCTGCACGGTGGACACCTGCCAGGCGGCCAAGGGGTGCGTACACACCACCAAGACCTGCGCCGATGGCAACGACTGCACCCTCGACGGCTGCGACCCCAAGACCGGCCAGTGCAAGGTCGGCACGAAGCCTGCGGGCGCTCTTTGCAACGGCGACGGCGACGGCTGCACGGTCAACGACGCCTGCGACGGCAAGGGCACCTGCGTGGTGGGCCAGCCGGTGCAGTGCAGCGGGCCCTTGCCGACGTGTCAGGCGCTGGTGTGCAAGACCAAGGGCGCCTCGGACTTCACGTGTGTGCAGGTCGTCGCGGCGGATGGCACGTCTTGCGACAAGGCCGGCGTCTGCGTGCTCGGCGCGACGTGCAAGGCCGGCAAATGCACGCCCGGCAGCAAGAGCCGCTTGTTCACGAAGACGCTCGGGGGGAGCGGTGGCTTCCTCCGCTTCCTCGACGTCGCCGCGCTGCCTGGCGGGGGGATGGCCATCGTCGGCCAGACGCGGTCGAGCGCCGCCGCCTCGGCCGCTCAGAACAAGGCCCTGTTGCGGAGCGTCGACGACTTCGGCGCCACGGTGTGGGAGCGGCAGTTCGCCGGCCAGGCCCCGGCGGCCAAGACCTCGGCCTCGGACGTAGCGACCACCAGCAAGGGTGGGATCGTCGTGGGTGCCGACATCGGTGCGAGCGTCGGCAGCGACGTCCTGGTGCGGCGCTACGGTCCAGACGGCAAGCTCACCTGGTCGGTGAGCCAAGACGCTCACAAGGCCGGCAGTGAGGAGTGGTTCGGCACGCTCGCGGTGAACGACGACGACTCCACGGTCGTTCTGAGCTCGGTCGTGACCAAGACGTTCACCTACCTGAGCGTGCTGCGCCTGTCGGCGACCGGGGCCGTGATCTCCAAGTCCGTAGGGGGCGGGACATTCGGCCACATCCGTTGGTCCGGCGCGACGACGCTCGGCGCTGGCGCCATCATCGCAGGGCGGTGGACGCCGGCGGGCCATACGCCCGGGCTGGGGATCTATCACGCCGCGGTGGGCACCACCGTGGTCAACCAGAGCAACCAGGCATCTGGGATCGGCATTGCCTCCATCAGCGGCAAGCCGCTGCATGACGCGTACTCCATCGCTGGTGAGCGCACGGCCTGGCGGCTCGCGGACGGACAGCACGTGATGCTGGGTTGGACCCTGGCCAAGAGCGCGAACGGCGGGCTGACAACGCACATGGCCGTCACCCGCGTGGGGTTGAGTGGCGAGCGTCGCTGGGTCCAGACCGGGCGACACAGCGTCTACCCAGAGGCTGCGGTCCAGGTCGCCAAGGGCCGCTCCGCCGTTGTCGCCGTCGATCTGAGCGGCAACAAGCCCGTGCTCCGCCTGCTCGCCATCGACGACCTCGGCAACGAGCAGTGGAGCCGGACGCTGCCCCAGCTGGGCGAGGTCGCGGGCGGCGGCATCACTGCGCTGGCCAACGGCGATCTGGTCGCGGTCACGACGGTGAAGGGCGCCGGCGACGCTCGCCAGGGTGTCATCGTACGCACGGACCCATGGGGCCTGGCAGCGTGTAGCCAGCAGGGCGCCTGCGAAGGGAAGGGCTGGGGCGATTGTGATGATGGCAAGACGTGCAGCGCGGACGACTGCGACGTCAAGCTCGGGTGTGTGCACACGCCCGCGGTCGGGATGCGCTGCGTGCCCGACAACGGCTGCTCGTCCGAAGCGCTGTGCGAGAACGGCGGCTGCGTCATGAGCCACAACGGCAAGGTCTTCGCCAAGACGACGAACTACAACAACTTCTTCGCGGCCTCCATCAGTCAGCGGGTGGCCACCGCGCTCCACGACGACCAGATCCATGGCCTCAGGATGTTCACGGACTTCACCGGCCAGCAGCTCCCCACCGTCGACGCCGCCACCCTCGAGTTCGAGCCCACGCCGAAGAAGAAGTCCCTCGGGGACATCACCGGATGCGCCAACGTCGGGACGTGGATCGACGGCGCCTTCGCGCCCGAGGCGCCCAAGGTGTGGTCGCTCTATCGCGCCAAGCTCAGTGGCGGCACGGGCGCGGCGGTCTGTGTCAGCAAGGACGGGACGAAGTCGAAGGCCATCGCGATCGCCACCTATCCCAACTCCCAGGCCTACCCGGTGGACATCTGCCGGACGGTCGAAGGCGCGGCCTGGGTACTATCTTTGGTCACTGGGCCGCAGTGGATCAGCCAGATCACCCGTGTCGCTGCGACCGACAAGCTCGAGCTGAGCGTGACGCACAACAGCGGCATCAACCTGGGCGGCTGCAGTTCGCCGTTCTTCTGCCCTGGAGGCATCACGTCGACGCCCGTGGCCGTGGCGCCCATGCCCGACGCTGGCGTGGTGGCGCTCACGCGCATCGGAGGGTCGCCGGTGACCGGCTCACTCGCCCGGGTCAAGCTCGGCAACGCCCCGGACAAGTACGACGTCGCCTGGCAGACGCCCCTGAAGGGCAAGTACAGCCTCCTGCCCATCGCGCTGGCGACGAGCCCGATGGGCGTCTCCGCGGTGGTCGGGCGCTACCAGCCCAACTCCAGCGTCTACGGCTCCTTTCACGCCAGCGTCACAGCGGCGGGCAAGGTGCGCTGGCTGAAGCTGCACGAGCCACCGCTGCTCGAGGAGGCCAACGCAGTGGTGCATGAGCCGGATGGCGGCATCAC
>JAUIAC010000426.1 GCA_030425545.1 bacterium | reverse complement strand
TGTAGCGGAGCTTCTCGCGGATGGCCGCGAGGGCCACGATGGCCAGCGCCCAGCCGATGCCCGAGCCGAGGCCGAAGACCACGCTCTCGCCGAAGTTGTAGTCGCGCTCGCCCATGAAGAGCGAGGCGCCGAGGATGGCGCAGTTCACCGCGATCAGCGGCAGGAACACGCCGAGCGCGCTGTAGAGCGCCGGGGCATAGCGGTCGAGCGCCATCTCCACGATCTGCACCATGGCGGCGATGGTGCCGATGTAGGTGAGGAAGGCGAGGAAGCTCAGGTCGACCCCCTCCACCAGCGCGTCCGGCTTGAGCACGTACTGGTAGACGAGGTTGTTGACCGGCGTGGTGACCGTCAGGACGAAGATGACCGCCATGCCGAGGCCCATGGCCGTGCTCACCTTCTTCGACACCGCGAGGAAGGAGCACATGCCCAGGAAGTAGGCGAGGGCCATGTTCTCGACGAAGATGGCCTTGGTGGCCAATGAGAGATAGTGCTCCATGGCTTAGTCCTCCTCGATCTGCTCGGGCTTGTAGATGCGGAGCACCCAGATGAAGCCACCGATGAGAAAAAAGGCGCTGGGGGCCAGGACCATCAGGCCGTTGGGCGTGTACCAGCCGCCTTCCGACGCCAGCGGCAGCACCTGCATGCCGAAGAGCTTGCCGGCGCCGAAGAGCTCGCGGAAGAAGCCCACCACCAGCAGCACCAGGCCGTAGCCCAGCCCGTTGCCGATGCCGTCGATGAACGAGGGCAGCGGCGGGTTCTGCATGGCGAAGGCCTCGGCGCGGCCCATGACGATGCAGTTGGTGATGATGAGGCCGACGAAGACGCTCAGCTGCTTGCTGATGTCGTAGACGAAGGCCTTGAGCACCTGGTCCGTCACGATCACCAGCGAGGCGATGATGGTGAGCTGGACGATGATGCGGATCGACGCGGGGATGTAGTTGCGGATCAGGCTGACCGACACGTTCGACAACGCCACCACCGCGATGACCGCCAGGCTCATGACCAGGGAGGTCTCCAGCTTGGTGGTCACCGCCAACGCCGAGCAGATGCCGAGCACCTGCAACGCGATGGGGTTGTTGTTGAACAGCGGGTCGAGCAGGATTTCCTTGTTCTTCGCTGCCATCGAGGGGTCCTCCGTGTGCCGTGTGGCACGGGGCGCGTGGGACGTGCGCGGGGTCGCGAGGGCTGAGCCCCGCGCGCGCCGTCAGCGCGCCTTAGCCCTTCTTGAGGTGGTTGAGGTAGGGACCAAAGCCGTTCTCGCCGAGCCAGAACTGCAAGAGGTAGGTCACGCCGTTGCTCGTGAGCGTGGCGCCCGAGAGGCCGTCGACCTTGTGCGGCGCCTTGTCGGCGGGCGGGGCGGCGCCCTTGACCACGCGGATGGCAGGCTTGCCGTCCTTGAAGGCCTTGCGACCGGGCCACAGCCCCTTCCACTTGGCGTTGTCCACCTCGCCGCCGAGGCCGGGCGTCTCGCCGTGCTGGTAGAAGGTCAACCCCGCGATGGTGTTGAGGTCCTTCTCCAAGGCGAGGTAGCCGTAGAGCGTCGACCAGAGGCCCTTGCCCTCGACCGGGAAGACGTACTTGTCGACCGCGCCCGCCTTCATGACCAGGTAGACGTTGGCCCGCTTGGGCAGCCGCTGGACCTTGGCCTTGTTGGCCGGCGCCGCGGCGCTGGTGGCCGGGTCCTTGGCGGCCTTCTGCTGGTCGAAGGTCGCCACGTCGACGTCCTTGGCCACCTGCCCGCTCTTGAGGTCGACGACCTTGACCTGGATGTTGTCGGTGAAGCGCTTCTGCACGTCCGCCGGCTCGAGGTCCTCCTCAGCGGTGAGCAGGCCCGCCACCGAGAGCACCTTCTTCTGCTTGTCGAGACGCTGGTTCGCGTCCTGCCGGTCCTTGAGGCTCACGGCAGAGCCCGCCACCACCACGCCGCACACAGCGCAGACGAGGGCAGCGAAGCCAAAGATGTATCCGTTGCTACGCATAGCGGGCGACCCTCCGCTTGATGTTGGCCTGAACGAAGAAGTAGTCGATGAAGGGCGAGAACATGTTCATGAACAGGATCGCCAGCATCATCCCCTCGGGGTAGGCCGGGTTGACCACGCGCACCAGCACCACGAGGACGCCGATGAGCAGGCCGTAGATGAGCTTGCCCTTGTCGGTGAAGGGCGAGGTGACCGGCTCCGTGGCCATGAACACCGTGCCGAGGGCCCAGCCGCCGAGCACGAAGTGGAAGTGCGCCGGCACCGAGAAGAAGGGGTTGGTGTCCGAGCCGACGCTGTTGAGCAGGGAGGCCATGGCGAAGGTGCCGACGGTGACGCCGAGCATGGTCCGCCAGGAGCCGATGCCGGTGGCGATGAGCACCAGCGCGCCGATGGCGCAGGCCAGCGCAGAGGTCTCCCCCATGGAGCCGGGGATCATGCCGATGAAGGCCTGCATCCAGTCCAGGTTGGCGAGCCCCTCGGCGCCCATGCCCCCCGCGGCGGCCTTGCTGAGCCAGGTGGCGCCGGTGAGCCCGTCCACGCCCGCGAGGTCCGCGGCGATCCACACCGAGTCGCCCGAGATCTCGGCCGGGTAGGCGAAGAAGAGGAAGGCGCGCGCCACCAGGGCGGGGTTGAGGATGTTGAAGCCCGTGCCGCCGAAGATCTCCTTGCCGATGAGCACACCAAAGATGGTGGCGATGAAGACCTGCCAGAGCGGGATCGTCGCCGGCGAGACCAGCGGGATCAGGAACATGGTGACCAGGAAGCCCTCGTTGACCTCGTGCTTGCGGATGATGGCGTTGCCGAGCTCGACGATGCCGCCCGCGGCCGCGACGACCGCGAAGACCGGCAGGAACCACACCAGGCCGTGGGCCACGTTGGCGACCAGGCTCGTGGGGTCGTAGCCGAAGCCCAGCGCGGCGTAGGCCAGCTCCTGCCACGCGTCGAGCGCCTTGGCGCCCTTGCTGATGGCGAGGTTGGCCTGGTAGCCGGTGTTGTACACCGCCATCAGCACCGCGGGGATCATGGCGAAGACCACCGTGACCATCATGCGCTTGAGGTCCATGCCGTCACGCACGTGGCTGCCCGACTTGGTCGTGTCTGCCGTGGTGAACAGGATGGTGTCGTGCATGTCGTACGCGGCGTGAAACCGCTCGAACTTCCCGCCGTGCTGGAAGTCCTTGCCGACCTTGTCGAGGATCTTGCGAAGCGCTTGCATCCGCTGCCTCTCCAGGGCCCCGTGGGGCCGGTTCAGGGGAACATCCGCGCGCTCAGCTCCTGGCTGAACCCGCGTCGAAGGGGGTCAACCCTCCTTCTGAATCTCCGCCAGCCGCTCCGAGAGGATGGGGCCGTACTCGTACTTGCCCGTGCACACGAAGGTGCAGAGCGCCAGGTCTTCCTCGTCGAGCTCGAGCGCGCCGAGCTGCTCGGCCTGCTGCAGATCCCCAACGATGAGGGCGCGCAGCAGGAAGGTCGGCATGATGTCGAGGGGCATGACCCGCTCGTACTGGCCGATGGGCACCATGGCGCGCTTCTGCCCGCGCTGGTTGCTGGTGAGGTCGAACTTCTTCCCCGGCATCAGGCTCGAGAGGTAGATGCGCGTGGTCGAGAAGGCGTTCGGCCCTGGCGTCAGCCAGCCCATGAAGTGGCGGTCGGTGTCCTCGCGGATCACGCTCACCTGGGCGTGGCGCGCGCCGAGCCAGCCGTGCTCGTCGCCCATGGCGGTGCGGCCGCTGAGCACGGAGCCGCTGATGACGCGCACGTCGTCGCCCGTGGTCTCGCCGGCGGTGAGCTCGGTCAGGTTGGCGCCGACGCGCGTCTTGACCAGCCGGGGGTTGCTCGCGAGCGGGCCGGCGATGGCGACGACCCGATCGGTGTAGAGCTCGCCGGTCTTCAGCAGGTAGCCGAGGGCGATGGTGTCCTGCAGGCCGATGGTCCACTGGACGTTGTTGCGGCCGGCCGGCTTGAGCGTGTGGATGTGGGTGCCCGCCAGGCCCGCGGGGTGCGGCCCCTCGAAGGTCTCGGTCTCGATCCCGCTGACCGAGCCAGCGCTGATCTGCGAGCCCTTGCCGACGCAGAGGTAGACGCCGCCGTCGGTCAGCTTGCGCAGCGCGGCGAGGCCCTCGGCGAAGGCGGCCTCGTGGCCCTTGTAAACCACGTCGACGTCGGCGGAGAGCGGCTCGGTGTCCATGCCGTTGACGAAGATCGCCTCGGGCGAGGTACCGGGCTCCGGCGTGCGGTTGAAGGGGCGGGCGCGCAGGGCGGTCCAGGCGCCCGACTCGATCATCAGGGCGCGGATGGCGTCGCCGGAGAGGGCGGCCGCGGGCTCCCCGCTGTAGTGGCTGAAGGTCGCGTGGGTCTCGGTCTCTGCCACCTGGATGACCAGGGACAAGAAGCGGCGCTTGGCGCCCCGGTGCACGGCGAGGACCTCACCCGCGGCGGGCGCGGTGAAGAAGACGCCGTCGTTCTTGCGGTCCTCGAAGAGGGTCTCGCCCTTGGCCACGGTCTGACCGACCTTGACCATGAGCCGCGGCTTCATGCCGACATAGTCGGCGCCGAGCAGCGCGACCTGGGTCACGGCGTTGCCCTCGGTGATCTGCTGGCTCGGTGCGCCGGTGATGGGCAGGTCGAGGCCCTTTTTGATGCGATGCACGCCCATGTGGTCAGTCCTCTGTGGCGTGCGCGCTCCCGCGGACGGGGCTGCCTGGAGCGCGCGATGACGTTGTGCAAACGAGGTGGTGCTGCGAGCGGCGCGTCGGTGACGCGGGGGAGGCGGTGGCTCGTCGCCCTGGGGCGGCGGGCCGGGGTTCCGGTCGCGGCTGGGAGCGCGCGGGCCAGAGTCGAGCGGCGAGGCTTGGAGCGGGCTGAGTCGCCCGCACAAATCCCTTGCGAGATCCCTGAGAAGGCTGCCTGGAGCCGGGCTTTCCCACGCTGGGTGGGGAAGTCGCCCGGGCGTATACACCAAAGTCACCGAAAGGGACAGCGTTTGCGGGCCGGGAGGTTGACGCCGCCGAGGGGGCGAAGCACGCCCAAGTTCAGGCCGGGTCGGTGCGCCGCGCGCCTCGACAGGAGGCCAGAGGGTCCATGGCGC
>JAUIAC010000027.1 GCA_030425545.1 bacterium | reverse complement strand
CGACGGGCGCGCTGCTGGTGCTGACGACCGCGCTCGCGCCGGCCGCGCTCGGTCCCACTGAGAGCGCCAGCGGCGTCGTCGACGAGCGGGCCCACTACGACCCCCAGCGCGCGGAGCGCCTCGAGCGGGACGCGCGGGTGCTGCGCCGCTTCCTCGCCGATCTGCCCGTGCGCGCGGCCTTCATCGGCGGGCAGGCGCGGCTGGTGTATCGCACGGAGGTGCCCCTCGCCATCGAGGCCGAGACGGGCCTGACCGACGCCTGGGTCGCGCGGCAGCCCCTGGCGGAGCGCGGCCGCGTCGGTCACGAGAAGCGCGCGCCCCCCAGCTACCTGGTCGACCGCCGCCGCGTGCACCTGGTGTTCGGGGCCTACGCCTTTCGCTACCTCGGCCTGCAGGGCTACGTGCCCAAGGTCGGCGTGCGTCTGGGCCACGCCACCGTGTTCCTGACCACGTGGGACCCCGCGCTGGTGGCGGAGCTGCGCGAGCGGGGCGCCCAGGTGCCGCCCTTCGAGGCCCAAGCCCGCGACCTCATCGCCCACCCCGCGAAGATCCCAGCCCCTCGGCGCACGGCGACCCTGGCCTCCCTGCGGCGCTTCTGGCCGGAGGGCTTCGCCGGCCGCCCACAGGGGTCGGACGCCCCCGCGCAGCAGCGGTGACGACGACGGGGGCCTCCGCCGAGGTCAGAGCTCGTCGCGGAAGACGACGCCGTCGAAGTCTGCAGCGCGGAAGGGCATGTAGAGCCGCTCTCGGCGCGCGTGGGCTTCGCTGTGGGCCGCGCGAACGCGGGCGTCGTCCAGCGGAAAGCGGGTGGGGTAGTAGTTGCGCTCCCACACCACGTGGGCGCCGCGCTGCCACAGGGGGCGCACCGCACCCAGGCGCGCTCGCACCTCGGCCACAGAACACGCGCCGACGAGCGCGTCCAGCTGCGCGGCGTCGTAGCCGGTCGGTGGCGGCACCTCGCCATCCGGCGGAGCGCTCGGCACGGGCGCGGGCTGGCCGCCCACCCAGAGCGAGGGCGCGCCCTCGTGGGCAAAGGGGTCCACCGGCACCCCGTCCAGCCAGACGTTGAAGTGCACGTGCGGGATGCCCCAGGGGAAGGTGGAGAAGCCGTCGAGCCCGCTGTAGCCGGACACGGCGTAGGGCTGCCCGAGCGCGAGCTCGTCGCCCTCGCGGACCAGGCTGCGCGCCAGGTGCACGGCGCAGGTGATCAGCCCGTCGCCGTGGTCGATGGCGATCTTCAGGCCGCCGCGGTTGAACTCGCGCCCCACCCGCGCCACACGCCCCGCCGCCGGCGCCACGACCACCGTCCCAACCGGGATGCACAGGTCGGTGCCATTGTGGCTGTCGTAGGTCTGCGTCCGGCCGCGAAAGTCACGCACCTGGGTCCGCCGCGTCGACCAGCCCTCCGCGATGGGGGTCTGCGTGTGGTTGAAGAGGTTGGTCAAGATGACCTTGCGCGGCACCGGCGCACGGCCCAGCCAGAGCGGGATGCCGAGCTTCGGGCTCAGCAGGCCGAGGCTGCTCAGGTCGGCCTTGGACGGTGGCACGCCCTCCGCCCCGCGGATGGCGACCCGGGTCTCGCGCAGCGCCTTGCGCAGCGGAGTCACCCCCCAGGCCTCGACGAGGCTCGGCTTGCTCAGGTTGGTCATGGGTCCTCCGGAGCGGGCTTCAGGCGCCCGAGCAGATCGGCCGGAATCACGGCGCGCTCGGCGGCGGTCAGCCGCCGCGGCTGGACCCGCGGCCGGCCCGCCTCGAAGAAGGGAAAGGGCTTCGTCCGCCCGCGAAGCCACCAGCTGAGGATCAGCCCGATGTAGCGTCGCAGCATCGCCAACAAGGCGCCAAGGGTGCCGCGGTTCGCCCGCGCCTCGGCCCGGCTCATGCTGTGGTTGACCTGCACCATCACGGGCCCGAAGACCGTGTCCGGCGGCGCCCCCTCGAGCGAGACACACAGCTGCGAGAGCGACACGAAGGGCATGTGCATGGTGGGCAGCGTCCCCGCCAGCGGGGTGTTGCAGCAGCGCGCGTGCCAGCGCAGCGCGCCGCCACGGGTCTGCTGCAAGCACGCGACCTGCTCCAGACCCTGGTCGATGCGCAGGGTGTCCGGGGCGATCTGGACCAGGTCCGATCCCCCCCGCGCGTTGAGCTGCGCCGCCGCGATGCCGAGGGCGTGGGCGTAGGACTGGCAGCCGTTGCAGTGGCACACCGTGCGGGTGACCGTCTTGGGGCTCACGTCGCGCACCCAGCCCTGGACCTGCCCGCAGGCGCAGCGGAGCGGCAGATCGCGGGCCGCACCTGGCGCCACGGTCAACGTGGTGGGCTGGGGGGCGTTGGCTGGAGGCATGGGCGGCTCCTCGGGCTCGGTCCGCGAGGCTACCGGATCACAGGGTCGCGGGTGAGTCGCAGGTCAACACACGCGGGCGCAGCGGCATTTCTTCACCCTGCGTGCGGTGACGCGCTCGGCCTCGGCGGCTACACTGCGCCCGCCGCAGCGCAAGCGGCCCCCACGACCGCCTCCGCGAGAGGCCAGCCCAGAGGTAGCCATGGAGTTCGCCCTCACCGAGATTCAGCAGATGGTGCTGGAGACCGCTCGCAGCTTCGCCGACAACGAGCTGCTCCCGATCGCCGCCGACATCGACAAGACGGGCACCTTCCCGGCCGCGCAGGTGAAGAAGCTGGCCGAGCTCGGCTTCCTCGGCGTCGCGGTCGACGAGAAGTGGGGGGGAGCGGGCTTCGACAACCTCAGCTACGCCATCGCCATGGAGGAGATCAGCCGCGGCTGCGCCTCGACCGGCGTCATCATGAGCGTCAACAACTCGCTGGTGTGCGACCCGATCAAGCGCTTCGGCAACGACGTCCAGAAGAAGACCTGGCTCAAGCCCCTGGCGCAGGGCAAGCGGCTGGGCTGCTTCGCGCTGAGTGAGCCGGGCTCTGGCTCCGACGCAGCGGGCATGCGCACCACCGCGATCCGCGACGGCGACCACTACATCGTCAACGGCACCAAGAACTGGATCACCAACGGCAAAGAGGCCGACGTGTGCATCCTCATCGCCCACAGCGACCCCTCGGAGCGGCACCGCGGCATCTCGGCCTTCGTCGTCGATCGCGAGCAGACGCCCTATGGCATCGGCAAGGTCGAGGACAAGCTGGGCATCAAGGGCAGCTCGACCACCTCGCTGGTGTTCGAGGACGCCCGCGTGCCGGTGGCCAACCGCCTCGGCGAAGAGGGGGACGGCTTCAAGGTCGCCATGAGCACGCTGGACGGCGGGCGCATCGGCATCGCCGCGCAGGCCCTGGGCATCGCGCGCATCGCCTTCGAAGAGGCGCTGGCCTACAGCCGCGAGCGCAGCGCCTTCGGCAAGGTCATCGGGGACTTCGGCGCCATCCGCGAGATGCTGGCCGACATGGCGACGGAGATCGACGCCGCGCGGCTGCTGATCTGGCGCGCCGCGGTAGGCAAGGACCGGGGCGAGAAGTTCGGCAAGCACAGCGCCATGGCCAAGCTCTACGCCTCGGAGATGAGCGCGCGGGTCTGCCACAAGGCGCTCCAGATCCACGGCGGCTACGGCTACGTGAAGGAGTACAACGCCGAGCGGCACGTGCGCGACGCACGCATCACCGAGATCTACGAGGGCACCAGCGAGATCCAGCGGCTGGTCATCGCCCGCGAGACGCAGAAGGCCTTCGCCGCCTCGCACGGCTAGCAGTCTGCTAGGGGAGCGACCCGCCGACGCAGCCCACGGCGCCCGCCCTTGCCACGCGTGGCCTCAGCGCCCGCCCCATCTGGAGAGCGAAGATGATGGACTTCCAAGCCAGCGACGACGAGCTGCGCATCCAGACGCTCGCGCGCGACTACGCGCGGTCGACGCTGGCCGAGCGCGCCGACGCCCACAACCGCGGCGCCTTCCCGACCGAGAGCGTGCGGGACCTCGCGGGCCTCGGCCTCATGGGCATCAAGAGCCCGGTGGCGCTCGGCGGGCTCGGCGGGACCAACGTCGCGTACTGCATGGCGATTCGAGAGATCGCGCAGGTGTGCGCCTCGACCGCGGTGACCATGGCGGTGACCAACATGGTCGGCGACATGATCATGAAGTTCGGCGACGAGGCGCAGCAGGCGCGGTGGCTCCCGCCGCTGCTGAGCGGCGCGTTCACGGCCGGGTCTTTTGCGCTCTCTGAGCCAGGGGCGGGCTCCGACGCCGCGAGCTTGTCGGCCAAGGCCGTGCTGAGCGAGGACGGCAGCCACTACGTGCTGGACGGCACCAAGATGTGGATCACCTCCGGCGACGTCGCGGGCGTGGTGCTGGTCATGGCGAAGACCCAGCCCGACTGGGGCGCCAAGGGCATCAGCGCCTTCCTCGTCGATCCCAAGGCCGCCGGCTTCGAGGTCGGGCGACACGAGCAGAAGATGGGCCTCAAGGGCAGCAGCACCGTGTCGCTGCGCTTCGAGGGGCTCAAGGTGCCGGTGGAAGATCGCCTCGGCCCCGAGGGCATCGGCTTCAAGGTGGCGATGACGGCGCTGGACGGCGGACGCTGCGGCATCGGCGCGCAGGCCCTCGGCATCGCCCAGAGCGCGCTCGACGCGGTGCTGGCCGAGCTGCCCGCGCGCAAGGGCGCCGACCGGGCGCTGCAGACCGGGCAGGCGACCAGCTTCCGTGTCGCCGACATGGCCACCCGCATGGAGGCCGCGTGGCTGATGGTGCAGCGGGCCTGCGCGCTGCACGACGCCGGCGTGCGCATGTCGCGCGAGGCGGCCATGGCCAAGGTCTTCGCCACGGAGACGGCGGGCTTTGTGACCCGGACCTGCATGACCCTGGCCAGCGCGAGCGCGCTCCAGCACGACAGCCGCGTTGGCCGGGCGTACCGCGACGCGCGGGTGGCCCGCATCTACGAGGGCACCAGCGAGGTGCAGCGCATCGTCATCGCACGCGAGCTGGTGCGCGGGCTCTGAAGCAGCTCTGAGCGAGACCCTGGCGCTCACCGCGCCGCCCCTGGGAGACACCATGGACTTCACGCTGACCGAGACCCAGGACATGATCCGGGACACCGTGCGCAGCTTCGTCGCTGGGCAGGTCCGCGAGCCCGCGCTGCGCTGGAACGAGGGCCACGGCGACGCCGCTGGCGCGCTCCGCGCCCTGGCCGACATGGGCCTGCTCGGCGTGCTCGCTCCGGAGCGCGCGGGCGGCGCGGAGCTCGACGCGCTCAGCCTCGCCGTGATGATCACCGAGCTGGCCGAGGGCGACGCCGGCCTGGCCGCCATGGTCGCGCACCACAACGCGCAGGGGCTCGGCTTCCTGCTCCGCGCTGGGTTCACCGACACGAAGGCGCTGCGCCCCTTTGCGGCCGGCAAGCAGCTGCTCTGCCTCGCGGCGGCGGAGGGCGAGGCCCACGCGGACGCGCCCGACCTGAGCACCCGCGCGACCCAGGCGGGCGACACCTGGCGCCTCACCGGCGCCAAGCGCCTGGTGCCCCTCGGCAACCGCGCCAGCCACGCGGTGGTGGTGGCGGCGACCGAGTCAGGGGCGCGTGGATTCCTGGTGGATCTGAGCGGTGAGGGGGTGACGCGATCGGCGAGCGCGCCCCTGGTGGGCCTGCGCTCCTGCGATCTGGCCGACCTGCGCTTCGACGACGCCGCCGCCACGCACGACCTCGGACCCGCCGCGGAGGCGCTGGCCCACACCCGCGCGCTGGGGCGGCTCTGCGCGGCGGCCATGGCCAACGGGGTCGCGCGCGCGGCCCAGGCGGCGGGCGTGACCTACACCTTGGAGCGCAAGCAGTTCGGCAAGCCCATCGCCCGCTTCCAGCCGCTGCAGTGGCAGACCGCCGACAGCGCCACGGAGCTCGAGGCCGCCGAGCTGCTGACCTGGCGCGCGGCGTGGACCCTCGCGCAGGGCACCGCCCGCAGCCTCGACGTGGAGAAGGCCGCGATCTTCGCCCTGGAGACGGTCGCGCGGGTCACCGATCGCGCGCTGCAGATGCACGGCGGCTACGGCTACACTGTCGACTTCCCGGTCGAGCGCCACTTCCGCGACGCGGCGACCCTGCGGGTGCTGGCCGACGGCACCGACGTGCAGCGTGTGGCCCTGGCGCGCGGCCTCGCGGTGCAGGCGTGAGCCAAGCCGTCGGCACAGCGGTCGCGACGCTCGGGAGTCGAGCGCTCTTCCCGGCCCTCCGGCCCCGGGTCTACCTCAACCACGCCGCCATCTCGCCACCGAGCGCGCCCGTCCAGGCCGCGGTGCAAGCCGCGCTGGCGGGCTACGCCGCGGAGGGCGTGTCGCGCTACCCGGTCGAGATGGAGCGACGCGCCCGCGTGCGCGCGGCCTTCGGTGCCCTGCTCGGCGCCGACGGCTCCGACATCGCGCTGCTGCCCAACACCTCGCAAGGGGTGGTCAACATCGCGCTCTGCCTGCCCTGGCGACGTGGCGACCGGGTCCTGCTCTTTCGCGGCGAGTTCCCGACCAACGTCACCCCGTGGCAGCAGGCCGCGCGTCGCCACGGCCTCGAGCTGGTGTGGATCGACGCCGAAGACATGCGCGCCGACCGGGACGCGACCCTCGCCAAGGTCGCGGCCGAGGTGGCCAAGGGCCTGCGGCTCATCGCCGTGAGCGCGGTGCAGTTCCAGACCGGGCTGCGCATGCCGCTGGCGGAGCTCGGCGCGCTCTGCCGTGACCACCCTCAGACCGAGCTCTTCGTCGACGCGATCCAGGCCGTCGGTGTGGTGCCCTTGGACGTGCGCGCGCTCGGCGTGCACTACCTGACGGCGGGCGGTCACAAGTGGCTCATGGGGCCCGAGGGGACCGGCGGGCTCTACGTGGCGCCGGAGAGCGCGGCGCGGCTGGTGCCCAACGTGGCCGCGTGGCTGAGCCACGACGAGTCGTTCAGCTTCCTCTTCGAGGGCGCGGGTCACCTCCGCTACGACCGCCCGGTGGTCCGCACGGCGGCCATGGTCGAGGGCGGCGCGGCCAACGTGCTCGGTGTGGCCGGGCTCGAAGCCAGCCTTGGCCTCATCGCCCAGCTCGGGCCTGCGGCCATCTACCGCCACGTACAGGCCTGGCATGACGCCGCCGAGTCGGGCCTGCTCGCCCGCGGCTGGCGGTCGGCGCGGAGCCCACACGCCAGCGGTCGCTCGGGCATCTTGAGCGTGCGCCCCCCGAGCGGCGCGACCGACGCGGCGCGCGGCGCGCCGGCCTGGTCGACCGCGCTCTCGGCCCACGGCGTGTCGTGCGCGTGCCCCGACGGGTGGCTGCGGCTCGCGCCGCACTGGCCCAACGCCCTCGACGAGGTCGACGTGGTGCTGGACGCCGTCGACGCCATCAGCGCAGCCGGGCTGCCCCAAGCGCCCTGAGCGGCGCCGAGGCCGAGCCGCGGCCCCGCCAGCGACCGACAGGCACAAAACGCAGCGCGACCCGCCGACCGCCACCAGAGGAGCAACGGTCAGCGGGTCGCATGCACACGCTCTGAGCCACCCGCGCGCGGTAGCCGCGCGGTTGGCCCCGGTCACTCAGGGCGTGAACTCGCAGACCGAGGGGCCACCGTCGGTGCAGGGAACGTCGTTCCACTGCGGGCCGGAGGCGTTGGCGGTCGTGGTCATCTGGGCGCAGTCCTCGCGGCCGCGTCCGGTGTAGTTGTTCGAGGGCTCGCCGGGCAGCCAGTTGGTGAAGGTCACGGCGGCGCCGTCGAGCCAGGCGAAGCTGTTGGTGGCGCGACCCTGGTCGGAGAAGCCGATCATGCCGCCGGTGGAGCCGGTGGACGACGCCGCGGCCAAGACCGACGCGACGAACTGGTTCTCGCCGGCGCTCTGGATGCTGGCGAGGTGGCCGCCCCATGCGGCAGCGCAGTAGGACTCCGAGGTGAGCCAGTAGTTGGTGCGGCCGTCGATGCCCTTGATGATCGGGGCGCCCGCGAGGTCCGCCATGATGTAGCACTTGCCCTCGAACTCGGACGCGCCGGCGGGGCAGCTGGGGCCCGAGCAGGTGTCCGGGCCGGCCACGCACTGGCCAGCGGCGTCACAGGTGTCGTTCTCGGTGCACGCCTCGCCGTCGTCGCAGGCCGCGCCGGCCTGGGCAGCGTTGACGCAGCCCCCCTTTGTGGCGTCGCAGGCGTCGGCGGTGCAGGCGTTGCCGTCGTCGCAGTTCACCGCCGGGCGGGTCGCCGCGCAGCCGGACTGCTCGCAGCTGCCGTTGTCGTCGATGGTGCAGGGGTTGCCGTCGTCACAGAGCGTGGCGCAGTGGTCGTTGCAGCTGCCGAGCAGGTCGCCGTGGGCGACGTGCTTCTGCGCGGCCTTGCCGCTGACCGAGATGGTGTGGAAGTTGGCCGGGTTGCCCGGAGGCACGTGGCACACCTGCGTCTTGGCCGCAAACGCGGGGCTGGAGAAGAGCAGGACCAGCGCGCCGAGCGCGAGAGCGCCTCGGGTCACGGGAGAGCCGGGACGGGGCGAGAGGTGATTCATCATGGGCCTCCAAGGCTGCCGCAACGCGCGGCGGTGGGTCGCGAACCAGAACGGGGCTGGCGTGGCGACGGGGGGAGAACCCAACTTGGCTGTGAGCGGCGACGGGGACTATGGCGAAATCGCCAAAGGCACCCCGCGTTTTTTCGACCGGGCGCGCAACATCCCGCGGATCAACCCGCGATTACGAGGTCTTGGCAGACCCGGCGTCGATGGCGAGGCCCGCGCGAAAGGCGTAGGTCAGGATCTCGCCGTTGGTGCGGACGCCCAGCTTGGTTCGGATGTGAACCAGGTGGCTCGACGCGGTGCTGGGCGAGAGGTTGAGCTGCGCCGCGATGTCGCCTGGGGACAGCCCCTCCACCACCAGCTGAAACACCTGGTACTCCCGCTCGCTGAGGCGCGCGTGGGGAGGCCCCTCGCCCTCGCCGACGTGCTCGAGCAAGGCGTCGGCCACCGCGGGGGTGATGTAGCGCTTGCCCCGAGCCACGGCGCGGATGGCCTCGACCAGCTCTCGGCTGGAGCGCGTCTTGGACAGGTACGCTCGCGCGCCCATCTTCATCACCCGCGGGGCGTACTGGGCCTCGGGATACATCGACAGCACGATGACCGGGAGCTTGGGGGCTCGGTCTCGCAGCTGGCGCAGGACCTCCAGGCCGCTGATGTCCGCCAGGGACAGGTCGAGCACCAGCACGTCCCAGTCTGCGTCCGCGACGGCGTCGAGCACGGCGTGACCCCGCTCGGTGGCGCCCGCGAAGGCGATGCCGCCCGCGCCCTCGAGCACCCGTCGGAGGCCGTCCTGCACGATGGCGTGATCTTCTGCGACGAAGACGCGGATCATGTCGACTCCCCAGGGGTGACGCCGGCGTTCGGGGTCGGCAGCGTCACCTGCACACACGTGCCCCCCGAGGCGGGGAGCTGCAGCTCCAGCCTACCCCCAAGCGAGGCCGCGCGCTCGCGGATGCCTACCAGCCCCAGCGCGCCCTGACGCCGCGCCTCTGGCGGGGGAAGCCCCTTGCCGTCGTCGACGACCCGCACCGTGAGCGTGTCCCCGCAGTGCGAGAGGTGGACCTGCACCTGCGCCGCGTCGGCGTGTCTCAGGGCGTTGGTGAGCGCCTCCTGGACGATGCGAAAGACCGCGGTGCCCACGTCGTCCGCGACGGTCAGTCCCGGTGGCGCTGCCGCGAAGCTCACGGGCACCGGCGCCCGACGACGGGTGTCAGCCACCAGCCACTCCAGCGCGGCGACCAGGCCCAGGTCGTCGAGGATCCGGGGCCGCAGGCGCGACAAGATACTCCGCGCGGACTGCAGCGTGGCCTCCACCAGCCCGGCCAGCCGCGTCAGGCTCTCGGCTACGTCGCGACCCTCGCTGTGGTCCAGCTGCGCCAGGTCGAGCTCCATGTGCATGCCATAGAGCAGCTGCCCGAGGTCGTCGTGAAGCTCCCCGGCGATGGCCCCGCGCTCGGTCTCGAGCAGGTCCTGCATGTGGGTGGCCAGCTCGCGCAGCTCCCGCGTGCTCTCGGCGACGCGCGCCGCCAGGCTCTCCGACAGGGTCTCGAGCTCGTCGGCGTGGCGTTCGAGCAGGACGGCCTGGCGCTGGCTCTGTCGAAAGCGCAGGTAGTTCGCGTGACCCGCGCTGGCGGCGATGACCGCGCTGAAGGCCATGAGGCCGACGGCGGTGCCCAGGCCCGGGTCCGCGACGTGGCCCGGGTGCAGCCCGAAGAAGCCGGCGAACGCGGCCGCGGCGATGGCGGCGGTGCCGGCGAGCCGGGTGGGGAGGCGGACGAGAAAGGGGAAGCCCATCAGCGGCGCGAGGTAGAGCGACGCAAACCAGGGCTGCCCCATGCCGCCAAGGGCGCCGAGGCAGCCCGCGATGATGAAGGCCAGCGTGGCGCCGACCGCCGTGGCGCAGGCCGCGTGGTGGCGTCTCGCCCAGGCGCTGCGGTAGCCGAGGCCAACGAAGAGCAGGCCGATGACCACGACGGCTCCGCGCCAGAGCGCGAACCAGCGCACGACCTCGGGCCGGTCCGCGTAGAGCGCCAGATCCAGGGGCCACCACAGCAGGGCGACGGCGCACGCGACCAGCATGAGCGGGCGGGACATGCGCAGCGTCTCTTCGTTGGCGACGCGCGCGATGCGCGCCTCCTCTCCGGGGGACTTGCTGCGGGGGAGGAGGGCGGCCCAGAGGTGGGACGCGGCCTGGGCGGGGGCGCTCGGGTGAGTCTCGGGCATGGAGCTCCGGCGCGTGACGCGCGCTGGCTGGGCGCGGTCTGGCCCTCGCGTGGCTCAGGTTCGCCGCCGCACTCAGGGGACGCAAGCGCCACGGGCGCTGACCACGCGGGGCGGGGGTGGGGTGGCCCGGCTGCGCCTGCGGCGCCTGTCAGAGCCCGGTCGCTGCCGCGTCTCGTCAGCACAAGGGACGTCGCGGTCCCCGTCGGGCGCCCTGCCCACTCCCTCTCGGCCGCGCCCCGCCCTCAACGCAAGACTGAACCATCGGAGGTCGTCATGTCTCGTCGACATGTCGCGTCGCGACGTATCGTTCACATGCTCTGCGGAGCCACCATCGCGCTGGCCGGGTGCGGGGACGACTTCGCCGCCAACGGCGCGGCGGCCGGGGCGGCCCCCGACTTTCCCGACGGGACGCTGGACGGGCTCCTTGCCAGTCGCCGAGGCGACGCGGCGGCGGGAGTCGACGGTGGCTCAACGCGGCCGGACGTCGCGGCCGACGGGCGGCTGTGGCGGTGGGCCGAGGGCGAGTGGCCCGTGAGCGACGCGGAGCCCGCCGGAGACGCGTCGTCGGACGACGGCGGCGTGGGCGAAGGCGACGCCGAGGGCCTGGACCCAGCCGGAGACGCGCTGGCCGACAGCGGCCAGGGCGCGGGCGACGCCGAGAGCCTGGACGTGGACGGCGACGCGTTGAGCGATGACGACGCGGAAGGGGCATCGTCCGGCGGTGGCCCCGTGGGCGGGGGCGCTTCTTCGGGCGCAGGCTCCCCCGGCGGTGGCACGGGCCCGGGCGGCGGAGCCAGCAGCGGGACCGAGGACGCGGGCGGCAGCACGTCTGGCGGCGGTCGCTCCAGCGGCGGCTCCTCGGGCGGCAGGTCCGGCACGGCGGACGCGGGGAGCAGCTCGAGCGCCGGCTCCGGCGGCTCCTCGGGCGGCAGGGCCGGCACCGCAGACGCGGGGACCAGCTCGAGCGGCGGCAGCAGCGGCGGCTCCAGCAGCAGCTCGAGCGGCGGAGCCAGCGGCAGCAGCGGCGGCAGCGGCGGCTCCAGCGGCGGCTCCAGCAGCGGCTCCGGCACACCAGACGCGGGCGCCGGCAGCTCCAGCGGCGGCTCTGGCAGTAGCTCTGGCGGCGCCTCCGGCGGCGGGGCCGGCGCGACAGACGCGGGGACCAGCTCGAGCGGTGGGTCCAGCGGCGGCAGCAGCGGCAGCAGCGGCGGCGGCACAGGCACCCCAGACACGGGCAGCGGCGGCTCCAGCGGCGGCTCCAGCGGCTCCAGCGGCGGCACCAGCGGCTCCGGGGGCGGCTCGGGCGGCGAGCCCGACGCAGGCGGCTCGAGCGGCGGCGACGACACGCTCTCCGGCCCCACCGAGTGCAGCTCCCACACGGACTGCACCGGCGAACAGCTCGGCCCGTGCGCCACCGCCACGTGCGCCAAGGGGGTCTGCGTCGCGGCAGCGGCGCCCCAGGGCACGCCCTGCGACGACGGCAACGCCTGCACCCAAGGCGACGTCTGCAGCCAGGGCGCCTGCGTGGGACCGCAGGTCAACCCCTGCGACGACCAGAACCCGTGCACCAACGACACCTGCGCCCCCACCACGGGGTGCGTCCACCAGGCCAACACCGCGCCCTGCTCCGACGGCAAGCCGTGCACGGTCGACGACACCTGCTCCCAGGGGGCCTGCAAGGGCGGCCCGGCCAAGAACTGCTACGACGGCAACATCTGCACCTTCGACTGGTGCAACACCAAGAACGGCGACTGCGTGCACAACAAGAAGGCGCTCCACAAGAAGCCGTGCACCGACGGCAGCGCGTGCACCCTGGCCGACGTCTGCAAAGACGGCACCTGCAAGTCCGGCAAGAAGGCCAAGTGCAGCGACGGAAACCCCTGCACCACGGACACATGCGCGGCGAAGTCCGGCTGCAAGCACACGCCAAACACCAACCCCTGCAGCGACGGCGACGCCTGCACCACCGGCGACGTCTGCGCCGGCGGCCAGTGCACCAGCGGCCCCAAGGGCTGTGACGACGGCAACGTCTGCACGGTCGACACGTGCACCAAGGGCAAGTGCAAACACGAGCCCAAGAAGGTGCCTACCGCCTGCAGCCCGACCACGGTGTGTCACAAGGACCACTGCCACAAGGGCAAGTGCGGCGACGGCGTGGTCTCCCCCGCCCTCGGGGAGGCCTGCGACGACGGCAACAAGAAGAAGGGCGACGGCTGCAGCGACACCTGCCAGTTGGAAGACGCCGCGTGCAAGGACGGCAAGCGCGACGGCCTCTTGGGCCCCGCCGCCTTCCCCAAGGTCGCCCAGTGCAAGGCGCACTGGCACGGGTGGATCGGCGGCAAAGAGGCCAAGGGCAAGTGCGGCAAGGGCTGGCACGTGTGCAACGCGGGGGACAAGGCCGTGCTCAGCACCATCCCCGTCGCGCTCGCCAAACAGCCCGGGTGCTGGGCCTTCAACGCGTCCAACGACAAAGGGACCTGCTCAGCCTGCCCCAACAACAAGACCACGGCCCCCATGGCGGGGTTGGGGAGCGGCTGCAAGGGCTCCCCCGTGTCGAGCGCGCCCTCCTGTGCCTCGCCTTCGTGGCGCGTCGACGCGGCCGACCGCTGCGTGCGCGACAAGAAGCACCACATGGACTGGCTCGACGGCGTGCTCTGCTGCAAGGGGTGAGCGCGCTCCCGCGCCGGGTCACGACGTCAGCGCCGGCAGGCGTCGTCGCACGCCCCCAAGGCAAGATTCTGCTACCGACACGTCTGCTTGAACGACGTCCAGGTCTTGGCGACGCAGGTCTTGCCGACGCCGGACTTCTGCTTGCACTCACTCAGGAACTCGCCGAGCACACCGCAGCCGATCGCGCCCTTCTTGAAGCCCTTGACCCGCCAGCTCTCGCACTTCGCAGAGGAGCTGCTCTTGCCCGGGCAGTTGGCCGTGTCCACGTAGCGCTTCTCCACCTTGCTGTCGCAGTTCCAGTCGTAGCCCAAGCTGCCGCTCTTGTGCGGGTAGCTGAAGTACGCCGTCTGCAGGGGCTTGGCCGACGCGTTGCTGTCGTTGCAGTCGTGCCCCAGCGAGGTGGTGTAGCCGTGGCCGCCACCGACCTTGAGCTTGCTGTAGGCCGTGCACACGCACTGCCCCGACTTCCACTTGTCGCCCCAGCCGTCGCCGTCGCCGTCGTACTTCCGTTGCAGGCAACCCTTGAGCCCAAAGGAGGCGTAGCCGGTGGCCTTGACCAGGGGGTGCCCGTCGCAGTTGACGTCGGTGCTGTCGCAGGTCTCCGCCGCGCCCGGATAGATGGCCTTGTCGCCGTCGTGGCAGTCGTGGGCAGTCGCCTTCGACAAGGTGTAGCTGCCTGTGGCCGCGCAGAGCTTCTTCTTCTTCGAGGTGTTGGCGTAGCCGTCGTTGTCGCCGTCGAGGTAGTACCAGACGCTGCCGGGCAAGCCTTCGCTCAGGGCCCCCGCGCTCGCCAGCCACTGGTGGCCGTCGCAGTTGTGGTCGACGTTGTCACAGGTCTCCTGCGCGCCCGGGTAGCGGCTCCCGTCGTTGTCCGCGCAGTCGAGCTGCGACGCCGACGGGGGCTTGGCCAACGCAACGGTGTACTTGCCCGACGCGCCGCACAGGCACTTGCTCGCCTTGCTCGGCGCCTTGTCGCCATCGCCGTCGAGGTACCACTGGGTGCACCCCTGGGCGCCCTCTTCGTCGGTCTGCCCGTCGCAGTCCTCGTCGAGCTTGCCGCCGTCGCAGACCTCGGGCTTGTCCACGGTCTTGCAGGTCTTGGCCTCGCACACCGCCTCGGTGCACGCCTTGCCGTCATCGCACGCTCCGCTCGCGGCCGTGTAGGTGCAGCCACCCTTGGGGTCACACGCGTCGGCTGTGCACGCGTTGCCGTCGTCGCAGCTCAGCTGCTTCGTTGCGACGCACTTGCCGCCCTTGCAGGCCGAGCTGGTGCTGCAGGCGTCGTTGTCATCGCAGGGCTTGTCGTCGTTGGTCGCGGTCATCGCGCAGGCGCCGTCCACCGGCTGGCACTGGTTGCTCAGGCACACGGTGTCCTGGTCCGTGGGGCACTGCTTGCCCCCCTCCTGCTTGCACACGCCTGCCTTGCACACGTGCTTGCCCGCGCACTTGTCCACGCCTCCCTTGGGCTGACACATGGCGTCGGTCTTGCACTCGCACACCTTGGTCCCAGGCGAGCACGCGCCGTCGATGCAGACGTCCCCCTCGGTGCACGGGTTGTCGTCGGCGCACGCCAGGCCGTTGGGTCGCGGCACGAGCTGGCAGCTGGCCCCCGTCGCCTGACCGCCCGCGCCGAAGCTGTGCTTGCAGGCGTTGACCTTGCACGCGCTCTCCCCCGCGCTGGGGCAGCTCACCACCGTCGCCGGGTTGACCTTGCACACGCCGGCGGTCTGGTCGCAGTAGAGCGTGCCGTTGCACCAGTCGCCGTCTTCATAGCCGGCGCAGTCCGCGGTGACCTTGCAGGTGCAGGCGTTGGTCTGGGACGCGCACACGCCGGACTTGCAGCTCTCCTGCTTGGTGCAGACGTCGCCGTCGTCGCAGCCCTTGCCCTCGGCGACCGGCGTGGCCTTGCACGCGCCGGTGGCAGGATCGCACAGGCTCTTCGTGCAGGCGGTGTCCTTGCCCTTGGGGCACACCTTGACGGTGCTCGGGTCGACCACGCACACGCCCACGTTCTTGTCGCAGAAGAGGGTGCCCAGGCAGGCGTTGCCGCCGTTCTTGCCGGCGCAGTCGGCGTCGCTGGCGCAGCTGCACAGGTTCTTGCCCGGCGCGCAGGAGCCGCCCTTGCAGGCGTCCCCCTGGGTGCAGGCGTTGCCGTCGTCGCAGGGCCCGGGCGCGGCGGGGGTCATGCTGCACTGGCCCGTCTTCGCGTCGCAGAGGTTCTTCTGGCAGGCGCTGTCGTCGACGGTGGGACAGCTCACCACGGTGGCCGGGTTCAGCTTGCAGGAGCCCGCCGCCAGGTCGCAGTAGAGGGTGCCGTTGCACGCGTCGCCGTCCTCGAAGCCGGCGCAGTCTGCCTGGGACTTGCACTTGCACGTGACCGTGCCCACACAGGCGCCCTTGACGCAGGCGTCGCCCGACGTGCACGGGTCGCCGTCGTCACAGGCCGACGCGTCGGGCAGCGTGGTCAGCTCGCACTGACCTGACCCGGGCTGGCACGTGTTCTTTTTGCAGGCGCTGTCCTTGCCGGTGGCGCAGCTCACCACGGTCGCGGGGTTGGTCTTGCACACCGGCGGCGTCGCGCTCAGGTCGCAGAAGGGCTGGCCGTTGCACAGGTCCTGATCGTCGGCGCAGTCCGCCGCGGTCTTGCAGGGGCAGGTGTCGACCCCGGGCACGCACGCGCCCTTGTCGTCGCACACGTCGCCCACGGTGCAGTCCAGGCCGTCGCTGCACACCGTGCCCGCCTTCACCGGGGCGCCGCCGGGCTTCTGATCCACCAGGCACTGCGTGTCGACGCAGGGGACCCCGGCCTTCTTGACGCAGCTCGACAGCCCGCTGGCGCCGCAGGTCCGCGCACCGGGGCAGAGCAGCCCAGCCGCCTCGCCCGGCGCCGTGCAGTCCGTGAACCAGCCCTCGGCCTTCGCCGCGGCGCCACAGGCGCAGCTGGGCGCGGACTTGGCGCCGCCCTGCACACACTGTTGGGTCTTGCCGCCGCCGACCCGCTCGACCTCGACGCAGGCGCTATTCGCCGGACAGTCCGCGTCGTCCGTGCACGCGGCGCCACAGTAGCCGCCGTCCAGGCCGTGGCGCACGCAGGCCGCGTCCGACGCCCCGGCGACCTGGCAGACGCTGTCGTCGTTGCAGGGACGACAGTACATGCCGAACTTGGGCAGGCAGAGCGCCACCGCGTCGCCGCCGACCCCGACGTTCGTGCACGCGTAGCCGCCTGGGCAGGTGTCGGTGCAGGTCGCTGCGCACTGCTTGCCGTGGATGGTCTCGATGCAGAACGCGGCGTCGCAGTCGTCGTTGGCGGCGCACGCGCAGCCCGTTCCGCCGGGGCAGTTGCCGGGGTCGCCGGTGTCCACCGCGCCGCTGTCACCAGCCAGCCCGTCGCCAGCTACCCCATCGCCAGCGACTCCGTCGCCCACCACGGTGTCGGCAGGGCCCTCGCCGTCCCCGCCCTGGCCGCCGCCACCGATGTCGCCCCCGGCCGCGCTGTCCACCGCCGCGTCGCCACCGGCCGCGCCCTCGCCCGGCGCGTTGTCGGTCTGACCGCAGCTCGCGACCAGCGTCGCCAGCGCCACCATGCAAAGCCGTCGCATCACGCCTCCGAGGCCCGTCACGCCCTCGCCCGCGTAGATAGATGGGCGCCCTGCGCGACGCGCTCGGTGGGCGGGCACCGCCAGGGTGCGGCAGAGGGGTAGGCCCTTGGAGCCTAGCAGAACACGGCGGCCGAGGGCCAAGCGCACACGCTCGAGAACCCCGATTTTTCGGGCCCTCGGGCGCGCTACATCGGTACGCGCAGAAGCACGCTCGACGTTCGCCGCGCGGCCACAATCGCCAAACTGCGCTGGCTTTGGCGGCAAGAGGCGGCGTCACCATGACCCGCCCGATCCTTGTGGTCCGCCTCCGGGATGTTGATGAGTTCAAAATCCGTGAACCAGACCACTACGTCCGCCACGTCAGCAGCAGCCGATCGGCGACCACCTCGCCCTCGAGGGTCTGCCCCTCCATCTGAAAGCGCCGCAGCATCGACCGGCCACAGTTGACCAGGATCTCGGTCTCGAAGAGGCCGGACGGCAGGTCGAGGTGAATCGACTTGCTGCCAGAGCGCTTGCTTCCGTCGATGGACAGGGCGACCCGCGCGCCCCGCGACTTGGCGCCGTCGATCGCGTCGAGCAGCTCGTGAAAGCGAAAGGCCTGCGCGCCGTAGAGCGTGGCCTCGCTGTCGGTGTAGGGCGGGTCGCAGTAGACCAGATCGCCGCGACCGGCCTCGGCGAGGCTGGCCTGGTAGCCGCGGTGCTCGAAGCGCACGCCCGCCATGCGTGGCCCCCAGACGCCGACACGCTTGCGAAACGCGTCGCCGCTCACGGGCTTGTGCGGCCCCATGGGCGTGTTCATCGCGCCCTTTTTGGAGAAGCGGATCACCCCGCCGTAGCAGGACCGGGCCAGAAAGAGCAGATCGAGCGCGCTGGGCGCGGCGTTGTAGCGCTCGCGCAGGGCGAGGTACCAGGCCTTTCGCTCCGGACCTTCCAAGGCCATGAAGGCGTCGCGGCGCTGGGTGTAGCCGGCCACGAGCCCGTCCGGGTCGTCCTGCAACATGCGCCAGATGCCCACGAGCGGGCCGAGCACGTCCGACGCCACCGCCCGCTCGGGGGCGAAGGTGGCGAGCACGGCCCCTGAGCCGACGAAGGGCTCGTAGTAGGTGCGTACGTCCGGTGGAAACCAGCCCGCGATCTCGTGGGCGAAACGCTGCTTGTTGCCGATCCACTTGAGCAGCTGGGTGCGCACGCGCGGCACCGTGGTCGGCGGGTCGCCGTGGCGCCGGAGCAGGCGCGGCCGGTGAAAGAGCGCGAGTTGGTCGTTGAGGTCGGGGTGGCTCAGGTCAGCGCTCCTCGTCGTCGTAGTAGCGCGGGCTGTTGTCCACCTCGCGCGTTCGGCGTCTGCGCGGGCTGCGGTCGACGTCGCCGCCACGGGGCGGGCCCTTGCGTGCAGGCGTCGCGGCCGCGTCCCGGGTGGGGTCATGGTGGGAGTAGCCCTGCGCGACCGGCGCGTCTCCCTCGCCCCGGCGACGGGCGCGGGCCTGGGACACGCGCTGCTGCTGCGCGAGGGCGTCCGGGTCGGGTACGTGCACGTCGCGGTCGAGCCGCGCCTTGTCGGGGATGACGTCGAGCACGCCCGTGAGCTGCGGCTGCGCCTGCCAACCCGACGACGACGGACCGCGGCTCTGGCGCGAGGGTCGGTAGATGCCGCCCTCCGCCACCGGTGGCAGGGGCTGCGGCGGCAGCGGCTCGCCCCGGTGAGCCGCCGGTCGAGGCGGCGGAGGCCGGGTCGGCGCGGCCGGGTGCGAGGCCGAGAGGTCGGAGACCGGCTGCATGGGCGGCATGGGCGCGGCGCTGTCGCCGCGGCGGTAGGCCTCCGTCGGGCTGCGGCGCGCGGGCGCTGCCTTGCCCTCCCGCGACGGACGGTAGCGCTCCTCTGCGGGCGAGGGGGCGCGGGTCGCTGGCCAGGGCTCCGGGCTTCGCGGCGCTGCCGGAGGCGTCGGCTGCGCGACCGGGGGCGGCGTCAGGCCCTTCTTGCGATAGTGCTCGGCGACCACCCGCTGCACGTCGTTGGTCTGCAGCACGTCGGTCATCTGCTCGTGCAGCCCGACCAGGGGCGACGCGGCCACCTGGGTCTCGGCAGACGCGATCTGCTCACGCGCGGACCGGACCGCCGGCATGGGGCGCGGCGGCGTGCCCGACCGGCCGCCCTGCCTGCGCTGGGCGACCGCGCCGTGCACGTCGTCGACGCGCAGGGCCTGCGAGTCGTGGTGGATCTGACGGCCCTGAAAGACCTCCGGCGACACCCGCACGCTGGGGCCGGGCGGCGGCGATCGGCGCCCCGGCTCACGCGCCGCCTGGGGCCTGGCCCGGGGCGCTGGCCGAGCGTCGCGGGGCTGGGCCGGGCGGGGCCCGGTGCTGCGCGCCGGGGCGGGCTTGGGGGCGGGCTTCGGGGCGGACGTGGGCGAGGACGCCGCGGCGGACGTCGGGCGGGGGCTCGCCCGCGCTGAGCCCCTGCCCGGCTGCGGTCGCGCGGCGTGGCCCGCGGAGGCCGGTCGCGCTCTGGCGGCCCCCGGTAGGGGCCTGGGCGGCTGCGCCGGGCGGTCCTCTTTGAGATCCTCGAGCCAGCCGGGCAGCGCGTCGCTCTCCTGCGCCATCTGCGCCAGCGAGCCGATCACCGTCTCGGGCACCACGGCGTCCGGGGGCGGCGCGATCCAGGCCGGCTCGGGCGCCTTGGCCACCGGCAAGCCGCGCGGCGTGCCCGCGTGGGCGGGCGGCGGCGCGTCGATGCGGTGGCGGCTGCCCTGCACCAGGCGCGCGCGCTCCAGCGGCGCCATCAGCCCGTGCGCGTCCGAGGGCAAGAGCGACACCCGCAGCGTCACGCGGCCGAGCTGAACCTGCGCGTCTTCGTCGAGCCGCACCCGGCCGGTCACGGCGGCCCCGCCGACCTTCACCGCGCGCGGGGGCTCTGCCGGCAGCAGAAAGAGGCCGTCGTCGGCGTAGAACTCCAGCGTGACGTGCGGGTCACTCACGCTGGCGTCGTCGAGCTGCACGTCGCCGGACTTGCGCCCGATCACCACGCGCGTCTGCCTCAGCACGCGCGCCTCGACGGCGTCGTCGCCGTCGAACACGGTCAGGCCCAGACACTGCTCGGGCGGCGTGTCGTCGCGCCCGTAGAGGAAGGTCCGGTCGGTGACCCGCACCGTGTCGCCGCCGTAGAGCCGGTGCATGCCCGTGACCGCGACCCCGTTGAGGTGGACCGTGGCGCCCTCGTAGACCTTGATGTGGTCGACGTCGTCACGGCGGTAGAGCACGAGGGCGTGGGTGGCGCAGCCGGGGTGCTCGATCCAGATGTCGTTGCTGCGGTCGCGCCCGATGTGGACCCGTGAGCCGTCCAGGTCGATGCGCACCACACCGCCGTCGTCGTCGTCGACGAAGAGCCAGGCTCCCTCGGGGGTGTCGTGCGTCGCGGCCATGGGTTCCCTGGTTGGCGCGCCTTCGTGTGCCCCTGCCCCGCAGGGCGGCCCTCACTGCCAGGGCGGAGCAGTCAGGCTGTGGTTCCGTGCGGGCGCGTCGGCGTGCGCGTGGCGGCTCAAGAGGACGGGCGCCAGCGTACCCGCTGCTCGACCCGGGATCACCCCTCTGGCGTCGAGCCGCTCGTCTCCCGCCGCAGGCCGCCCTGGGCGAGCTGTGCGCAGGCGACAGACGGGCGCCTCACGACGCGGTCGACGCCTTCGTCAGCGCGACCGCCAACGGCAGCCCCGCCGCGGAGGTCTCTTCGTGCGGTGCGTCGAGCGGCTGCAGCGACTCGGCCAAGACCTCAGCCGCGATCCAAGCGCTGTGCGCGACGATGGCGGCCTGCAGCTCGGCGTCGTCGCTGCGCAGGCTGAGCACGATGCGGTCCTCCACCTGCAGCCCCTCGGACTTGCGGGCGTTCTGGACCTTGGAGATGCACTCGCGGGCCAGGTATTCGCTGCGCAGATCGGCCGAGATCTCGGTGTCCAAGCGCACCGTGACCTCTCCCGACGAGGCCACCGCGCCCTCACCGACCGGCTTCTGGACGATCACGAAGGCCTCCGGCTCCAGCACCTCGCCCTCGACGGTCAGCGACTCGCCGTCCATGACCTTGCGCACCTCGCTCGGCGGCAGCTTCGCGATCGCGCCAGCGAAGATCTTCATGCGCTTGCCCAGACGCCGCCCCAGCACCTTGAAGTTCGGCTTGGCCTGCAGCTGGACCAGCTCCTCGACCTCGGCCACCAGGTGGACGGCCTTGACGTTCAGCTCTTCCCGCGCGTAGGCCAGCAGCTCCGGCTCACTGCGCAGCGACGACGGCACGGCGTGGCTCAAGGCCACGTCGAGGCGCGCCAGCGGCTGACGAATCGGCAGCTTCGTCTGCTCGCGCAGGCCGCGTCCCAGGTTGACCACCTCACGCACCGCCGCCATGCCCGCCTCGAGATCGGCGTCGACCATGGCCGCGTCCGCCTCGGGGAAGCGCTCGAGGTGCACGCTGTCGAGCGCCCCGGCGCGGTGACCCACCTCCAGCCGGGCGTAGAGCAGGTCCGCCATGAAGGGCAGGATCGGCGCCAGCAGACGCGAGAAGAGGCAGAGCACCTCGTAGAGGGTCTCGAAGGCGTACTGCTTGTCGCGGTCCGACTCGCTCCGCCAGAAGCGCCGCCGCGAGCGCCGGATGTACCAGTTGGTCAGGTGGTCGATGAAGCCCAGCACCGGCGGGATCACGTTGTAGAGCCGGTAGGCCTCCATCTCCGTGTTCACGTCACGCACCAGGCTCTGGACCATGCTCAGCACCCAGCGGTCCAGCAGCGCGCGCTCCCCCACCGGCGTCGGCGCGGTCGAGGGCCGCCAGCCGTCCACCGCGGCGTAGGTGGCAAAGAAGCTGTAGGCGTTCCACAGGGGCAGCACCACCGAGCGCACCACGTCGCGCACGCCCTTCTCCGAGAAGCGCATGGGCTCGGCGCGCACCACGGGTGAGTTGATCAGGTAGGCGCGCAAGGCGTCAGCGCCGTAGCTCTCGATGACGTGGCTGGGGTCGGGGTAGTTCTTCAGCCGCTTGCTCATCTTCTGGCCGTCCTCGGCGAGGATGAGGCCGTTGACGATGACGTTGGCGAAGGCGGGCCGATCGAAGAGCGCGGTCGACAAGATGAGCAGCGTGTAGAACCAGCCCCGCGTCTGGTCGAGCCCCTCGGCGATGAAGTGCGCCGGCAGGTTGGCCTCGACCATGGCCTTGTTCTCGAAGGGGTAGTGGTTCTGCGCGTAGGGCATCGAGCCGGACTCGAACCAACAGTCCAAGACCTCGGTCACGCGCTTGAACGTGCCGCCGCCCTGCGCCGCGTCGCCCGCCCACGTGAGCTGGTCGATGTGGTGACGGTGCAGGTCCACCACCTCGGCGCCAGCGTGCTGCTCCAGCTCGGCGATGCTGCCGATGCACACGCGCTCGCCGGTGGTGTCGTTCTCCCAGATGGGCAGGGGCGTGCCCCAGTAGCGGTTGCGGCTGATGGCCCAGTCGCGGGCGTCGGCGAGCCAGTTGCCGAAGCGCTTGGAGCCCACGTAGTCGGGCACCCAGCGGGTCTCGGCGTTGTTCTCGACCATGCGATCGCGCAGGGCGGTGACGTTGACGAACCAGGTGCTGATCGCCTTGTAGATGAGCGGTGTCCCGCTGCGCCAGCAGAAGGGGTAGTCGTGGTCGATGGTCGACTGCTTGAAGAGCAGGCCGCGCGCCTTGAGGTCGCGGATCAGCGCCTTGTCGGCCTCTTTGACGTGCACGTCGACCACCGCGCCGCCGGCGACGCCCGCCAGCTGATCGGTGAAGCGCCCCTCGGCGTCGACCGGGTCGTAGGTGGGCAGCGCCCAGGTGGCCCCGATGCGGGCGTCGTCTTCACCGAAGGCCGGGGCGGTGTGGACCACACCGGTGCCGTCGTCGGCGGTGACATAGCCGTCGGAGACCACGCGGAAGGGATCCACCAGGGTGCCGTTCGGCGCCTTGGTCGGCACGTCGGGCACCGAAAACAAGGGCTCGTAGCGCAGGTCGCCCTTGCCCAGCTGCGCGCCGGTGAAGGTCACGAGCGGGGTGTGCCCCTCGCCCAGCGTCCGCGACGCCGCGGCCTCGCCGAGCACGACCAGGTCCGGCGCCGCGCCCGCCTCGGCCACGTCGAACACGCCATAGGTGAGCTTGGGACCGAGGCACAGGCCCATGTTCGACGGCAGGGTCCACGGCGTCGTGGTCCAGGCCAGCCAGTGCGGCTTCGCGTCCCAGTAGCGCCGGTCCACGTCGGCCAGGGCCGCCTCGCCGGCAAAGTGCTTGAGCGGCACCGTGGACTGGAGCCGCACGGTCACCGCCGGGTCCTGCACCTTGCGGTAGTCCATGTTGGCTTCGAAGTTCGACAGCGGCGTGCCCAGGCGCCAGGAGTAGGGCATGACCTTGTAGCCCTGGTAGATGAGCCCCTTGTCCCAGAGCGCGCGGAAGACCCACCACACCGACTCCATGAAGGTCGGGTCCATGGTCTTGTAGTCGTTGTCGAAGTCGACCCAGCGGCCCATGCGGGTGACGACGTTGCGCCACTCGTCGGTGTAGCGCAGCACGATCGACCGGCAGGCCTCGTTGTACTTGTCGATGCCAAAGGCCTCGATGGCGCGCGGGCCCGAGATGTCGAGGGACTTCTCGATCTCCATCTCCACAGGCAGCCCGTGGGTGTCCCAGCCGAAGCGGCGCTCGACCTTGTAGCCGCGCATCGCCCAGTAGCGCGGCACGATGTCCTTGAGCGTGCCGGCGAGCAGGTGACCGTAGTGCGGGGTGCCGGTGGCGAAGGGGGGACCGTCGTAGAAGACGAAGTCCTCGTCGCCGCGCACCGAACGCTCGAAGATCTTCTCCTGCGCCCAACGCTCCAGGATCTGCCGCTCCAAAGCTGGAAAGTCAGGGTTCGCCTCGGGCCGAGAGAACGTGGCTGGGCTGCTGGGGCTGGTGCTCATGGTGCTCCGGAGTGGGTCTGGCCGCGCCCGCGGGACGTTGCGAGCCGAACGCGAGGCGGGCCGGGAGTCTAGCGAGCTTTTCGCAGATGACGAGGGGCAGGGAGCGCGGCGCGGCTAGCAGACTGCGGCGAAGTTGATTGTCGCCGCAATCTGCTAGCTTTTCTGTCTATTGGGTGGGCTACGAGCGCCCCCACCCACGGCAAGCCGTGGCTTCCCCTTCTCAGCAGACTGACCGGCGTGACCGCAAGAACGGAGCAAAGGCGCAGTCTGCTAGAGCCTCTCGCGCGGGCCTCGCCCTTCCGCTACATTCCGCGCGATGACCACGCCCAAGTTCCCAGGTCTGGCTCCCGTCGTTCGCTGTGGCAAGTGCCGCGCGTGGCACCGCATGGGCGAAGAGATCTGCCCCTTCTGCGGTCAGCCGACGTCCGTTGGCACGTCCACGGTCTTCGCCCGGGCGCCCTTCATCCTCAGCCTCACGGCGCTGGTCCTGGTCGGCGCGGCGGCGTTGCTCTTCGTGGGCGACATGGCCGCGACGCGCATGGCGGGGGCGACCCTGCTGGTGAGCTGGGGCGCCATCTTGACCAACATCTGGCCGGAAGAGGGGCTGCGCCCGCCGCGCGAGACCCACCGCGTGTCCGTGTCCCTGCAGACGGTGCGGTCGGAGCTCAAGGCCGCCCTCGGTCGCGCCAACAACACCGGCGACCCGGCCCGCGTGAGCGGCGACATCGTGCTGCTGCTCTGGCGGCTGACCTTGCTCACCAACGCCAACCGGACCGCGCCGATCCTCTTCGGGCGCAAGCTGGCGTCGGAGGTCAACGCCTCGGAGACCGAGTTCCTGCGGCGCACCTTCGACCGGCTCCACGCGCTCGACGGCAGCTGGATCTCGAGCCGCCTGTCGCAGCGTCCGATGGGGCAGAAGGCGCTCAAGGACCTCGCCGCGCTGATGTCCGCGGCAAAGGCCAAGGACGGCACCTGGGTCGAGCGGCTGCAGACCCACGGCCTCGGGACGCCGATGCCGGGGGTCGACATCGAGGCCGTGGTCATCGAGGTGCGCGAGGCGGGCCGGGAGCTGGAGACCCGCGCGCTCGCCGCGGCGCGCGGCAAGGCCGAGTTTGGCCCCGACTGGACCCCCTCGGACGAAGACATCCGCGTCCCGAGCTGAGCCCAGCGGGCGCGCCCGCGGGACGACTTTTACCGAACGATGACAGCGAGCGTCGCGCCTGTGCCCTACCCTCCGGGCGCTGGAGACGACGCGATGACGAGTGCCGTGACGACCGTGCCGAACGACCTGCGAAGCGCCTGCCGCGAGCTGGGGCTGGAGCTCTACGAGCTGCTGCAACGGCTGGACCCGGCCCGTTGGCGCGACGAGAGCGCCGCCGACGCGCGCGCCAAGCTGCACGCGCTGGCGGAGCGCGCCCGCACCGCGCTGAAACGCGGTGGCGCCGCCGAGGATCCCGAGCTCGCGACCTGGTGCGAGGAGCTGGCGTCCACCGCCGCTGCCAAGCCAACGCGGCGGGAAGACTGGGCCCGCATGCGCGCGCAGCTGACGTCGGCCTACGACACGCTCAACGCCCGGCTGAAGGCCCGCGGTGCGCAGGTCCCGCGGAACCGGCCAACGAACTACATGCGCAACGCCTACCACATGGGCAACGGGCTGATGATCATCGGGTTGATCCAGTTCGTGCTGACCGAGTGGACGATGATCCTGGTCGCAGGCGCCTTCGCAGTGGCGGCCTGGAGCACAGAGACGGCGCGGCGGTACAGCCCGGCGGTCAACAAGGTGGTCATGCGGGCCTTCCGCGACATCGCCCACCCCGACGAGCGCTACACGGTGAACTCCGCGACGTGGATGGTGACGGCGCTGCTGCTCATCGCGCTGCTCTTCGACCCGATCGCGTGCACGGTCGGCGTCGCCGTGCTGGGCTTCGCAGATCCCGCTGCAGCCCTGGTCGGCCGGCGTTTTGGCAAGACCCGGCTGGTGGGTAGCAAGACCCTCGAGGGCACGTTGGCCTTCGCGGTGGCGGGCTTCGCGGTGGCGCTGCTGTGCCTGACCGTCTTCGGCCCTGCGCAGCCTTGGACAGCGCGCGCGGGCATCGCGGCGCTGGCGGCGGCACCGGCGGCCTTGGCAGAGCTCTTCGCCGGCCGCGGGCTGGACGACAACTTCGCCATCCCCACGGTCGCGAGCGCCGGGGCCTGGCTGGCGGCGACCTACGTGTTTGGCTAGCAGACTGCGGCGAACTTGATTGTCGCCGCAATCTGCTAGCTTTTCTGTCTCTTGGGGGAGCAAGCCCCCTGAGACGCAGCCGAAGGAAACGGGCGCGCTAGATGCTGAATTGCCTGGTCGCGACAGCAAACTGGCACGACACCTACGAGCGCCCCCAGCCACGGCAAGCCGTGGCTTCCCCTTCCCAGCAGACTGACCGGCGTGGCCGCAAGAACGGAGAAAAGGCGCAGTCTGCTAGGCGCTGACACGCCTCGTCGGCGGACGCGGATCGGTCGTTCGGAGCTGCCTTCACGAGCGACGCGGCGCGGATGGACTCAACCGTCGATGTCTCGCGACCCGTTCTTGACATTCACGTCATCCCCTACTATCTACGTTTACGTAGATAGTAGGGGATGACGTGCGACAGAGAGACTTCATCCCAGCGTTCCTCGCGACCTTCCAAGCCCGCTTGGAACGACCGACGGAGTCGCTGCCGAGCGTGCGCTGCCTGAGTGGCAAGACCTGGCGGACGCTCGCGCGGCAATGTACCGATGAGGTCGCTCAAGGCTCCAGGACGCGCTTCCCCCTCCAGGAGACCCGCCGCGAGTTGGAGCGGCTGGGTGTCCTCATCGACCTTCAGCCATCCTCCGTCGGAGACCGCCCCCCTGCGGACAGCCTGCTTGCATTTACGCGGACGAAGTCTGACGCGGACTCCATCACTCCAGAGGAGATCCTGCTGGCGCTGGAGCCCTCGGGCGTCGTCGTGTACTTCGCCGCGCTGGCTCATCATCGGCTCACGACACAGCTCCCCGCGGCCTACCATGTGGCGCTCCTACATCACGAACCCAAGAAGGCGCGTCCGCTGCCGAGCACGCCGCCGTCCAGCCCTGCCGCCCCTCGTTCGATGTCGCTTGGCCAACCCCTGTTGAGACATCGCGGCGTCGACTTCTACCGAACGCGACTCGCAAACCGCCTGGCGAGCGATGTGCAGATGGCCTATCGCGGCCGACACGCCATTCACCGAGTCGTGTCCCTGGAGCAAGCGCTGATCTTGAGCCTGCACCGCCCCGGCCACTGCGGTGGACCTGAGGTGGTCGAAGAGGCTTGGGAAGAGGCCATGGACCGACTCGACCAGAGTCGTCTCGCAGAGCTCTTGGACGCGACGGAAGACCATGACCTGATGCGTCGGGCGGGGTGGCTTCTCCAGCGACTGAGCGCGACGCTGGAGCCGTCGCTGGCAACGACCCTCGGTGCGGCGCGCGCACGAGCGCATCTCGCGGGAGGCCGCGACGTGACGCCGATGTTCCCTGGTTTTCAGCATCGCGCCATCGACCCGTATTGGTGGGTTGAGGTCCTCTGATGAACCCCACTGAGATGGACGCCTGGAAACAGGAGATGCTCGAGCGGGTCCTGGAGGCGATGGCTGAGAGCGCAGAGATCCGTGAGCGGCTGGTCTTCAAGGGTGCGCGGGTGCTGCGCCACCGGCTGTCAGGTGTCGCTCGTGGCTCGCTCGACATCGACAGCAACCTACTCCCCACGGCGTTCCCCGCCGGCACCGAGCTGCAGCTCCAGGCGACCAAGCTACGGCGGTGGTTGCACGAATGCTTGACCAGCTCGTTCGCGTCGGAGCGAGTGGAGCGCTACCGGGTGGTCGGCCTCACCGTGAAGGCGAAGCCCCGTGACGGGCATCCTCGCGGTTGGACCATGCTCGTCGCACGGATCCGGGTCGACGATCTCTCCCGGGATGTCCGGAACTTCCCGGCGTTGATGATCGAGATGGCGAGCCCTGAGCCGATGACACTTCGGTCGATGGCTCCTCTTGTGTTGGAGCGGGGCACGGTCAACGCGCACACTCTCGAGCGGATCACCGGTGAGAAGCTGCGTGCCTTTCTCTCTAGCCTGCCGGCGTACCGGAGCAAGGCGAACAAACCCCACGCTGCGATCCGCGCCAAAGACATCTACGACCTCGCGACGATCCACGGCGCGCGACCACCCTCGGACCACACTGACTTCTGGCAGACGGTCGGCGCTGAGTTCGCGCTGACGTGCCAAGCACGGTTCGTGGACTGTGCAGGCTGGTCGAGCTTCGCCGCAGGCGAGTCCGCTACGAAGTCACAGTACGAAGACGCGACGATCATCCCGACCGACATCTCGTTCGACAAGGCCTGGGCCGCGCTTGAAGACCTGGTTCGCTGCCTCGAAGGGCACGGGCTCTTTCCCATGGCATTTCCCTTCCCCCAAGCAGAGGACGAAGGGCGCCAATGACACCGGCACGGTCGCCGATGCAGGCCAACATCACCCGGCGACGCGGACCCGAGCACAAGCCCCGGCTGTCTACTGCCCGCAGTCGACCACGTCCACGTCGTAGGAGATCGGCGTCGACACCTTGGTCAGCTCGACGTGGTAGACGACGCCGGCCTCCGTCTTCCACCCGTCCGGCCGCCAGGCGATGGCGTACTTGGAGCCGTAGCCGCCCTTCAACAGGCGCTGGGACACCTTGCGCGCCTCTCCACCGACCGTCACGTGGACCTCGGCCTGCGAGAAGCTGACCGTGTCGCTCTGGATCGACCAGCCGGTGGTGTCGATGGACGTGCCGTAGGGGCTGATCACGCCGAAGGGCACCTTGCCTGGTGAGGGGAACGCGACCCAGGGCTTCTTGGCGTTGCCCTTGCCGCCGATGACGTGCAGGCACGAGAACTTGGCGCCCGTGGAGCCCACACCGATGAAGTCGAGCTTGTTGTTCAAGATCCAGCGGCGGTGGCCGAGCGTGGCCTGGTTGTGTGAGCCCGAGTCGACCATGTAGCGGTCCACGGACACCACAGCGCCGGCGGTGGAGAGGTTGCTCTTCTTCGCTGCGGTGGCGCCCATGTCGGTGTAGCACTTCGCCGACTTGGCGGGCGTGTGGGTGATCGAGCCGTTGGCGCGCATGATCAGCGCACAGGCCTGCGCGCGCTTGTCGAGGTCGGGGTCGTGGTCGACCTCGGGCAGCCCGGCCATGGCACGGTACAGGTTGACCACCTTGGTCGCCCGCTCGATCGCGCCGCCGGTGAGCGTGCCCGGGTCGCACTTGGGCGCGCTGCCGTCCCAGTCCCCCTCGGCGAGGTCCTTGCGGTCGGCGTTCCAGCGGTCGCAGACGTCTCCCGGGACGCCGCCGCCGCTGCTGCCCCCGCCGCTGCTGCCCCCGCCGATGGTCCCGTCGGTGCTGCCGCCGTCGGCTGCCGGGGTGGGGATCACCTTGCAGCTCGCCAGCAGCGCCCCAGGCAGGCCGGGATCGTCCTTCTCCACGCAGGCCTCGCCGACGCCGCACTCCTCCAAGATCTGCCAGCTGCTCGACGAGTGCTCGCACAGCATACGGTCGATGCCGTTGCAGCCCTGGTGCTGGCTCAGCGGCTTGCACGGCACGTCGGTGGCGCCGGCAGAGCCCTGCGGCACGGTGACGCCGCCCGTGCCCGCGGGCGAGGCGCAGCCCGCTGCGAGCAGGAGCGCCGCGAGGGTCACGCTGGTGCGCAGCGCGCGGCGGTTCAGGGAGGCCCGGGCCGCGAGATGGGGCTCGAGGAGGGAGGGGGCGACACGGAACATCACGACTCCTGGGGCTCTCGCGACGCGGGGCCGGGCGAGCAGGTCGGGCGAGCGGCCGCGGCGCATCGTTGGAGAGGCGAGGGGGGCCGAGCGCCCGCGAGCGGCGAGAGGATGTTCGAATCCGCAGCGGCGGACCAGTGAAAGAAAGCGAAGGACGCGCCGCGCCCGCGTGCATCGACGCAAGTCACCCCCGTGCGCTGGACGCTCCCGCCAACGGGCCGCACACTCGGAGACATGAACCGCCCCCGCACCGTGAGCGCCGCGATCCACGCCCAGCCCGAGCAGTTTTCGCTCGACTCGCTGGTGAGCACCGCCAACGCGCTCCTGCGCGACCAGCCCGGGTCGCCCGAGCAGACCGACAGCAGCGCGGTCGCGCTCTACCTCGAGCAGCGCCTCATCGACGCGCCCGAGGTCGGCGACCGGCCCTATGGCCGCCGCCACCTGATGCAGCTGGTGGCCATCCAGACCCTGCGGTCGATGCACTTCGGCACGGAGCGCATCCGCACGCTGGTCCACGGGGTCGACGACGACTACCTGCGCCTGCTCTGCGACGATCCGGTGGAGGCGGAGAAGAAGGCCGCCGTCATGAGCAACTGGCTCAACATGCTGAAGAAAGGGCGCGTCGGCCGGCCGGGGCGCGGCGAGACCGCGCACATGAACGCACCCGAACCCGAGCCAGTGCGGCACTTCGCTCCCGCGGCCGAGCCGGCGCCGGTCCGCAAGGCGCGCCACGGCGTGGCCCCCGCGCTGCAAGGGCTCGCGGGGCTCGGAGCGCCGCCCCCGCCGCCCCCGCCGCCACGAGATCTCCCCACGCAGCAGCCGCCCCTGGACCTGCCGGACGCGCCGCTGCAGAAGCAGCCTCAGACACGCCCCCTCCGCCCGCCGCGCGCCACCATGGCCGCGTCCCGTTCGCTCAACGACGCCCTGCGCGAGCAGCTGGGCCCCGACCTGAACGGCCCCCCCGAGGGCGCGACGCCGCAGTTTCCGGTCGGCTCGCACCTGCCCCGCCGTCAGGTGACCGTGTCCTCAGGTCCGGGCGCCGACACCGCCCCGACCGCGGCGGCCCCCAAGCTGCCCCCGGTGGAGTCGTGGACCCGCCTCCAGCTGGCCGACGGCGTCGAGCTGCACACCCGCACCGTTCACCACAAGCTGTCCGAGCCCGAGCTGGCGGCGCTCTTCAGCCGCCTGCGCGCGCTCCTGGGCGAGTGAACGCCCGCGAGCGCTCGACCGCCAGGCCCCCCACTCACGCCGGCGCTTCGCCAACTGCGCCACGCCCGCCCCACGCGCCGCCCCCCGGCGTCTGCACCTCCAGCTCGTCGCCCACGTCCACCTGAACCACGGCCTTGCTGGGGAGCTCGACCAGCTCGCCCGACGCGCGCCGCAGCCGGTTGCGCCCGCGGGGCCCCGGCTCGCCGCCGGCCAGGCCCCACGGCGCCAGACGTCGGCGCTCGGTCACCAGGGTCACGGTCGCCGGCGCGTGAAAGCGCAGGGCGCGCACCACGCCCGCCCCGCCACGCTGGACGCCCTGCGCGCGCTGAGAGGCCAGAGCGTAGCGCCGCACCTCGAGCGGAAAGGCGTGCTCCAGGGCCTCGACCGGTGTGTTGCGGGTGTTGGTCATGTGGCACTGCACGGCGTCGGCGCCAGGTCCCAGCGGCCCTCCCCCGGCGCCCCCAGCCAGGGTCTCGTAGTGCACCCAGGGCGCGCCCGTGGGCCGCGTGCCCCCGAGGAGCAGGTTGCTCATGGAGCCGCAGGACGCGGCCGGCACCCACTCCGGAGCCGCCTGAGCCAGCGCGCCGAAGATGGCGTCGACGAGCCGCTGCGAGGTCTCCACGTTGCCCGCAGAGACCGCCGACGGCGGCCGCGCGTCGAGCAGGGAGCCCGGGCGGGTGCGGACTGTGAGCGGCCGCAGCGTGCCCGCGTTGGCTGGCAGCGCGTCGGGATCGCGCCCGTCCGGGTCGAGCACCGCGCCGGCCAGGGCGCGAAAGCAGTAGAGCACGGCCGACACGGCGATGGCGCGCACGGCGTTGAGCGGCCCCGGGCTCGCGGGAGGCGCCGCGCGCAGGTCGACCGTCGCGCGGTCGCCAGCGATGGTCACGACCACCGGCACCGGGACGCCCTGCGGCGAGAGCCCGTCGTCGTCCAGGTGGTCGGTGAAGCGCCAGCTGCCGTCCGGCAAGGCCTGGAGCGCAGCCCGCATCCTGCGCTCGCCGTAGTCCAGCAGCGCCTCGTTGAGGGCGGGCACCCTCGCCGCGACGCCCGGCTGGGTCGACAGCGCGCGCAGCAGGCGCGCTCCGGTCAGGTTCGCCGCCTCTTGGGCGCGGAGGTCGCCCAGCCGCTCCGAGGGGGTCCGCGAGGCGGCGGCGAAGGCCTGGCGCACCTCGGCGGTCAGCACGGTCGGCCCGATGCGGAAGCCCTCGTCGGCGATGGTCAGCGGGCGCGGGCGCCCTGCGCTGTCCATGGGAGCCGGCATGGAGCCCGGGCTCACGCCGCCGACGTCGGCGTGGTGGGCCCGGTTGGCCACGTACCAGGTCGGCGTCGCGTCGCCCGGGCGCACGAAGACGGGGGTCACGACCGTGACGTCTGGCAGGTGGGTGCCACCCTGGAAGGGGTCGTTGACGATGACGGACTGGCCGGGGACCGGGGGGACGGCGTCGAGGACCGCCGCCACGCTCGCAGGCGTCGACCCCAGGTGCACGGGGATGTGAGCGGCGTGCTCCAGCATGCGTCCGGCGCCGTCGAAGATCGCGCAGGAGAAGTCGCGCCGCTCCTTGATGTTGGCGGAGAGGGCCGAGGACTGGAGCGCCGCGCCCATCTGCTCTGCGATGGCTGCGAGGCGGTGTCGGTGGACCTCGAGACCCAGCGCCACGGTGCGCGCGCGCACGGAGCGCGTGGCCTCCGCCGTCCGCGTCGCCGTGCGCCCCGCGGTCCCTGCGTCCGGTCGCGCTGGGCCCGCGGGGCCGGGAGCGCTCGCTTGTGCGCTCGGGACGTAGGTCGCGTCGCCGCCGTCCAGCCGCTCACAGACCCAGGCCCCGTCGCGGCGCTGGCGCGCGCGCCAGCCCTCCGGCAGCCAGAGCGTGGCAGACCACGCTGAGACGGCCCGCGGGCCAGCGGCGTCAGCGCCACGGCCGCCCGTCGAGCCCGCGCTCGACCCGGGCTTGCGCTGCTGGCGACGCTGCGGCGTCGTGGGCCGGCGCGCTGGCGGGTCAGCTGCGGGGCGCGACGCGTCCGCAAAGGCGCGCAGCGCGACCAGCTCCCACGGCTGCGCGAGCGTGAAGCCGTAGCGCGCGTCGTGCGCTCGCTCGAAGGCGGCCCCCAAGGCCGCGACGCTGCGGGCGACCGCGGGCTGCGGCTCGCTCGCCGTGGCGTCGGCGGCGCCCGAGCGCAGACCGGCGCTGACCTCCACCGCCAACGACCACGACTGGCCGACATAGCGCATGTCGGCGAGCACGCGGACCTGCGGCGGCGACGCGCCAGGCCACGTGGCCGCGAAGGCCGCCGCCACCTCAGCGCACGCAGCGGCGTGCCGGCGCCGCCACGCGCCGTCAGACAGCCCGTCGCTCCGCACCAGAGACGTGTGGGTCACGCTGGCGGCCGGTGACGCGGCGGCGATGCCGGCGGCGCTCAGGACCCCGGGCTCAGCGGGGAAGAGCACGGTGGGACAGCCCAGCTCGTCGGCGAGCTCACAGGCGTGCAGCCCGCCAGCGCCGCCAAAGGCCACCAACGTGAGGGTGCGGGGGTCGACGCCGCGCACCGACGAGACGCGCTTGCAGGCGCGCGCCATGGCGGCGGTGGTCACGTCGAGCACCGCCTGCGCCGTGGCGGCCACGGGCGCGCCCAGCTGCGCTGCGAGGCGCGCCATCGCCCGATGTGCCGCGGCCGAGTCCAAGGGCATCGCGCCGCCGAGCAGCTGAGGCAGGCGACCGAGCACCACGTGGGCGTCGGTCACCGTGGCCTCGGCCTCCGGCCCGGCGCGGCCGTAGCAAGCGGGCCCCGGCCGCGCCCCGGCCGAGCGCGGCCCGACCCGCAGCGCGCCGCCGCTGTCGACCCAGGCGATGGAGCCGCCACCCGCGCCTACGGTGTCGATGGGCAGCAGCGGCAGACGCACCGGCAGGCCGGCGACCTCGCCCAGATCGCTGGGCGTGAGCGCGCCCTCGACCACGCTGACGTCGGTCGACGTGCCCCCCATGTCCAAGGTCAGCAGCCGGTCGTAACCCGCGGCGCGCCCGGCGGCCCACGCCCCTTGAACGCCGCCCGCAGGGCCCGAGAGCGCGGTGTGGGCTGGCCACCGCGCGGCCAGCTCGGCGCTCAGCAGCCCGCCCCCGGACCCCTGGATCATGAGCTGCGCGGGCGCCACGCCGGCCTGCAGCCGCGCGAGGTAGCGGCCCATCACCGGAGCGACAAAGGCGTTGACCGCCGCGGTGCTGCAGCGCTCGTACTCGCGAAACACCGGCGCCAGCGCGTGGGAGAGCGTCACAGGCACGCCCGGATAGGCGGCCGCGAGCGCGGCGCCGACGGCCCGCTCGTCGCTGCCGTCGCGCCAGGCGTGCAGCAGGCAGACCGCGAAGCTCTCGGCCTTGGCGAGCACGGCTGCGTGGCGCGCCAGCCAGGGACCGAGCGGCTCGAGCGGCGCCCAGCGCTCACCGCGTGGCCCCACGCGCCCAGCGACCCCCAGCGTCACGGCGACCAGGGGTTCGGGCACCACCGGGTGGAGCGCGTAGAGATCGGGCCGGTCCTGCCGGCGGAGGCGCAGCAGGTCCGTGAATCCGGCGGTGGTGATCAGGACCGTGGCCGCACCGCGCCGCTCGAGCAGCGCGTTGGTCGCGACCGTGGTGCCGTGTCGCACCACGCGCACCGGCGGGCTGTCCGGGGGCAGCTGGCGCCGCAGCTCAGCGAGCGCGTCGAGGACCGCGCGGCCCGGGTCGTCCGGGGTCGACGGGACCTTGGCCCGGAGCACACCCCCTGGGGTCTGGGCGACCAGGTCGGTGAAGGTGCCGCCGGTGTCCACCGCCGCGACGACGCCCTCGACGGCGCCGGCCGCGCGGTGCGTGGGCGTCGTCGCCGCCGTGTCGCCTGGGGTGGCGGACGCTGCCGGCGCGCCGGTCACTGCGCCGCTCCCGACGCGTCCCCGGCGCTCAGCACCGCTGTCGCGCGCGGCTGCGGCAGGTCCATCCACGCGACCCGGGTCGCCTCCGGCAGCGCCGCGATCATGCGGGTCTGATTGTAGGCGTCGACCTGCGCCTTCACCGCCGCGTAGGCCTCGGCGTAGGCCGCGTCGCTCATGCCCGTCAGGTTGACCTGCGGTGTCCGGAAGTCGATGGACTCGGGCAGGTGCGTCCCGCCCGCCAGCTCCCACAGCTCGGTGCCCGGCAGCGGTGTGGCCGAGAACAAGCTCACGGCGTCGAGGTCCAACGACGTGGCGAAGTCGGCCGTCGCCTGCATGCGCGCCCGGTCCTCCCAGGGCCAGCCGACCATGAAGAAGCCGCTGGTGCGCACGTCGGCCGCGCGGGTCAAGGCCACCGCGCTGCGAATCTGAGCCAGCGGCGTCGCCTTGCGAATGCGCTTCAAGCTGTCGGCGTCACCCGACTCGATGCCAAAGAACACCTGGTGCAGGCCAGCGGCGAGCATGGCCTCGAGCACCTCAGCGTCGATGCGGTCGGCCCGGGTCTGGATGCAGAAGGGCACCTGCAGACCGCGCTCGACCATCTCCGCGCAGATCGCGAGCGTGCGCTTCTTGTGCAGCGTGAACACGCTGTCGTGGAAGAAGAGGTAGGGGATGTCCCAGCGCGCCTTGAGCGCCGCGATCTCGTCGACCACGTGGGTCGCGGAGCGATAGCGGGTCTTGCGCTCGTCCAAGCCCGGCACCGCGCAGTAGATGCAGCGATAGGGGCAGCCGCGCAGGGTCACCATGGCCTGGTAGAAGGCCGGCTGGATGTCGTCGGGCCACACCAGCCCCTCTCGCAGTGGGTTCGGCAGCGCGTCGAGGTCTGGGGCCGGCGCCCGCGGCTGCGAGGCGCGCACCTGGCCCGCCGCGTCGCGCCACCAGAGCCCGTGAATCTGGCCTGGGTCTCGGAGGGCGCGCCCCTCGGCAGCGACCGCCGCGACGAGCTCTCGCAGGGTGAGCTCGCCCTCGCCCCGGATCACCCAGTCGAGCGCAGGCGCTCCCCGCAGGGCGTCGGCCGGTTCGGTCGACGCGTGCACCCCGCCCAGCACCATGGGCAGCTCGGGCAAGGTCGCGCGCAGCCGCTGCGCGAAGGCGACGGCGGACGGGTACGTGGCGGTGACCGCGGTGAAGCCCACCAAATCTGGCGCCTCGGCCTGAACCGTGCGCACCAGCTCGCCCCACGGGTCGTCGCCAACCCACGCGCGGGTGTCGGGCAGCAGGAAGCGAACCTCAGCGATGTCAGCGATCGCCGCGCCGACGTAGGCCAACCCCAGCGGCTGGACCTGCCGGGTGTGCCCCTCGCCTCGGAGAAAGAGCTCCGGCGGATCGATGAGCAGGACCTTCATGCTGTGGCTCCAGTGCCGACCGCCCGTCGCACGACAGCGTCTGCCGCAGGGTCCGACGACTCGGGGGGCGTCAGTATACGGCTCTAACAGACTGCGGCGAAATTGATTGTCGCCGCAATCTGCTAGCTTTTCTGTCTCTTGGGGAGCAAGCCCCCTGAGGCGCAGCCGAAGGAAACGGGCGCGGTAGATGCTGAATTGCCTGGTCGCGACAGCGAACTGGCGCGAAAATTACGAGCGCCCCCAGCCACGGCAAGCCGTGGCTTCCCCTTCCCAGCAGACTGACCGGCGTGGCCGCAAGAACGGAGAAAAGGCGCAGTCTGCTAAGGGCGACGCGCCCAGGCGTGGACTATCCCCCTGGCGGGTGGATCGCTACCCTCGGGCCCTCGCGTCTCGCGTGGCGTGTCCGGCGCTCCAGAGCGTCGGAGGGAGGCCGCATGGCAGGGCTCAAGCAGCTGGTGTTCATCGA
>JAUIAC010000425.1 GCA_030425545.1 bacterium | reverse complement strand
CGGCGCGCCGGCCTCAGTCGACGTCGGTCAGCGGGATCAAGCGCGAGTCCGCCAGCGCCGCGGTGCGATGCCCGACGCCGGCCAGGTAGCGTGCGTCGGTGGCGAAGGCGACAAAGGCCTGGGCCGACGGATACCGCACCAGCAGCACCATGTCCCAGCGCTCGTCCGGTGGGCCGATGACGGGCGCCGACGCGTGAGCCAAGAGCCGTAGGCCAGCGCCAGCGTTGGCGATGAAGGGCGCGGCGTGGGCCATGTAGCGCTGGTAGGCCGCAGCACCGGAGACCGCTTCGGGAGGCGCAAGCTCAGGGGTGCCGCTGTAGTCCGCGACCGGGCGAAAGCGCAGCAGGTTGAGCATGGAGACGGGCCCAGTGGGGCGGGTCTGGAGGAACGCGCGGAGGGCCTCGTGCGTGGGTTCGATGTACATGAGAGGTCTCCGGCGGCTGGGCGTCGTAGCCTGCATGATCTGAGCCGGGCGCGCCTACCCCCCGGGCGCCGGTACGCACTGCTGCTGGACGCACACCAGGGTGCCCTGGGGCGCGAACACCGCGCAGTCCGCGTCGGTGGCGCAGGGGCACGCTGGCTTGCCGCCGGTGCACTTGCCGCTCGCACAGGTCCCGCCCGCGACGCAGGGGTCGTCGTCCTCGCAGGGCACGCCGACCCCGGGGACGACCTGCATGCCGCAGAACCCGAGCTTCGGGTCGCACACGTTGCGCGTGCACTCGGTGTCGTTGACCGTTTTGCACGAGACCACCGTGGCCTTGTCGACGACGCAGTCCCCGCCTTTGCACACGAACTTGCCGGCGCAGATGTTGTCGCTGTCGTGCTGCTTGCAGTCGGCGTCCTGGCCACACTTGCAGCTGTTGAACACCCCGACGCAGTAGCCGGTGGAGCAGTAGTCGCCGCCCGTGCACGTGTTGCCGTCGTCGCACTTGTCGTTGGTCACGCCGCCCGGAAACTCCTCGTAGTCGCGCAGGTAGCAGTAGGACTTGTCCGCGGTGCACGTCTCGATGGTGTAGGCCACGGGCTTCATCGCGCAGGCGCCCGTCTTGGCGTTGCACGTGTTCTTGACGCAGTCCTCGTCGTTGACGGCGGAGCAATGGGGCCGCTTGGCGAGGTTGTAGCGGCACGCGTGGCCCGTCACCGTGCGGTCGCAGAAGAGCCCGCCGAGGCACTTGTCTCCGGTGTCCATGGCCGCACAGTCCTCGTGCGTGAGACAGGCGCAGGACTTGGCCGCGACGCAGGGGTCGACCTGCGCCGCCCCGCCACCGTCAGCTTGAGCCGTGTCGGCCGCTGACGTGGCGTCGCCGGCGTCGCCGGCGTCTGCCGCTGCGCCGCCGCTCGGCGCGGCGTCGTCGCGCACCACGTTGTCCAGCGTGGGGAGCGGGTCGCAGGCCGACAAGGCCAGCGTGGCGAGCAGCGCCAGCGGCCCAAACCACCCAAGCCGGTCCGCTGCCCCGCTCAAAATTGGACCCGCAGCGTCGCGCCGCCCGCGCGCGGAGCCAGGGCAACGCCGGCCCCCTTCGCGTCGCCCAGCAGCCAGGTGGCAGCCAAGGCGACCAGCGACGCGCCGGCCACGCCGCCCGAGACCCACGCCAGCGTCCTCCGCGTGTCGTACGTGGCGACGTCGTCGAGGAAGCGCGCGTCGCTGTAGGTGGCCGGCAGCCGGAACGTGCCGTCGCCAACATCGTAGCGCTCGTAGCGGTGCGCGGCCTGGGAGGCGAGGACCCCAAAGGTGGCGGCCGCGCCGGCTGCGACCAAGGTGAGCCCGCCGAGCGCCCAGCGGAGCCGCGCGCGCGGTGCGGGGGCGCGGGACGCCGACGAGGACACGGTGATCTTCAACCCCGGTGGGGGCTTGCCCTGGCCTCCGACGAAGAAGAGGAACTCGCCTTCGCCTTCGCCGCGATACTGGGGCGTCTGCTGCCAGCCGTGCACCGACGCCTGCTCAGCCACATGGCTCCGCACGTAGCTCGCGAGCTCCTGGGAGGTCACCACGCCGAAGGGCTTCTGCGTGTCTGCGGCGCCGCGCATGCCCTGGAGCAGGTAGTAGGTGAACAGCCCGTGCCCGCGGAACTCGTGCGCCTCCTGCCCGGCCGTGCCCGCGACCAGCGCGCCCCGCATGCGCCCCTCGGCGATCATGCGCACGTACCCAGGCACCCGGGACGACTTGGGCGCGCCACGATGCCCGATCGCCAGCCCGGAGTAGCAGGCGTCGGCGATGAAGAGCACGTGCCGTGCCTTGATCTCCGTGGCGATCACGCGCTGAAACCACGCCATCTCGATGCCCTGGCTGATCGGCTTGTCGGGCCTGGCGTCCACCGGCATGAGGAAGCCCATGGAACCCCCGGACTGCTTCCGCGAGATGCCGTGCCCGGCGAAGTAGACGATGAGCCGGTCCCTCGGCTTGAGCCGCTCTTCGACCACAGCCTCGAGCGCGGAGAGGATGGCGGTGCGCGTCGCCTGGGCTCCCAGCAGGAGCCGCACGTGAAAACCGCGCTTGCGCAGCAGCTGGGCGACCCGGCTGGCGTCCCGCTCCGCGCCGGTCAGTTCGGGCATGTGGGCGTAGTCGTCCACCCCGACGACGAGCGCCACCGAGCGCCCGTAGAGCTTGGACTTCTGAACGGCGACCTTGTTCCGCAGCGCACGGAGACGGTGTCCGCCTCGGGTCGACGCCGGCTCAGCCGCGGCGGCGGGCGCGCTCAGCGCCGACACCAGGACCGCGAGGCCCGCGGCGACGCCGACCTGCCGCAACGTCGATGCGGTTCGGCGAAGGGGCATGGGCGGCGCTCCAAGGTCAGAGTGCGGGGGCGAAGAGCCCCACCGGTGGCGCGCGAGGCGGATGCGACGGATGCAACCACGATGCAGCGCGCGCCCGACAGAAGCAATCGCCCTCTACGCCGCCCGCCACGCGGGGCCAGGGTCGGGAGCAAAAGCTGGCTGCGGGACGAGGCGGCCGAGAGCGGCCGAGCGGACGCCAGGACGACCACCCGCGCGCAGCCTGCGCAGCGCGTGGTTGGCAGACGGCGCCGGCGTGCCCTACGCTTCCTGAACGCCCTGCCAAGTCCCTACGCTCTCACGGCGCTGCGTGGCGCCGCCCGCTCGGAGCTCCATGACGTCTCCTGCCCGCCTGCGCCGACGCACCGCCCTCCGCTGGGCCGTCGTGCTCGGCGTGACCTGGGGGGCCGGCTTGCTGAGTGGCTGCGGCGCCAACGCCATCGACGGCTTTGCCTGCGAGACCACCCCCGACTGCGCCGCCCTGGACGACGGAGACCTGTGCAATGGCACGCTCGTGTGCGAGCAGGGCCGCTGCCAGCCCGGCCCGGTCGTCGTGTGCGACACGTCCGGCGACGCGCCCTGCCAGCGCACCGCCTGCGAGCCGAGCACTGGCGCGTGCGTCCAGGCCGACGCGGCGGAGGGTGCCCCTTGCGACGACGGCGCGCCCTGCACCCCCAACGACCGCTGCAAGGCCGGCGCGTGTGTGCCTGGCGCGGTGAACGTGTGCAGCTGCGAGACCACGGCGGACTGCGCCGACGACGGCGACCTCTGCAACGGCACACCCGTGTGCGACACCAGCGCGTTCCCCTATGTCTGCGTGGTGAACCCGGCGACCGTGGTGACCTGCAAGACCGACGGGACGCCGTGCAGGGTGGCCAGCTGCACCCCAGCGACCGGCGTCTGTGCGCAGACGAACGCGCCGGACGGCGCCCCCTGCGACGACGGCGACGCCTGCTCCTCGGGCGAAGCGTGCGCGGCCGGCGCCTGCGTCGGGGGGACAGGCACCTGCGGCTGCAAGGCCGACCGCGACTGCCCGGACCCCGACAGCGACCCGTGCACGGGGGTCCCCTACTGCGACCTCTCCACCGGCATCGGCATCTGCAAGGCCAACCCGGCCAGCGTCGTGGTCTGCTCCACGCTCTCCGACACCCTCTGCCGCAAGAACACCTGCAACCCGGCGGACGGCGCGTGCGCCCTCGAGGCCGTGGCCGAGGGCAAAGCCTGCGACGACGGCGACGCGTGCACCCAGGGCGAGGTGTGCAGCAAGGGCGCGTGCGGCGGCGGGACCTCGGTGTGCAGCTGCACCAAGGACAGCGACTGCAGCGACGACGGCGACCTGTGCAACGGCCTCCCCTTCTGCGACCAGACCAGCGGGACGTGCGCGGTGAACCCGGCGACCGTGGTGACCTGCGCGTCCCAGGGCGACACGGCGTGCGCCAAGAACGTGTGTGTGCCGCAGTCCGGCGCCTGCGCCGTGCTGCCGCGGGCCAACGTCAAGGTGGTGGGCTGCGCGACAGCGCCCGACACCGGGGCGGTCACCTGCGTGTGGACCCCGACGGCGGCCACGCAGACCGGCACCTTCGCCTGTGACGACGGCAACGCCTGCACCGTAGGCGACGCCTGCGTGGGGAGCGCCTGCGTCGCCGGCACGGCGGTCTGTCAGTGCGCGCAGGACGCGGACTGCGACGCATTGGACGACGGCGACCTGTGCAACGGCTCGCTCTACTGCGACAAGGCGGTGGGCAAGTGCGTGCTGAACCCCGCGTCGGTGGTGGCCTGCGACCCCAGCCAGGACAACGACTGCCAGACCGCGACGTGCGTGCCGGCCACGGGCGGCTGCGTGCTCAAGGCGGCCGCGAAGGGGGCGCCCTGCGACGACGGTGACGACTGCACCTTGGGCGACAGCTGCGACGGCGGCGGCGCCTGCGGGTCAGGGCCGCCGAAGCCGTGCACGGACCAGGACCCCTGCACCGTGGACGCCTGCAAGCCCGGCCTCGGGTGCGTGTTCACGGCCAAGAACTGCACCGACGGAAACGTCTGTACGGAGGACACCTGCGACGCCAAGACCGGCGTCTGCACCAACCCAGCCGCGTCCAAGGGCGCGCCCTGCAACGCCGACAGCGACGGCTGCACGGTGGCTGACGCGTGCGACGGCCAGGGCGGCTGCGTCGCGGGCGGAGACGCCCCGTGCAGCAGCGCCAACCCGTGCCAGCAGGGGGTGTGCTCCTCGAAGGGGCCCAGCGCCTTCGTGTGCAAGACCGTCCACGTCGCGGACGGCGCGCCCTGCCCCGACGACGACCCGTGCCTCGTGG
>JAUIAC010000424.1 GCA_030425545.1 bacterium | reverse complement strand
CGCTTCCGCGCGGGGGACCGCGACGTGGCGTTCCCGCTGGGGACGTTTCGGCCGCTGGGCGGCTTCGTGCGCGCGCCGTTGCCGCGGCTGGCTGGGCCTGGCGTTGAGCCCGGCGCGGCCCGGGTGAAGCGGCCGCTGGCGCTGCCGCGGTAGACCCGGGCCGGAACCAGATTGTTCAGTGAGCTGACGACCGAAGGGGGGCTACACAAACCTCGCTCAAGATGACCGCGCGCGGGCGCGACCGGTCACGTGTGTCCAGAGTCCGATGAGAGGTCGGTCGCAAGCGAAACGCCTGGCACCTACGAATACAGGCACCTACGAATACAGCTTCGAATTCGGGTACGGCAAAGCTGGGGTCATCAGCGCGACGCCCGTCATGCCCGCCCCGGACGCCTTCCCCCACCTGCTCGATTCCGTCGTCCGGGACGGGAGCGAGTAGGGCACATGGGTGCCAAGCGTTGATTGGGGCGGAGGGGGCTGCTCAGGGGCAGAAGAGGTCGCCTTCGTCGGACTCGATGCCCCACGGCGCGCCGTAGACCGGCTCACAGCTGCGTTGCACCAGGGCCTCGCTCGGCTGGCCCTTGCACAGCTCTGCCACCGACTTGGGGTTGCAGAACTTGGCGCCCTTGGGGACGCAGCGGGCGTAGCCGTCCTTGGCGACGCACTCGTGGGGCGAGCCGTAGGTGGTGCAATCGTCGGCGGTGACCCCGTGGCGCTCGGGCCCGGGGCCTGAGAGCGGCCAGCGGGCGCAGGTGATGGCGAGCTGGCCGTCGCAGCGATCGACGTGGGTGTGCTTGACGATGCGGTCCTCGGTGGCGTGCCACTCGTCGGGCTCGCAGATCTTGGCCTCGTAGACGCAGCCGTTGTGGGTCTTGTCGACGGTCTGACACGTGACCTTGTCGGAGGTGCACGCATAGTCCGTCAGCGTGCCCCAGTGCTCGCTGCCGATGGAGGCCGACTCGCCCATGCCCTTGACCGCGTCCCACCAGGCGGTGGCGCACTTGGTCAACGCGCTGGTGCCGTTGCAGGTGGCCTGGTGGCTGGCCAGCTTGCACAGGGCGCCCTCCGCGCAGATGACGCCCTCGTCGCTCTCGCGGCACTTGTTCTTGTCCTCGCAGGGGATCTCGCTCCACTGCAGCTTTCCGTTGGCCTTGCGGCACCACTGGTAGGCGCCCTCGCCATTGCAGCGCACGTCGCCGGCCTTGCTGCAGCTGCCCTTGAGCGACAGGCACTCACCATCGTCTGCGCAGGTCAGGTCGCCGCAGGACTTGCGCTCGACCCTGCCGATGCCGCTCTTGGAGGTGCCAACGCAGAGCACCGCCGTGTTGCCTTCGCAGCGGTCGTTGAACGCGATGGTGCACGTGCTGCCGGGGTCGCTGCTACAACCGGTCAGCAGCATGAAGGCCAAGGCAAGGCAGGTGGACACGGACGACAAAGGAGTTGGCTTCGGCATGGCGGCTCCTGATTATGGCGCGCATCCTAGTCAGCGAAGTGGGCGTTGCCCACCCCGGCGGCCGCCGGACCGGCTCTGCAGCGGCGAGCCGCCCACGGAGCGTCCTTGCAGAGCCAGTCTAAGGGCATCGGCGCCATCTACGGCTGGCTGGACACCGGCGGCACCTACGACATCGCGTCCAAGGTGGGCACGCCGGTGACGATGTTGAGCCCGACCGGCAGCCCGGTGGACTCGGTGACCCTCAACGGCCCGTGGACCAAGGGCGGGTCGAAGATGCTCAAGGAGACCTGCCAGATCGGCGCCGGCGGCAAGCCCCGCTGCGTGAAGCGCGAGCTCGGCACGCCGGGGTCCAAGAGCGTGTGTCCGTGAGGTGCCACTAGCCCTCGACGGACACCTCCACAGCGTCACGCAGCCGCTTGGGCGCGAGGGCGCGGTAGCTCTCGACCACCCACCGCGCCAGGAGAGCTGGGTCCGGGTGCGCGTCGGCCTGAAAGCGCAGCGTCACCCAGCCGTGCTTGCCGGGGGACACCTGCGGGTCCTCCATGGCTTGGGCCTGCGCGTACGACGCCGTCAGCTTGAGCATGGCGTAGATGTGGCCTGGCTTCTCGCCGAGATAGAAGTAGGCCTTCTTGCCGACGCGAAAGGCGCGGTTGACGCACGACGTGCCTTCGCTCGCCTCCGGCAGGGCCAGGGCGACGTCGCGTAGGCGTCTGCTGACGGGATGGACGAACAGGGGCGTGGTCATGGGCAAGCCAGGGCTACAGGTCGCTACGGGATACCATGGCCCGCGCCAGGGGCCGCGTCGAGGCGCCTGCTCGCCCCGGCGGCCAGCCGAAGCGCGCCGGGCGCGCTGCCGGGTCGCCGACGTCGCTGACCAGGCCGTCGCTGACCAGGCTAGCCCACCAACCACCGATGCACCTCCGCACAGTCGCGCAGCCGCGCCGTGCACAGCGCCACCAGGGCGTCGCCGTCGAGCCCGCCCTCGCCGTCCAGCGCGACCGGCTCGGGCCAGCGCAGCTGCAGGCCCTTGTTGTGCTTGAGCCAGCGCCCACGGGGGTGGTCCGCGGGGAACTCTTTGGGCACGCGCTTGAGCCCCTCACCGGCGATCTGCACCGGGTGCTTGGCGCTGAGGGCGGCGACGGCGGCGTCGAACTCGGCCCCCTCGGGTCCCGCGACGCGGGCGCGAAAGCGGCTCAGCCCGTCCTTGTCGAAGCCCACCCCGGTGGCGAAGCCGAGGTCGGTGGCGCTGACGCGGACCCACAGGGTGGGCGCCAGCTTCTTGTTGGGCCCCTGCCAGAAGCGGAAGAGCAGGTGGTCCTTGTAGGGCGACTTGTCGGGGCTGAAGCGCAGGTCGTTGTTGATCGGCGCGATGGAGCCGTTGGTCTTCGGCGCGCCGGTGATGTCGGGGCTGATCTCGGCCTGGAGGCGCGGCAAAAGCGCGACCACGAAGGCCTTGGCCGGCTTGGCGATGAGCCGCTCGTAGGCCTTCTTCTCGGCCTGAAAGCGCTCCTTGTCGTAGCTGCCGAGGGCGCCCAGCAGGGCGAGGGCGTCGGCGGAGAATCCGTGGTTCATGCCTGGCTCCTTTGCTTCCGCTCAGCACACTGGGCAGCGAAGCCCACCGCTTCGCGCAGCAGGGCTCGCAGCTCGTCTTCAGCGGGTCCGGGCAAGAGCGCCCACTCCTTGAAGAGCTTGCCGTTGGGGCGGAACTCCGCCGCCACGTCTTCGCCGATGAGGTCGAGGACGCGGTCCTTGGGGAGCTTCAAGATCACCTCCCCCGTGCGGCTGTGCACCATGCCGGCGAACTGCCCCGACACGCGCAGGCAGCGGCTGCCCATCATGGTGCCCTCTTGGGCCCGACCGGCGCTCAGCTCGGTCGCGGCGACCCGCCAGAACAGGTCTCCTGCTGTCTCACTCATGGTGTCTCCTCCTGTGGCGCGGGGGCCGCGCGTCGGTCTCAGCGGTCGTAGAGACGACGAACGAGCGGCGCGACCGTCGACAGGGGCGCCGTCTTTTTTTTCTGCGTGACCGCTCACGCCTGCGGCAGCAGCCAGTGAACCGAGGCCACGCTGACGACGGCGCCGACCAGGTCGGCGGTGAGGCCGGCCGCGACAGCGTAGCGCGCGCGGGTGACGCCCACGGAGCCGAAGTAGACCGCGAGCACGTAGAAGGTGGTCTCGGTGGAGCCGTTCATGGTGGTGGCGACCAGGCCGATGAGGCTGTCGGGCCCGTGGGTCTTGGCCAGCTCCGCGGTGATGGCGAAGGCGCCCGAGCCCGTGAGCGGGCGCAGCAGCGCCAAAGGCAGCACCTCCGCCGGAAAGCCGAGGGCGCCGAACACGCCCCCCACCGCCCCCACCAGCGCGTCGATGCCGCCCGACGCGCGCAGCATGGACACCACGGCGAGCACCGCGACGAGGTAGGGGATGATCGCCAGGGAGAGCTGAAAGCCCTCTTTCGCGCCGACGAGGAAGGCCTCGTAGACCTTCACGCCGCGCACCGCGCCGAAGCCGACCATGCCCGCGATGACCGCCGGCAGGATCCAGGCGCTGGCCGCCGAACCCCAGGTGTGGACCGCCGCCACCAGCCCCGCCAGCGCGACCGCCAGGCCGATCAGCGGCCACCAGGAGCCGGGCTCAACCGCAACCTCGGTCGGCTCGGCCGCCACGCGCCCGGCCAGCGCCTCGGGACGCACCGTCTCGTCGCCACTCGGCCCCTCCGCACCGCCGCTCGCCCCCATGGCCGCGTCGACGACCTCGTCCGCCTCGTCGCTCGTCGGCCGCGGCGCGAAGAAGGGCAACCGCCGGAGCAGCAGCGCAGCGGTGACCCCCGCCAGCGTCGACGCCCCCGTGGCCATGAGCGTCGTCGGCAGGATCGCCGCCGGGTCGCTCGAGCCCAGCCCAGCGCGCAGCGCGATGATGCCGGTCGGCAAGATGGCCAGCCCGCTGGTGTTGATGGCGAGGAAGAGGCACATGGCGTCGCTGGCCTCGCCCTTGCGCGCGTTGAGCGCGTCGAGCTCCTTCATGGCCTTGAGCCCGAAGGGGGTCGCCGCGTTCCCCAGCCCGATGGCGTTCGCCGCCAGGTTCATCACCATGGCGCCCATGGCCGGGTGGTCGGCCGGGATCGTCGGAAAGAGGCGCGCCATGAGCGGCTGGATCACCCGCGCCATGATCCCGAGCCCGCCGCCAGCCTCGACGATGGCGGTCAGCCCGAGAAAGAGCGTGATCGACCCCGCCAGCGAGAGCACCAGCTCCACCGCGGCCTTGGCACCGTTGAGCGCCGCCATGCCCACGGCGTCCGGCGTCCCCGTGATCGCGGCAAAGACGATGGACGCAAAGACGATGACGAGAAAGGCCACGTTCATGCCGGCAGCATGTGGCCCAGGCGCGCTGGCGACAACATGTCGCTCAGCTCGCCGGGGCAAATAGCGGACATTTTGTCGCTGGAGCGCACCGACCACGGCACGGCGCTCAGGGGCACGGCGCCCAGGGACACGGCGCTCAGGGGCTCGGCGCACAGGGGAACGGCGCTCAGGGGAACGGCGCTCAGACGCCCGCCCCCTCAGATGGTCCGTCGCTCGGGCGCGCGCGACAGCCAGTCAGCCTTGTCTTCGGCGGCCAGCCGCGCGATCTCGGCCATGAC
>JAUIAC010000423.1 GCA_030425545.1 bacterium | reverse complement strand
CCGTGGATCGTGGCGTTGACGGCGAGCGCGCTCGACGACGACCGGCAGCGCTGCCTCGCCGCGGGCATGGACGACCACCTGGGCAAGCCGCTGCGGCGAAGAGACCTGGCGGAGGCCCTGGCCCGCGGGCTGCTGGGGCGCGACGGGGCGGACGACGACGCATAGGCGCCTGGAACGAAGCTGAAAGGCTCAGAACCTGGAGGGCTCAGAAGAAGAGCGACTTGACCTTGCCCAGCAGCTGGGCGGCCAGGTTCTCGGCCTCCTCCTCGACCTGCTCGGCGCTGGCGGCGTGCTCGGCCGTGCGCTGCAGGCTGCGCACCTTGCGCTCGGCGACCTTGGCGGTGATCTGCTCGGCCAGCTCCGGGCGGGCGCGCAACAGCGGCTCGAGATCGGCCTTGCGCACCTCGAAGGCCACCACGTCCGTGCTCGCGCGCACCGTGGCGGAGCGGGGTTCGCCGGTGAGCAGGCTCATCTCACCGAAGAACTCGCCGGGCTCGATGCGACCCACCTGAATCTCGGCGCCGTTGCCGTTGACGTACACGCCGAGCAGGCCCTCGACCACGATGTACATCGAGTCGCCCTCGTCGCCCGCCTTGACGACGTCGGACGCGAAGGTCACCGACCGCAGCGCCACGCTGGACGCCAGCTGGCCGAGCTCGGCGGGCTCGAGGTCGGCGAAGAGCTCCACCCGGCCGATGATGGCCTCGCGGTCGTCGCGCGTGTCCAGCTGCCGCTGCGGCATGGGGGCGTGGTAGACGTCCTGCTTCTCGTAGGCCAGCGTCAGCCCGGCCTTGTGCAGGTGCCGGAGCACGGCCTGCATGACCCGGTGGCGACCCTTGCTCGGCGACACGGCGGCCGGGTCGAGCCAGTAGCGGATCTCGTACTCCACGCCCGACTTGCTCGCGCCGTTGATGCGCACGCGAGGCGGCGGCTTGGTCAGCACCCCCTCCGCGCTCTTGACCCCCGCATGGAGGATGCGCAGGGCGCGGTCGGCCGGCACGCCGAAGTCGAGATGGAAGGTGAGGGTGAAGCGGCTCTCCTGCCGCGGCCAGGTCAGGTTGCGGACGGGATAGAGGGCCACCTGGCCGTTGGGCACGATGACCATGGTGCCGTCGACACAGCGCAGACGGGTCGAGCGCCAGCTGGTCTCCAAGACCTCGCCGATGAAGGACTCCTTGCGGTGGAAGACCTGCACCCAGTCGCCGAGCCGAAAGGGGCGGTCGACGTTGAGCGCGATGCCGCTGGCGACGTCCGCGATCATCGACTGCAGCGCCATGCCCAGGACGAAGGTGACCACGCCCGACGTGGCCCAGAAGCCGGTGACGTCGAGGTCGAAGACCACCGCGAGCACCGTGGTCGTCGCCACGGCGAAGATCAGCGTGGCGACCACGTCTTTGAGCAGGCGCGGGACCTTGCCGCCCAGCCGCGGCGCGACCAGACCCTCCCACACCACGACGTCGATGAGCCGCACCAGGAGCCACGCCCCCGCGATCCACAGGCCGCTCGAGAGCACGTGCCGCAGGATGTTGACCCCGGACGTGACGTGACCGCCGAGCAGCTGCACCACCTCCTGCCACCCGACCACGGGCACGCAGAGCAGCATCAGCACGAAGAGGGGCCACTTGAGCGATGACAGCTTGCGGGGCGCAGACATCCAACGAGTCCTGTCAGGAGGCCCGGCGCAGCGGCCGGTCAGGGGTGCGCGACGTGGATGCCACGGGCAGGCGCCTCGCTCAAGGGGCGGGGGGACTTCAGGCCGCGAATTTCCCTATTTCGCGGCCCGCTCGTAGAGCAACCCGACGTTGACGCTGGTGGACGAGAAGGTGAAGTCCCGGTCGCTGCCCAGGTCCGGCAGGCTCTGCATGCGCCACCCGGCCTCCACCACGAGCCGCAGGTTGCGGGCGACGCTGAGGTCCACCCCGAGCCCGCCGCGGGTCTGGTGGGTGATGCCCCGCCCGGCCTGCCCGTCGATCCACACCTGGGTGGCGCCGAGGCAGTAGGTGATGAAGGGCCGCACGGCGCGGGTCGCGCGGAAGGCGTGGCGGATACGGAGGCCATACTCGAGGATGCCGGTCTGCTGCGCGCCCTCGTCGGTGGCCGGGAAGTGGAGCCAGCCCAGGTAGAAGCCGACCCACGAGGGCCAGCGGCTGCGAAAGCCGCCGACCTGCCAGAGCCAGTCGCCGATGAGCTCGGCGCCCATGAGCCCGGGGCCCTTGGTGCCGACGTTCGCCCCGCTGTGCGCCGGCCGGTTGGGCAGGGCGCTCTTGAAGTTGTAGGCCCAGCCGCCCATGAGCACGTAGACCTTGGGCACGGTGGAGAAGCCCACGTTGTCGGGCTGCGAGCGGTCGACGGTCGGCTTCGCGGCGGACGCGGGGGACGCCGCCGAGCCGGGCGCGGCGGACGCAGGCGCGGCGGGCGCGGCGGGCGCGGCGAGGGCGGGCGCGGCGCAGCACACCAGGCTGATCCAGCAGGGCAGGACGGCGAGCGAGCGGCGTGCGGCAGACATGGGCTGGGCTCCTGGGCGGCGCCTCCGGGGCGACCGGGCGCGGGCGCGGCGCCACGCGAGGGCGGGCGCGGAGCGCCGCGGCGGAATTGTGACCGGCGGCGGAGCGTGCCAGCATCGGCCCTCGCTGTGTCACGCGGCGGTCATGACGCCGGCGCACCGCGACCCACGGAAGGCCTCGGGCCAGCTGGGCGTCGCGAGCGGGTCACGCCAGCGCCCTCGTCGTGTCACACGCCACCCCGAGACTTCGCCGCGCCCACCACCGGGCGCCCCGCTGTACGCCAGGAGCCCTCGTGACGACCGCGCGCCCCGAGACCAGCGCCGTCACCCGATTTCTGCAGCGCGCGCCGCCCTGGCTCTTCGCCACGTGGGCGATCACCGCCGCCTTCTCGACCTATTTTTGCATGTACGCCTTCCGCAAGCCCTTCGCCGTGGGCGCGTGGGAGGGCACGGTCGACCTGCCCGGCGTCGGCGCCGTGGACCAGAAGATCATCCTCATCATCAGCCAGGTCGTCGGCTACTGCATCTCCAAGTTCTGGGGCATCAAGCTCATCAGCGAGATGGGCGCGCAACACCGCGGCAAGGCGCTGGTGGCGGCGATCTCGGTGGCGTGGGCGGCGCTGGCCCTCTTCGCGGTGGTGCCGCGCGACCTGCGACCGCTGTGCCTGGTGCTCAATGGCATGCCGCTCGGCGTCATCTGGGGGCTGGTCTTCGGCTACCTGGAGGGCCGGCGGCTGTCCGAGGTGCTCGGCGCCGGGCTCTCGGCCAGCTACATCATCGCGTCGGGGATGATGAAGACCCTGGGTCGGTGGATGCTGCAGGCCGACGTGCCTGAGCGATGGATGCCGGCGATCGCAGGCGCGCTCTTCTACGGGCCCACCCTGCTCTTCATCTGGATGCTCGCGCGCCTGCCGCCCCCCTCGCAGGCCGACATCGCGCTGCGGACCGAGCGCAAGCCCATGGACGGGCCGACCCGCGCACGCTTCCTCCGCGCCTACCTGCCCGGCGTCGCCGCGCTGACGGTGGTCTATGTGTTTCTGACCGCCTACCGGGACTTTCGCGACAACTTCGCGCGCGAGATCTGGGACGCTCTGGGGTACGCCGATCAGGCCTCGATCATGACCACGGCGGAGCTGCCCATCGCCGTGGTGGTGCTGGTGGTGCTGGCCCTGCTCGCGCGCATCGAGGACAACCGCAAGGCGCTGCGGGCTGTGCACCTGATCATGCTCGGTGGCTCGATCCTCATCGGCGCGTCGACGGCGGCGTGGCAGGCCGGGCTCATCGGGCCGGCCCCGTGGATGATCTCGGTGGGGCTGGGCCTGTATGTGGGCTACGTGCCCTACGGCTGCGTGCTCTTCGATCGGCTGATCGCCGCGGTGGGTTTTGTCGGCACGGCGGGCTTCCTCATCTACGTGACCGACGCCTTCGGCTACCTCGGGTCGGTGGGGCTGCTGCTCTACAAGAACTTCGGCGAGGCGCAGCTGAGCTGGCTCGAGTTCTTCATCGCGTTCTCCTACGTGACCGCGCTCGCCACCGGGGCGCTCTTCGCCACGTCGATGGTGTACTTCGGCCGCAAGGCGGCCCACGTGGCGGCGGGGCGCGCCGCGCCGGAGGCCGCGCGCTGAGAGGCCGCGCGGGAGCGGCGCACGGTGGGCCTCGCGGCGTCTGGCTGCGCCTCGCCCCGTCTCGTTGCGTCTCGCTCCGGCTCGCTGCGTCGCGCCGCGTCTCGCTGCGTCTCGCTCAGGCTCGCTGCGTCGCGCCGCGTCTCGCTGCGTCTCCGTGCGCCGCGGGCCTCCGGGGCCACCGGGGCCTCAGAGCGCGCCCTCAATGAGGCGCCGCACCCAGCGCGCGTCGATGTCGGCCACCGAGGCGCGGCCACCGGCGCGCTGGACCTGCTGACGCACCCGCGCTCGGTCGCCGCGGACCGCCGCCGCCGCCGCCCTCAGCAGCGCCACGCGCCGCAGGTCGCCTCGCGACTGCTCGTCGTGCGCCCCGCCCGCCAGCTGCGCCGCCTCGTCGAGGTGCGCGCGCACGCGGCTCAGGGCGAAGGTGCGCGGCGCCGTGGGGTCGCGGAGCGCCGGGTCGGGGGCGTCGTCGCGCTCGTCACGCAGCTCCTGGTGCTGCGCCAGCCACCAGGTCGCGGCCTGGATCAGCCGGTCGGGCTCCCGGTCGGCTGGCGTCAGCGCGCGCGGCGGCGGCGCGCGCGGCACCGGCCGGGTGGTGGTGCGAGGCACATGGGAGGCGATGACCTGGGCGAAGGCCTCGCCCAGGGCCAGGTGACCGCAGGCGCGCGGGTGATGCAGGTCGTAGAAGAGCGCGTTGTCGAGCGGGCCGCAGCGCGCGCGCCACACCGCCGCGGCGTCGACACAGACCACGCGCTCGCGCTCACAGAGCGCCCACACGACGGCGTTCTGGTCCGGCGGCGCGCGCTGGCTGCCGCGGTCGCGCAGCTGCGCCCGCCGCAGCGCGGCCTGCGCCGCCGGCGAGGGCTCCTGCTCGCCGGCGACGCGCCCCAGGGCCCGCAGCAGGCGCGCCTCCAGCCAGTGACTCCGGGCGAACTCGGGCGCCGCCGCGCGCACCTCGACCACGCC
>JAUIAC010000422.1 GCA_030425545.1 bacterium | reverse complement strand
CGCGCGACGGCCAGCTGCTCCAGCAGCCCCTGGTGCAGGCGCTCGGGGATGATCGCGAAGTCTTTGAAGTCGAAGATCATCTGGCTGATGGGCTTGAAGTCCTCGTTGGCCATCCCGGTCCAGTTGCAGGCGAAGCCGATGCGCCGGTCGTCCGTCAAGATCTGGTCCATGTGCCCCGAGCCGAGCTGCGAGCCGGTGCCCAGGAGCCCGTGTCCGTACTGCATCAACCCGTGGGCGCTGCCGTCGAGCGCGCTGTGGGGCACGCGCAGCCAGAAGTCCGCGTCGCGCCAGCCGCTCTGCACGGGCTTGCCGTCGTCGCCGCGCTTGAGCCGCCAGCCGGTCTGATCGCCGATCTTCACCGGGGTGACGTAGTGCGGCACGCGGAAGGTGCCGCGCACGCGGAGCGCGATGCGCGGGTCTTCCTGGGCGCTCTTGACCTCGACCTGCGTCACCGTGAACTCGGGGCCCTTGGCGCCCAGCGTCTTCAGCCCCTCGTCGCGCACCTTCAGCATGTCGCCGTGGAGCGCGTCGTGACTCGAGGTCACCCAGTCCCACGCGAGCACGGTGTCGGCGCGCTGGACGCCCGCCTTGGCCAAGGTGGCGAAGAGCGCGTCGAAGTGCGCCTGCCGCGCCTTGAGCCAGGTCCCGTCGGTCTGCTTGTCCCGCAGCTTCTGGAACGCGGGCGCAGGCGCAAAGGCGGTGCCGTCTTTGCGCTTCAGCCCGCGAAAGGCGATGGCATAGCGGGTGCCCTCCTTGGGGATGACCAGGGGGCGGACCGCCAGCACTTGCTGCTCAGGGGTGTCGATGTCCACGTCGTCGTCGAGCTCGACAAAGTAGGGGACGCGCTTCACCGCGCCGGCCGCGTCCACCTCGACCAGCACCACGGCGGCGTCGTCGGCCAGGCAGCCCGAGGGGTCGCTCTCCGAGGGCAGCTGGCTGAGGTCGATGTCGGGGAACAGGGCCAGCGCCGCCCAGCCGACGCCGTAGCCGTCCATGCGGTTCCACGCCGCCGGGTCCACGCGCACACCGTCGACGTTGGCCGGCATGCCGGCCTGCTTGAGCGCGAGGCGGTACCCCGTGGGCGAGCTCTTGTCGGGCGCCAGGAACTTGTCGCTGGGGAAGGGCAGCAGGCAGTGGCCCTCGTTGATCGGGTCGCACTCCGGCGCTGGGTCCTTGGGGCCGCTGGACAGGGCGTCGCTGGCGTCGGCCGACGCGTCGGTGAGCCCGTCGCCCACGCTGTCATGGGCGTCGGCGGGGGTCGCGCTCGCCGGGTCCTCGCCGCAGGCCGTGACGCTCAGCAGCAGCGAGAGCAGGGCGGCGGCCTGGCGTTGGGCGGTCCTCATTGGCGTCGTGGGCATGGCGGCTCCGGGGCTGGTGCCTCAAGGCCAGCGACCCATGCGGCGGACCGAGGTTCTACTTCATCGGTCGGCCACGGCGCAAAGAGATCGCGCGCGTGCGGCCACGCGGGCCGCGCTTTTGCTGCAGACCCCACGCCTTGTCGGAGCGGAGAGCGGGCCCCGCCGGGTGCGTCGTCGCCCCGCGGCGGGCGCTCAGGGCTTGGACGAGTAGCCCAGGCCCACGAGCAGCCCGATGAACTTGCCTCCCGCGAGCTCCTGATAGCGCGCGCCGACGAAGAGGCCGGTGCCCATGTCTCTGCGCTGGCGCCCCCAGACCACACCGGCCGTGACGCGAAACTCGTCGGCAAAGGGCATCAGCTTGGAGCCCGACTTGCGGGACGGCGCCTCGCTGAGGTTCCAGCTCGGACGCACGGCGACGCTGGCGACCAGGCTCCGGCTCAAGTAGACGCGGAGCTCCAGCTCTGCGGGGACCGACCACGCCGTCTCCATCACGCCGCCAGTCCAGCCGCTGCCCCGGATGCCGCCGCTCAAGCGCCAGCCGAAGCGTCGCTTGACCGTGCCGCCGACGCCGTACTGCAAGGACAGGTCCCACAGCCACCCCTTGCCGCCCTTGGCGATGTCGAGCTCCACCGCGTAGGCCAACAGGCCTCGGCGCGGCACGCTGCTCAGCGCGAGGTGGCCGCCCCAGGCCCGCACGTTGCCCTGGCCGCGGTCGGCCAGCGTGAGGCCCAGGGCGGTCCCGCCGAAGACCGCGTCGGTCGAGGGCGTCGACGACGATCCGCCGCCGCCGCCGCCCGTGCTCCGCCGGCCGGCGCCGATCTGATCGCAGATCCACCGATTGGCGCCGTTGAGCTTGTGGTATCCGCGGCGACAGAGGCTGCGCAGCTTCTGACACGAGCGGTGGCTGGGGCGCTGTCGGCACGCGGCCGCCACGCGCCGATGCTTCGCCGTGAGCTGCGGGCTGCTCCGCCCCGCGCGCCGGCGGATGCCGAGCCCAGGGCAGATGCGCAGCATGTCCCCCTTCCAGGTGCGCCCCCGGCAGGCCTTGGCCAGGTTCCGGCAGCCGCGTTGGTTCGGGTTGCGGCGGCACGCGCGGATGATGCCGTCGACCGCTTCGCGCCGGGACATCTTGCGCTTGGGCGCGGGCTTGCGCTCCTCTCCGAGGTCGCCCAGGGCGCCTCCGAGGGCACCGCCGAGGTCGCCGCCCCCGCCAGCCCCGCCAGCCCCGCCAGCCCCGCCAGCCCCGCCAGCCCCGCCGCGGCCCGTGCCGGCGCCAGGCCCGCCCGCGCCCGACTTGGGGACGGCCCCAGGCGGCGCCGGCTTCGCGCTGCCCAATCCTCCTGAGCCGAAGACGAGCGCTCCGCTCGACTGGCCCGACTTGGCGGTGGCCGTGGCGGCCACCGTGGCTGCGACCCAGCCTGTGTCGGTCTTGTTGAGGGTCGCGGTGACTCGGTCGCCCGGCAGAATGGCGGTGCGTGTCGCCGCCTTGCCGTCACGGGTGATCTGGGTCCCGGCGCTGAAGCCGAAGATGACGCCGCTGCCCAAGGTGTCGTTGGCGGCGAGCTTGAGCCGCAGCCGCGTCCCCATCCACCGGTCCGCGACGCCGGTCACCTTGCGCGCGCCGGCGTCGGTCGAGGCGCTGGAGGTCGCATCAGCCGTTGTGGGCGCCATCGCCACCGCCGCCGCGAGCATCATCGCCACGAGCGCCACGGGCCTGATCGCCGCTGCCCGGCCAACGGCCACCCCAGTCGGGGTCGTTGTGCTCATGGCCCGCGAGGCCCCTGTCCGTGCCCGTCGCGGCTCACGCGTCGACCTGTTGACTCCACCCATCATGACGTCTCCCTCCCACCGCAGCTGCGGTCGGCCTCCATCCATGCGCTCGAGCAGCCACAGCCGCCGCGAGGTGCGTTCCTTCCTCCCCAGCCTATACGCACTGGGATGCGATTCGATCCTTTCCACCGCCAGACGGGTGCGCTACAGGCACCCAGGAAGGAGGTGCCCATGTGCCCACCCATCGTCGCGGACTCCCCGAGATTGCGGGCCGCTCGGCCACCAGCCAGCGTCGCCTCGCGAGCCACGCTTCGCCGAGCCTGGCGCCCGGCTCTGGTGCTCGTCGCCCTGTGCGTCGCGGGGCCAGCCGAGGCTGGGGGCTGGGACGTCAACGCCGCCTTCGGACCCACAAAGCAGGTCCCCGTCGATGTCCGCGAGGGCACGTGGATGAGCGTGTCGGTCCATCCCGACGGCAAGCGCGTCGCCTTCGACCTGCTCGGGGATCTCTACGAGGTGCCGCTTACGGGCGGCGAGGCCAAGCCCCTCACCCGCGGGGCAGCGTGGGACATGCAGCCCACCTACAGCCCCGACGGCCGCTGGCTGGCGTTCACGTCGGACCGTGGCGGCGGCGACAACATCTGGATCCTGCCCACCGACACGCCCGTCGAGCAGAGCGACAAGCGCGCGCGCGCCGTGACGCGGGAGCGCTTTCGGCTGCTGAACAGCCCCGCTTGGAGCGGCGACAGCCGCTTCGTCGTCGCGCGCAAGCACTTCACCAGCCGGCGGAGCCTGGGCGCCGGGGAGCTCTGGCTCTACCACCGCACCGGCGGCAAGGGCGTCCAGATGACCAAGCGCCCCAACGACCAGAAGGACGTCGGCGAGCCGGCCCTGAGCCCCGACGGGCGCTGGCTCTACTACTCTCGCGACAAGACGCCGGGGAAGGTCTTTCAGTACAACAAGGACCCGAACCCCGGCATCTTCGCCATCTTCCGCCTCGACCGTCACAGCGGGCGCACCGAGCGCTTCCTCGGCGGCCCGGGCGGCGCGATCCGGCCGACGCCCTCGCCCGACGGCAAGCGCCTCGCCTACATTCGGCGGGTGCGTGGCAAGACCGTGCTCTTTGCGCGGACCCTGGCGAGCGGCGAGGAGGTGCGCCTCGCAGACGACCTCGACCGCGATCTGCAGGAGACCTGGTCGGTGCACGGCGTCTATCCCGCGCTGAGCTGGACGCCGCAGAGCCGCTCGCTGGTGGTCTGGGCTGGCGGCAAGCTGTGGGAGCTGGGGTTGACCGGCGCGCGGCGGCCGATCCCTTTCCACGTGAAGACCACGCGCAGGGTGCACCGCGCGCTGCGCCGGCCCGTGGCCGTAGCGCCCAAGGACGTGCAGGTGCGCGCGGTGCGCTGGCCACGCGTGTCGCCAGACGGCGCGCGTGTGGTGTTCGAGGCGCTGGGACGACTCTGGCTCCGAGGCGTCGCGGACACCGGCGCGCCCCGGCCGCTGACCGGCGACACGCGCGCCCGTGAGCTCACGCCGGCCTGGTCGCGGGACGGCAAGCACATCGCCTATGCCAGCTGGGACGACCGCGACCTCGGCGCGATCCGCGTCACCCGCGGTCAGGGGGGGCGTCCAGGGCGGGCCGTGACCCGAGCGCGGGGCCACTACCGCGCGCCGACGTGGTCGCCCGACGGCCGGGCGCTGGTCTACGAGAAGCTGCGCGGCGGCTGGCTGCGTCCAGCGACGTGGTCCAACGACCCGGGGCTCTACGTGGTGGCGGCCCGTGGCGGGCCCGCGCGGCGGCTGACGCGCACCGGCCACGACCCGCACTTCGGCGCGACGCCGGACCGCGTGTACTTCCACGCCCGCAACGCCAAGGCCAAGCGCCACGAGCTACGCAGCGTCGGCCTCAGCGACCTCCGCGAGCGGGTCCACGCCACGTCGAAGCTGGGCACCGAGCTGTGGCTCTCGCCCAACGGTCAGTGGCTCGCCTTCCGCGAGGGCTACGAGGCGTGG
>JAUIAC010000026.1 GCA_030425545.1 bacterium | reverse complement strand
GCGCGCGTCGACGGCCAGCCGGTCGGGCGCTGGCCGCCGCGTGCGTGCTGTGGGCGCTGACCGGCTGCGGTCCTGCGGGCGGTGATCCGGCCAACGGCACCGGCGCGCCCGACGCAGATGCGGACGCTGCGGTGGGCCGCGTCACGCCGGAGGCCCTCGCCGCGAGCGCGCTGGCGGCCGCCCAGGGCGTGACCACCAGCTTCCTGATGGACCGGGTCCACGTCCTGGCCAGCGACGACTTCGCCGGCCGCGACAACCAGAGCCCCGGCGGCGTGGCGGCCCGGCAGTGGCTGGCCGCGGACCTCGCCAACCTGGGCCTGCAGCCCCTCTTCGCCAGCGGCTACGCGCACGCCTTCGACGCGGGCGTGAACCTGTGCGCGAAGGTGCCGGGCAGCGACCCGGCGGTGGCCCACGAGCTCGTGGTGGTGGGAGCGCACTACGACCACCTCGGCACGGTCGGGGCCCCCAAGAGCCAGTGCAAGGCGAGCCCCCCCGGGAGCCCGCACGCCGACGACACGGTGTGCAACGGCGCCGTGGACAACGCAGCCGGGGTCGCCGTCGGGCTGGCGGTGGCTCGCGCCCTGGCCCAGAGCGCCGCGCGCCCCCGGCGGTCGGTGGTGCTCTGCCTCTTCGACGCCGAAGAGGACGGGCTGCTGGGCAGTCGCGCCCTGGTCAAGCGGCTGCAGGGTCCGGCGAGCGCGCGGGACGGCGCCCCCGCGCTGGCCGAGGTGGTCGCCATGTTGAGCGTGGACAACGTCGGCTCGGAGATCCTCCCCGGCGAGGCGAGCTCCTTCGCCACGGACGTCGAGTTCAGCCACGCCCTGCGCGCCGCGGTGAAGCGCGCCAACGACGCCACGGGCATGGTCACCTGGCCGGTGAGCTCGTTCTTCGTCGGTCAGGAGGGCGGCGGTCGCAGCGACCACCTGCCCTTCCGCGAGGCGAAGGTCCCCGTGGTCTTCCTCGGCTCCGGCAGCTCGGCGGAGTATCACTCCACGGCCGACGAGCCGGGCGTGATCAACCAGAGCAAGCTGCTGGGCATCGCCCGCCACGCCGTCGTGCTGGTCGCCGACATCGCCAACGCCGCCGCGCGGCCCGACCTCGTCGCGGCACCCCAGCCGCACCTGGACGACGCCCGGGCGCTGGTCAGCCTCGCGGGGCAGGTGCTGGCCAACCCGAAGGCCCTCGGCCTCAACCCCACGCAGGTCGAGCTGGTGAAGGGCTGGCGCGCGGACCTGCAGGCGTGGATCGACACGCCCCCGACCACGGACGCGCAGTGGGCGGAGTACGCCAGCCTGGTCAAGGGCATCTTGCAGGCGGTGTATCTGGTGGTGGGCGGGTAGGGTTGGTCCGGCGCGAGGTGTCCCCCGGAGCCGCCGGGTTGGCCGGGCCGCACCTCCGCCGCTGTGCGCCGCGGCCCCGGCGAAGCCTGCCCTGGACGCCGGCGCTTCAGGCGAAGCGACGCACTCCGACGGCGCCGTCGCTCTGGCGATCCTCAGCCCAGCGGTACGCGGGATCCAGCAGCAGGTTGATGCGCTCCATGAGGTCGTCGGTGGCCCGCCGCAGCACCGGCGCCGCAGCCCGCTCGTCGCCCGGGTCGAAGGCGGTGAAGCCAGCTGGCAGCCCGGTCAGATCGGGGCGAAACGCCTCGCCGACCCGCATCGTGACGCGGCCCGGCGCCATGCGAATCGAGCGGTGCTTGGGCAGCACGGTCAGGCAGCCGCTGACCCCCACCGGCAGCACCGGCACGCCGAGGGCGTGGGCGAGCTGGACGGCGCCGATGTGCCCCTCGCTCAGCCGCGTCGAGCTGGAGCCTTGGGGGAAGATCTGCACGTCGTGGCCACGGGACATCGCCGCGCGGCAGTGCGCGAGGGTGCGGTCCATCATCTCGCGATAGAGGGCCAGGGCCGCGTCGCGGTAGGGCTCGCGCGCTGGGGCGAAGGGGCGACCGAGCATCGAGCGAGGTCGGGTCGCCACGGCGTCGAGCGTCGGCCGGCTCGGCAGGGGCGTGCCCGCGTCGAGCAGGTCCCGTAGCGCGCGGTACTCCTGCTCGTCGGGCTTGCGTCCGTGCAGCGCCAGGAAGTCCATGACGATGATGTAGCCCCGCGAGACGAGGGGCACGGAGCCCAGCTTGACGCTGAAGGTGCGCATCGCCAGGCCGTGATAGTTCTTGCCCTTGCTGAGCGTGACGACGTCGTGGCCCGCGACCCGGAAGGCGTAGCGGATCGGCACCAGGTCGTATTGGTGGGTCGCGTTGAGCGCGAGCAGGCAGGGCGTCTGCCCCAGCCGCTCCCGGCCCTCGATGACCACCTCGAGGCCCGCGCGACGGAAGAGGCGACGGGTCAGCCCGGTCACCGAGCGCGCCCAGGGCTCGCTGGGGACGGGGGAGTGCTGCTCGAAGAACGCGAGGTCCATCACCATGTCTGGGAGCCTCCTGAGGCGCGTGGGCCGTGAAGGTGGAGCGGCGCACGCTCAGCCTCGGGCGGCGAGAGCTGCGCCAACGTGTCGAGGAGCGCCGCGACGCCCTGGTCGCTGAGGTGGCTGTCGACCGGCAGGTAGACGATGGACCGGAACACGGCCTCCACCTGCGGCGCCCGGGCGTCGCCCTGCCGCACCGGGGAGAGCGTGGTCCCGCCCCGCGTGGCGTCGAAGCCAGCGTCGCGCAGCCGAGCGACCAGGAGGTCCGGGGCAGCGCTGCTCACCGGAAAGAGCCAGTGGCAGTGGTCCGCGTGGGCCCCGCCGACCAACCAGAGCCCGGGCGGCAGCGCCGCTGCCACCCGACGCCCCACAGCCGCCCGTCGCCGCGCGCCCGACGACTCGGGAGACGAGAGCCGGCGCCGCAGGAGCGCCAGCTGCGCGCGCGAGGGCCGCGCGCGGATGGCGTCGAGCAGGTCCACACCGCGAAAGCTGCGCGTGGCAGCGTTGATGGCGGCGTCGAAGTCGACCCCGGTGGCGTCCGCGAGCGCCGCAGCCGCGCCGTAGACGCCGGGTCGGGTGAGCCCCAGCAAGAGGGCGTAGCGGCCGACCTTGACCAAGAAGGACGCCCGCGAGCGTCGCGGCAGCGCGGCGTTGCGGGCGCGCAGCTGCGTGGCCAGGGCGCCGTCGCGCACCACGGCGACGGCGCTGCCCAGCGCCGTCGCGGTCTTGATGCTGCCGAAGCTGAACAGGGTCACATGGGCGCCCTCGTGGCCGCGCCACCGGCCGGTGTCGAAGGCTTGAGCCGCGTCTTCGATGAACACCAGACCCCGGTCACGGGCCAGCGCGACCCCAGCGCTCAGGTCGAGGCGAGCGCCGAAGAGATGGGCGATCAGGACAGCGCGCGTCCGTGGACCGATGGCCCGCTCCACCTGTCCCCAGTCCGGCGACATGGTCGTCGGGTCGAGGTCGATGGGCACCGGCACCGCGCCGTGCCGGCGGATCAGCTCCGCCATGTGAGGGATGTTGAACGCCGACACCACGATCTCGTCGCCCGGCTGCAGCGCCAGGGCGCTGAGCACGAGGTCGAAGCCGGTGCGGACCGAGAGGCAGGCGACGGCGGCGTGCTCGGTCGAGAAGGCGCGCTCCACCGCCGCCTCGTCGCCCCCCCCGCCAGGCCGCAGCGCATAGCCGGCCGCGGCGACGAGGTCCGCAAACGAGAGATCCAGGCGCTTGCGCGGCACCAGCGTCACGCGACACCTCGCAGCGTGCGGCCACCGAGCAGGCGGGACACCGCCAGCGCCGACGTGACGCAGCCCTCGTGGAGCCCGCAACCCAGCCACGCGCCGGCGTAGAGCGTGTCGCGCGCGCCGTTGCTCGCCTGGATCGCGTCGCGCGTCGCCCACGCCGCGGGGGTGTAGCGCGGCGTCTGGTGGGTGTGCCGCTCGAGCACCCGGTCGGCGGCGATGCAATGGTCGAGGCCATGGGCGAAGGCGATCGGCGCGCTGCCCGGCTCGACGCCGTAGGCCGCCGTGAGGCTGGTGTTGTAGGCGAAGCGAGCGCCGCCCTCGCACGCGAAGAAGTCCGAGGGCGACGCCACCTGGACGCGGGCGCCGCGGTAGAGGGTGTCGTCCCGGTGCGCCGTCGTCGTGAACGGGCCGTCTGTCCACGGCGCGAGGCGGGCGCGCTCCGCGTCGCTAGGATCTGCGAGGAGCCGCAAGATCTGCCCCGGCGAGGTGGCGAAGACCACCTTGTCGAAGGTGGCCGCGCTGCCCTCCGCCAGGTGCACCCGCACGCCGCCCTCGGCCACGCGCTCCACCGCCCGCACCGGCGTCGCCACGTGGAGCCGGTCTGCGTCCAGCCCCGCGACGATGCGCTCCAGGTAGCGGAACACGCCGCCGCGCACGCCGCTCCACTCCGGCGCCGCCGTGTCGGCGAAGTAGGCCAGCGCCAGCTCGGCCGGCAGCTGCCCGACGGCCTCCCACGGGGTCGAGAACACCTGCACGAAGCCGGCGCGAAACCAGCGCTCCCACAGCGCGCCCTGACCCATGAGCTCGTCGACGCTGCGTCCCTTCAAGCGCGCCGGCGGGAACAGGAGGCCGGGCGCCAGACGCGCTAGCACGCCCTTGCCGACCCGCAGCGAGCGCAGCGACTCCACGGCCGCTCGAACCCGCCCATGGCGCGCCGTGAGCAGCGCCGACGGCGTCACCCAGCAACGCCCGTCGTCGAGGAAGAGGCCGGTGTGGAGCCGATAGTCGAGCAGCTCGACGCCCAACTCCGCCACCAGCGCGTGCCAGGCCGGGTAGGCCTGCCGGTGGAAGCCCAGGACGCCGTTCTCGGTGACGACGCCCGGCGGCAGGCCGGGCGCGGCGACGTTGCGCCCGAGGGTCCGCACGTGACCGCCCAGCTGCGGCGCGGCCTCGAACACGCGCACGGCGTGGGCGTCCTTGAGCAGGTGGGCGGTGACCAGCCCGCTGCCGCCGCCCCCGATGATGGCGATGTCCACGTGCGCGCCTCCACGCTGCGGCGCCTGATCGCGCCGCCCCGGCGACTCTACGTGAGGGGGCGACCGATGGGCGAATGTATGCCAAAAGGGTCGACCGCGGCGCCGCCCCTGGCCACGCCGGTCTCACTCGGAGAGTTGCCCATGGCCTACCGCTTCACCCTCGAGCACGTCTGCGCCCAGACCGGCGCGCGCGCGGGGCGCATCGAGACCACGCACGGCGTCATCGAGACCCCGATCTTCATGCCGGTCGCCACCCAGGCCGCGATCAAGGGCGGCGTGCGCTTTCGTGAGCTGGCGTCGGCGGGGGCGCAGATCGTGCTCGCCAACACCTACCACCTCATGCTGCGGCCCGGCAGCGAGCGCATCCGCGACGCCGGCGGCCTGCACCGCTTCATGGGCTGGCAGGGGCCGATCCTGACGGACTCCGGCGGCTTTCAGGTCTTCTCGCTGGCCCACCGGCGCAAGCTCACAGACGCCGGCGTGGTCTTCCGCTCGCACCACGACGGCTCGAAGCACACGCTCAACGCCGAGGAGGCCATTCGCCTGCAGGAGGACTTCGGTAGCGACATCGCCATGGCCTTCGACGAGTGCCCGCCGGCCAAGGCGGACCACTGGACCATTCGCGCCGCGATGAAGCGCACCACGGCGTGGCTCGACCGGGCCATCGCGGCGCGGACGCGGCGAGACGAGGTGGCGCTCTACGGCATCGTGCAGGGCGGCATCAACCTCGAGCTGCGGAGCGAGCACGTCGACGCCATCTGCAGCCGCGACGGGTGCGAGGGCTTCGCCATCGGCGGGCTGAGCGTGGGCGAGACCGTGGAGCAGATGCACGAAGCCTGCGCCCACACGGCGGCGCTCATGCCCAGCGACAAGGCCCGCTACCTCATGGGCGTCGGCACGCCGCGTGACCTGCTGGTGTGCATCGGCAACGGCGTCGACCAGTTCGACTGCGTCATGCCCAGCCGCAACGGCCGGCACGGCAAGGCGTTCACCCGCGACGGGACGCTCTACATCAAGAACCGCATGCACTTCGACGACGACCGCCCCCTGGACCCGGAGTGCGGCTGCGAGGTGTGCCAGTTCGCCTCGCGCAGCTACCTGCGCCACCTGTGGACGAGCGAAGAGGCCTTGGGGCGGCAGCTGATCGTGCTGCACAACCTGGCCTTCTATCTCGAGCTGAGTCGGCAGGCGCGCGCGGCGATCCTCGAGGACCGCTACGGCGACTTTCGCGACGCCTGGCTGGCGCGGCTGGCCACAGAGCGCTGGCGCAAGTAGCGGCGACTACTCCGCCTGCTCCCAGGGCATGTACACGCCGCGGTCCCGCGCGAAGGTCTCCTGGGCCTGGGCGAAGTCGTCGTGCCGGCCGATGTCGAGCCAGCGCCCCTGCCCCCAGTCGAAGGTGCCGATGGCGTCGTTTCGCTCGAGCAGCAGGTGCATCAGGTCGTCGAAGCCGAAGCCCCGGTCCGCGGGGATCAGGTCCAGCACGCGGCGATGCATCGCGTAGACCCCCATGGACACGTAGAAGTCGTAGGTCGGCTTCTCGCGGAAGCCCACCACCTGGCCGCTGGCGTCGGTGTCGAGCACGCCGAGGTCGATCTTCACGTTGCGGGGGTAGGTGGCCACCGTCAGGGTGCGGTCGCTGGCGCTGTGCGCCGCCAGGAGCCCGCCGAAGTCGAGGTCCGTGAGCACGTCGCCGTTGAGCAGCAAGAAGGTCTCCGGCAGCTGGTCCGCCACCAGGCGCAGGGGGCCGACCGTGCCGAGCGGCTGGTCTTCGCTGACGTAGGTGACCTCGAGCCCGTAGCGGCTGCCGTCGCCGATGACGGCCTTGATCAGGTGGCCGAGGTAGCCGATGGAGATGATCGCGCGCTCGAAGCCGTGGTGGGCGAGCTGCCGCAGGACCACCTCGGCGATGCTGTCGCGCTCGCCGATGGGGACGAGCGGCTTCGGGATCACGGCGGTGAAGGGGGCCAGACGCGAGCCGAGCCCGCCTGCGAGCAGGACGGCGGTGCGAGGGGCGGGCGCTGAGGCGGCTGGCGTGGTCATGGCGACGTCTCCTTGGGAGCTGCGGGCTGCGGAGCAAAGCGGGTCGCCCTGCTCGGGTCAAGTCGGGCTCGCCGCGCCGTGACTCGGGTCCCGACGTGGCGAAGAGGGCGCGGCTCGCTATGCTGCCGCCGCGCGCTCCGCCCCAGGGCGCGCCGACCGGGCGTGCCCAGCCCCGGAGTCCATGGACCGGGAGACCCTGTGCGTTTCCAAACCAGGAGCCCCAGTGACCTCTGCCTCTGCCAGCCAGCCTGCCTCCCCCACCTCACAGCCCGACCCACGGCAGAGCGCGCTGCGACCCACGCCCCAGACTGTGTGGCTCACGGGGGCCGGCGGGTTCATCGGCCGGGCGCTGAGCGCGCGACTGCGGGCCGACGCGGGGGTGACCCTCCTGGCGCCGCGCCGGGCGGAGCTCGACCTGGAGGACGCCGCCGCCGTGGACGCCTTCCTCGCCGAGCGGCGCCCCGACGTGGTGGTGCACCTGGCCGCTGCGACGGCGGGGAGCGGCGCCATGCGCGCGGCGCCCTCGCGCTTCCTCATGGCGAACCTGCGCGCGGCGGCGCCGCTGCTGGCCGCGGTCGAGGGCGGGCGCGTGCCGCGGCTGATCGTGGCCGGGTCGGCCGGCGAGTACCCCCGGCTGGCGGCCGTGGAGGGCACGCCGCGCGCCTTGACGCCCTCGGACCTGTGGCGCGGCCCGCCCGCCGCGGGCGGCTATGGCATGGCGCGGCGGACCATCTCGCAGCTCGCGCTCGACGGCGCGGCCAAGGCCGGGACCGAGGCCGCCGTGCTCGTGCTGCCCACCGTGTTCGGCCCGGGCGACGGCGCGCGGCCCCACGCCGAGGGCCCCACAGACGCCTCCCAGCTGCGCGCGCTGCCGGCCTTCGCAGTGCGCATGCTGCGCGCGCTGGCCGAGGGGCGAGGCTCCGTGGCGCACTTCGGCTCGGGCTACGAGGTGCGCGACTTTCTGCACGTCGACGACGCCGCGCGGGCCTTCGCAGCGGCGCTGCGCGCGCCGATCTCCGGGCAGCGCGTGCACGTCAGCAGCGGCGTGGCGGTCACCATGGCGGACCTGGCCGGTGCGCTGGCGGCCGAGGTCGGGTACGCAGGCACCCACGAGTGGCTGCACCGTCAGCCCGGCCAGACCCAGAGCGACGACCGTGTGTGGCTGGCGCCGGCTGGGCTCGACGCCCTCGGCTTCGCGCCGAGCGCCGACTGGCGCAGCGCCCTGCCCGCGGTGCTCACGGACCTGCGCGCCCGCTTCGGCGTGTAGCCGCCGGTCGCCGGGCGCGGCGCTCCTACTTGAGCACCGTCACCTTGTCGCCCTCGATGACCAGGACCTGGGGCGCGCCGCCGTAGTAGGCCGCGTTGCCGACGTCGACCCGCCAGACCGTGCCCTGGCACACCGAGTTGATGCCCTGGGACTGCACCGTGTGGGCGACGACGATGCGCTTGGCGCCGAGCCCCGCCAGCGTGTCGGCGGCGAGCTTGCAGTCCGCCGCGTCGACGTCCTTGGAGTAGTGGCGGCTCCACACCGGGCAGTCGTCGCCGGAGACGCTGTCGGGCTCCTTGGCCTTGCCGAGCATCCACTGGCTGATCTCGTGGTTGATCTTCTCGACGCCGTAGCTGACGTGCTTGGGCAGCACGCCGCCGTGCACGAAGACCGTGTCCCCCACCACCTGGATGGTGTTGTGACCCGCGAGCAGCCCGGCGTAGGGCCCGCCCGGGCGGAAGGCCGACACCCGGCCGCGCCGGGCGACGGGGTAGCTCTGGAGCAGGGCGTCGTCGGGCCAGTGCGGGACGTCGCTGAAGTCGACCCAGCCGCCGGGCGTGACGTACTTGAAGTAGAGCTCGACGTTGATGGTCTCGTGGTTGCCGTTGAGCGCGTAGACCGCCCCGCCGGCCTTGTGGGCCTGCTCAGCCAGGTCGTCGAGCAGCAGCAAGATCGCCTTCTCGCCGTCACCGCGGTCGAGCTGATCGCCCACCTGCACCACCACCAGCTTGCCGCCGATCCAGGTGTCGTTGTCGTCGATGGCGCCGGCGAGCTTGAGCAGCTTGCGGGTGATGACGATGTCACCGTGGAGGTCGCCGATGGCCACCACGCGCGGGGCGGCGGGGGCGAAGGTGGGCGGCGGGACCGGGCGCGGGCCGCGGGCCGCCGCCGCGTCGGCCGTGCTCGCCGCGTCGTCGCCGGGCGCCGCACCGGCGTCCGCCGTGGCCGTGTCGAGGGGCGCGGCGCTGGCGCCAGCGACGTCGGCAGGCGCGAGCGCGGTGTCCTTGCCCGCGCACCCCGCGGCGACGGCGGCCAGGAGCGCGCCGAGCGAGGCCAGGGCGAGCAGACGGCGGCCCAGCGCCGGGCTGGGTGGCGTCCGCGGCGGAGCAGGGAGGCGAGGCATGGGCGAGGTCTCCGAGGCGGGCGGCGCTCGGGCGCGGGTCGGCAAGCGCGCGCGGGGTGGCGGGCTGCGGCGAGGCGAGCGCGAGGGTACCAGCCTTGGCCGGCGAGCTCCCACGGGAATCGGACGGGGGCGCGCCTGCCACGCGCGCCGGGGGGCACCGCGGCTTGACACCCCACGACCGCGCCGCAAGGGTCCGGCGCGGTCGTCGGCAGCAGCCGCGACCCGACCCGCCAGCCGCCACAGCCCCGCGAGATCTCGCCATGCGCATCTGCCAAGTCGGCCCCTGGCCCCCGCCCTACGGCGGGGTCTCTGTGTACGTGCAGCGGCTGGCGCGCCAGCTCCAGCTCCGCGGCCACGAGGTGCTCCTGCTGGACACCAGCGAGCACCACGTCGACGACCCGGGCGGCCTGCGCGTGCGGCCCCTGCCCTTCGGCCGCGATCAGGCCCTGCGGCTGGCCGAGGCGGCCGCGGCCCACGGCGCCGACGTGGCCCACGTGCACCTGGTCGGGCTGCCGTGGAAGACGGTGCTGCCCTTCGCGCTCGCGTGTGAGGCGGTGGGCGTCGCGCTGGTGATCTCGGTGCACTCGTTTCGCGACTATGACCCCGTCGCGCCGCGCGCGCAGCGCGCCCTGCACCGCGCCTGCGGCCGGCTGATCTCGCACGCCTTCGCCAGCGGGCACCACGTGGCGCGGCGCCTGACCGAGGTGGGCCTCCCCCCTGCGAAGGTCACCGAGGTGGCGCCCTTCGTGCCGCCCACCCGCGCCACACCAGCGGACGCGCGCCTCCCGGCGCCGCTGCGCGACTTCCTGGCCGCCCACGACCCGGTGATCAGCGCGGGCGCCGGCCACCTCAAGCGCAACGAGGCCGACCAGGACCTCTACGGCTTCGACGCCTTCGTCGACCTGGCCCTGGGCGTGCAGGCGGCCTACCCCGACGCGGGCTTTGTGTTCCAGCTGCCGCGGCGCGGCGACGACGCGCTCTACGCGCGAGCCATGGCCGCGGCCGCGCCCCTGGGCGAGCGCCTGCTGGTGCACGCCACCCCGCTCGAAGAGGCCGCCGATCTCTGGGCCGTGAGCGACCTCTTCGTGCGTCCGACCCGCAACGACGGCGACTCGGTGAGCGTCCGCGAGGCGCTCTCGCTCGGCGTGCCGACCCTGGCCTCCGACGCCGTGGCCCGGCCCGCGGGGGTGAGCACCTACCGGGTGGGCGACCACGCCGACGCGGCCCGCGCGGCCTGCGCGCTCCTCGGCGACCTCCCCGCGGCGCGCGCCGCCGTCGACGCCCTGGTGATGCCGCCGGCGGTGGCCGCTGTGGAGCGCGCTCTGGTACAAGCCGGGGCGCGCGCACGCTGGCAGCGCCGCACCCGCTCGCTGCGGGGCCGCGCGCTCCACCGCGGACGCAGGCTCGCCCTGTCCCGCCTCACCGCCGCACCCCACGGCACGTCGACCTGACGCACCGATCTTCCGCGCCCCGCGCGGCAACCCAGCCTGGCCCTCGACGCCCACCACTCGGAGAACCCCATGTCCGCGCAAGCCTCCACAGTCCTCGACACCCTCCAGGGTCAGCGCGTGCTCGTCACCGGCGCCGGCGGCTTCATCGGCGGTCACGTGGTCGAAGCCCTGCTCGCCCACGGCGCCCACGTCCGCGCGCTCGTCCGCTACAACGGCCGCAACGACTGGGGCTGCCTCGACGAGCTCGGCGCCCATGAGCGACTCGAGGTCGTGGCGGGCGACATCCGCGACCCGCACCAGGTCATTCGCATGGTCGAGGGCTGCGACCGGGTGCTGCACCTGGCCGCGCTCATCGCGATCCCCTTCAGCTACGTCGCGCCCCAGAGCTACGTGGAGACCAACGTCACAGGCACGCTCAACGTGCTCGAAGCGGCCCGCATCCACGGCACCAAGCGCGTGGTGGTCACGTCGACGAGCGAGGTCTACGGCACCGCGCGCTACGTGCCCATCGACGAGAAGCACCCGCTGCAGGGTCAGTCGCCCTACTCCGCGAGCAAGATCGGCGCCGACAAGATCGCCGAGAGCTACCACCTGAGCTTCGAGACGCCCGTGGTGACCCTGCGGCCCTTCAACACCTACGGCCCCCGCCAGTCGGACCGGGCGGTGATCCCGACCATCGCGGCCCAGCTGGCGTCGAAGCAGCCGGTGCTCAAGCTGGGCAGCCTCGACCCGGTGCGCGACTTCCTCTACGTCAAGGACACGGCGCGGGCCTTCCTGCACGCGGCGGTAGTGCCGGGCATCGAGGGCGAGACCATCCACGTGGGGACCGGCGTCGGCGTGACCATCGGCGAGCTGGCCGAGCGCATGATGGCGGCCTGTGGCCACGTGGTGCCGATCGAGACCGACAGCGCGCGCATCCGCCCCAGCGGCAGCGAGGTCATGCGGCTGCTGTGCGACCCGCAGTACGCGGCGGCCAAGCTGGACTTCCGGCCCGAGGTGGACCTCGACACGGGGCTGCTCGCGGTGCACGACTACGTCAAGGCGCGCCTCGACCGCTACCGGCCGGGCCAGTACATGCGATGAGCCCGGGTTCGCAGCTCTCCAACGCGCAGTCGAGCGGGATCCACACCGCCGGGCAGCCACGCGACGTGCTCGTGGTGGGCGGCGGCGTGGTGGGGCTGGCGTGCGCGCGGGCGCTCTCGTTGGCGGGACACGCGGTGGTCCTGGTGGAGCGCCACGGGCTGCTGGGCAGCGAGACCTCGAGCCGCAACTCCGAGGTCGTGCACGCGGGCATCTACTACCCGACCGAGTCCCTGAAGACGCGGCTCTGCGTGGAGGGTCGCGCGCGGCTGCTGGCCTTCTGCGCGGCCGAGCGGGTGCCCCATCGCTTGTGCGGCAAGCTGATCGTCGCCACCGAGGACGACGAGCGTCCAGCGCTCGACGGCATCGAGGCGCGCGCCGCTGCGGCGGGGCCCGAGGTGCCGCTCCAGCGCTGGACAGCGGCGCAGGTGCGCGCCCGCGCGCCGGCGGTGCGCGCGGTCGAGGCGCTGTGGAGCGCCGGCACCGGCATCGTCGACGGCCACGCCTTCATGCATCGCCTGCGGGTGCGCGCCGAGGCGCTGGGGGCGCTCGTGCTGCTGCGGCACACCGTGGTGGGCGTGCGCCCCGGCGCGGGGGGCGAGGGCTACCACGTGACGCTGCAAGCCGCCGACGCCGGTCACGAGACCCACCGCTTCGACGCCGTGGTCAACGCCGCCGGCCACGGCGCCAACGCCGTGGCCGCGCTGGTGGGCCTCGACGCCGGGCGGGTCCCGCAGCAGATCCCGGTCAAGGGCAGCTACTTCACCCTCGCCGGCGCGGCGCCGGCCGACACGCTGGTCTACCCCGTGCCGCGGCCCAACCTGGTCGGCCTGGGCACCCACCTGACCCTGGATCTCGGCGGTCGCGCGCGGCTCGGGCCCGACGTGGAGCTGGACGCCCCGCCCTTCGACCACACCGTCGACCCGGCGCGCCGAGCCCGCTTCGCCCAGGCCGCGCGGCGCTTCCTGCCCGCCCTGCGCGAGGACGATCTGCAGCCCGACTACAGCGGCTTCCGCCCCAAGCTGGCCACGGACCGCTTCGCCGACTTCTACCTGGCCGAGCACCGCGCCGAGGGGCTGCCGGGCTGGGTCAACCTGCTCGGCATCGAGTCGCCGGGGCTCACCGCGTCGCTCGCCATCGCCGCCCGCGTCTGCCAGCTGCTCGACGCCTGAGACGCCCGGTCCGCAGGCGGACAGCCCGTGTTGACGGTCCCTGGGGGAGGTGTCAGGCTCCCGCGCCGTTGCGGCGAGGGCTCCCGTTCAGGCGTCACCTGGGGCTCGTTTGGCCCCTCCGGTTGATCCCGAGGCCGCCCCCCCGCAACGGAACACGCGCGCTCCAACCGGAGTGGTAGCGAGCAGCGGCGCAGCCGCGGGGGAGGCAAGCATGGAGGTCGTCGGCGTCGCCGTCATCGGTGCGGGGTACTGGGGCCCGAACCTGGTCCGAAACTTCACCGCCTGTGCCAAGACCACCGTGCGCATGATCTGTGACCTGGACGAGGCCAAGGCCAACAAGCTGGCCGCCCGCTTCCCCGGACCCGTGGTCACCCCCGACTTCGACGCCGTGCTGGCGAACCCCGAGGTCGACGCCGTGGCCATCGCCACGCCCGTTCGCACCCACTTCCCGCTGGCCAAGCGCGCCCTCGAGGGCGGCAAGCACGTGCTCGTGGAGAAGCCGCTCACGCTCACCAGCGCCGAGGGCCGCGAGCTGGTCGCGCTCGCCGAGTCCAAGAACCTGCGGCTGATGTGCGATCACACCTTCTGCTACACGGGCCCGGTGCGGAAGATCCGCGACGTGGTGCACAGCGGCGAGCTGGGCGAGGTGCTCTACTTCGACAGCGTGCGCGTGAACCTGGGGCTCTTCCAGAGCGACGTGAACGTGCTGTGGGACCTCGCGCCCCACGACCTCAGCATCCTCGACTTCGTCCTGCCCGACGACATCAAGCCCGTCGCCGTCTCGGCCACGGGCGTCGACGCCATGGGCACCGGCTTCGAGTCGGTGGCCTACCTGACGGTCCACTACGACAAGCCCATCATCGGCCACGTGCACGCCAACTGGCTCTCGCCGGTGAAGGTGCGCATGACCCTGGTCGGCGGCACCAAGAAGATGATCGTGTGGGACGACACCTCCCCCGCCGAGCGCATCAAGATCTACGACAAGGGCGTCGACGTGAAGGAGTCGGACCGCGAGGACCTGCTCGTGCGCTACCGCAACGGCGACGCGCACATCCCCAGCCTCGAGAACACCGAGGCGCTGCTGCTCATGGCGACCGAGTTCGCTGAGTCCATCCAGGAGGAGCGCACCCCGCTCACCAGCGGCGACGACGGCCTCCTGGTCGTCCGCATCCTCGAGGCCGCCAACGCCTCCATCGCTCAGGGCGGCGCGCGCGTCGCGTTGGCCTAGGTCTCAGGAGACGCACCCATGACGGCCAACCAGACGCCCGCCTCGACGCCCAAGACCACCGTGCTCATGGGCAAGGGCAAGCTCGCTGTGCAGGTGGCGCAGTGGTTCCACGACTCGCCAGCGCACCACCTCGCCTACGTGGTCCCGGTCATCCCCGAGCCGACCTGGACCGACTCGCTCAAGGACTGGGCCGACGCCAACGGCGTGCCGGTGGTCGCCTCCGGCCACTACCGCGACCTGCCGGAGCCCGAGGGCGGACAGTGGCCGCTGGTGATGTCGGTGTTCTACGACAAGATCATCCGCCAGAAGTTCATCGACAAGTGCACCCGCATCCTCAACCTGCACAACGGCCCCCTGCCGAAGTACCGCGGCGTCTCGCCGATCAACTGGGCGCTGAAGAACAACGAGCCCAGCCACGGCGTGACCATCCACGAGATCCTCGCGGGCGTGGACAACGGGCCGGTGGTGGCGCAGGTGCGCTTCTCGATCCACCCGGACATCGACGAGGTGCGCGACGTCTACGGGCGCTGCCTGGCCTTTGGCTGGGAGCTCTTCCGCCAGACGGCCCCTCGGCTCGACCAGATCCCCGCTGTCCCACAGGACGAGGCCGCGGCGACCTTCTATCACAGCCGCGACAACCACCTGCTCGGTGAGCGTCGCTACTTCACCCGCGCCGAGAGCGTGTGAGGCGCTGACGCGTCAGGAGTGCCCCCGATGAACGTGCCTTTCCTCGACCTCAAGGCGCAGCACGCGCCGCTGAAAGACGAGATCCTCGCGGCCTGGTCGAACATCCTCGACACCTGCGGCTTCGTGAACGGCCCCCACGTCCAGGGCTTCGAGGCCGCGTTCGCCGCGGCTTGCGGCGTGGAGCACTGCGTCACGCTGGCCACCGGCACCGACGCGCTGATCGTGCCGCTCAAGGCCCTCGGCGTGGGCCATGGCGACGAGGTCATCCTCCCCGCGAACACCTTCTTCGCCACCGCCGAGGGCGTCAGCCAGGTCGGTGGCACGCCGGTCTTCGTCGACTGCCTGCCCGGCACCTGGAACATCGACCCGGCCGCGGTTGAGGCCGCCATCACGCCCAAGACCGTCGGCATCGTCGGGGTCCACCTCTACGGTCAGCCCTTCGACGTCGACGCGGTGCAGGCCGTGGCCGACAAGCACGGGCTGTGGGTCATGGAGGACAGCGCTCAGGGCCACCTGGCGACCTACAAGGGCCGCAAGTGCGGCTCGCTGGGCGTGGGCGCGGGCTTCTCGTTCTACCCGGGCAAGAACCTCGGGGCCACGGGCGAGGGCGGCGCGTTCACCACCAACGACGGCGCGCTGGCCGCGAAGATCCGCATGCTCCGCGACCACGGCTCGTCGGTGAAGTACCACCACGAGCTCGTCGGCTTCAACGCCCGCCTGCCCGCGGTCATGGCCGCCGCGCTCGAGATCAAGCTCCGCCACCTGCCCGCGTGGACCGAGGCCCGGCGCGCCCACGCCAAGCGCTACCTGGCGCGCATCGCGGAGATCGACAACGTCACCGCGCCGGTCGAGGCCGAGTGGGCCGACAGCGCGTGGCACCTCTTCGTGGTGCACGTCGAGGAGCAGGAGCGCGTGCTCAAGGCGCTGTGGGCGGCCGACATTGGCGCCGGCCTGCACTACCCGACGCCGGTCCATCTGCAGCCGGCCTACGCCGAGCTCGGACACAAGGCGGGGGACTTCCCCAACGCCGAGTACAACGCGAGCCACTGCCTCAGCCTGCCGATGTTCGCCGAGCTGACCGAGGCGCAGATCGACCACGTCTGCGCGACGCTCGACCGCGTCGTCAACGGCTAGATCCCCGCGGGTCGCGCGCCCCTCGCGTGGCCAGGCCCCCTCAGGCCGCACAGCCCGACGGCGCGAGCGCGCGCCGCGGCTCCCGTCCCCCTCCCCTCCCATCTGGAGCCCCCCATGAAGCGCGACGACGCCTACGCTCAGCCCCTCAAGGGTCAGGTCACCCTCATCACTGGCGGCGCCGGGCTCATCGGCTCGCACATCACCGACCTGCTGCTGGCGGAGGACGTCGCTGAGGTGCGCATCCTCGACGACTTCAGCCGCGGCACGCTGGCCAACCTGCGCGAGGCCCTCGCCAAGGCGCCGGAGAAGATCAAGGTCATCGAGGGCGACCTGCGCGACCAGGCGACGGTGGACGCCGCCGTGGCGGGCTGCGACGTGGTCTTCCACCAGGCTGCGATCCGCATCACCCGCTGCGCCAAGGAGCCTCGCGTCGCCTTCGACGTGCTCGCGGGCGGGTCGCTCAACGTCATGGAGGCCTGCGTCAAGCACGGCGTGAAGAAGCTGGTGGCCGCGTCGACCGCGTCGGTCTACGGCCCCGCCGACGTCTTCCCCACCGACGAGATGCACCACCTGTTCAACAACCGCACCATGTACGGCGCCTGCAAGGTGGCCAACGAGCAGATGATGCGGGCCTTCAACGAGATGTATGGCCTGCCCTTCGTCGGCCTGCGCTACTTCAACGTCTACGGCCCGCGCATGGACGTGCACGGCGTCTACACCGAGGTGCTGGTGCGGTGGCTGGACCTGCTCGACGAGGGCAAGGCGCCGGTGATCTACGGGACCGGCGACCAGACCATGGACTTCGTCTACATCTCCGACATCGCGCGCTCGAACATCCTCGCCGCCAAGGCCCCCGTGGCCGACGCCTACTACAACGTCGCGCGCGGCGAGGAGACCAGCCTCAAGGAGCTCTGCAAGGCCCTGTGCGTCGCGCACGGCTCGCCGGACGTGGAGCCCAAGTTCATCCCGCTGCCCGACGAGCGCCGCGGGGTCGAGGTGGTCCGCCGCCTCGCCGTCATCGAGAACGCCCAGCGGGACCTCGGCTTCCGCGCCGAGACCACGCTGGCGGACGGGCTGGCCGGCTTTGTCGCCTGGCGCGAGGCCGAGATCGAGCGCGTCGCCGCCGAGCAGGCCGCGCAGTAGCCCCGGCCGCGGGCCCCCACAGCACGCCGGCCGAGCCCGGCACGGAGTGCGCCATGATCCCGATCATCAAGCCCTGGCTGGGCGAGGACGAGGCGGCCGCCGCTCGCGAGGCCATCCTCAGCGGGTGGGTCGCGCAGGGCCCCCGGGTCAAGCAGTTCGAGGACGCCGTCGCGGCCCGTGTGGGCGCCACCGCCGGCCTCGCGGTGTCGTCGTGCACCACGGGCCTCCACCTCGCGCTCATCGGCGCTGGCGTGGGGCCGGGCGACGAGGTCATCGTGCCCAGCCTCTCGTTCATCGCCACGGCCAACGCCGTGAAGTACTGCGGCGGCACCGTGGTCTTCGCCGACGTCTGCCCGGTGACCCAGAACATCACCGCCGAGACCGTGGCAGCGCAGATCAGCGCCAAGACCAAGGCGGTCATGCTGGTCCACCAGGTCGGCATGCCCGCGGACATCGACGCCATCCGCGCGGTGTGTGACCAGGCCGGCGCCACGCTGGTGGAGGACGCGGCCTGCGCCATCGGCTCCACCTACAAGGGCGCTGAGATCGGCGCGCACAGCCCCTTCGTGGTCTACAGCTTCCACCCGCGCAAGGTCATCACCACCGGCGAGGGCGGCATGGTCATGTGCCAGGACGCCGAGTCGGCCGACCGCCTGCGCATCCTGCGGCAGCACGCCATGAGCGTGAACGACGTGGTCCGCCACCAGAGCGACAAGTTCATCTTCGAGCAGTACACCGAGGTGGGCTACAACTACCGCATGACCGACATCCAGGCGGCGGTGGGGCTGGTGCAGCTCGGCAAGCTCGACGCCGTGGTCGCTCGGCGCCGTGAGCTCGCGGGGCGCTACCGAGACGCCTTCAGCGGCCGCGGCGACCTGGCCCTGCCCACCGACCCCAGCTACGGCACGACCAACTACCAGAGCTTCTGCGTCAAGCTGCTCGAGGGGGGCCGCGAGCGCCGGGACGCGCTGCTGCAGGGCCTGAAAGAGAAGGGCATCGGCGGCAAGCGCGGCATCATGGCCGCCCACCGCGAGCCGGCCTACGAGGGCCACCCACAGGCCGCGCCCGGCGCCCTGCCGGAGAGCGACCGCTGGACCGACGAGAGCTTCGTCCTGCCGCTCTACCACCTGATGACCGAGGACGAGCAGGCCCAGGTCGTCGCGGCGGTCCACGCGCTGCTCTGAGCGCGGCGCACGCCACACCTGCGGCACCGGTCCCCACGGCCCGGGTGCGGGTGGACCCCACTGGAGGCCTCCCTTGCGCATCGTCTTCATCGGCTCCACGCGCCGCGGCTACCTGACCCTGGAGGCCCTGGCCGAGCGCGCCGCAGCGGGGGCTCACGAGCTGGTGGGCGTCGTCAGCCTGGCCCAGTTCCCCAACGAGACCGACCGCTTCGAGGGCCAGATCGCGGCGCTCGCGGCGGCCCACGACGTGCCGCTGGTCGAGACCCAGTGGATGAAGGACCGCGACTACCGCGCGCTCATCCTCGACGAGTGGCAGGCCGACCTGGCCGTGTTGGTCGGCGTGCGCATCCTGCTGCCAGACGAGGTGTGGACCGCGGTGCCGCGCGGCTGCTGGACCGTGCACGACTCGCCGCTGCCCGCCTACCGCGGCTTCGCGCCGATGAACTGGGCCATCCTCAACGGCGAGGCGGAGGCGGCGGTGACCCTCTTCGTGCTCTCCGAGGAGATGGACGCCGGCGACGTCATCGCCCGCGCGTCGGTGCCCATCGGCCCGCGTGACGACGCGCCGACCGTGTACCGCGGCGTGTGCGACGCCACGGTGCGGGTCATCGTGGAGAGCCTCGCCCTGGAGGCGGCGGGCGGCGCGCCCCGCACCCCGCAAGACGACACCGACGCCACCTACGGGTGCGCCCGCATCACCGACGACGGCTGGCTCGACTGGCGCCAGGACACGGCGGCGCTCGACCGGCAGATCCGCGCCCTGGCGCCACCCTGGCCCTGCGCGTCGACCACCTGGCGCGGCCGCACGCTGCTGGTCCACCGCGCGGAGCCCGCGCCCACGCCGCGCCGATGGGTGGGCCGCGTCCCCGGTCGCATCGTCGGCCGTGACGCCGACGCCGGCTGGGTCGACGTGCTCACCGGCGACGGCACGCTGCGGCTCCACACCGTGCAGCGCCCCGGCAAAGCGCCGCGCGCCGCCGCGAGCCTGATCAAGTCCGTGCGCGCGTCGCTCGGGTCGACCCCGTGGCAGCAGCAGTCTCGCATCGAGGCCCTGGAGGCGGAGGTCAAGCGCCTCGCCGCCCTGCTGGAGCCGGAGGGCTGAGGCGCACCGGCGCCCCGCGCTACTCGGCGTCGAAGGAGCGCTGCCGCAGCTTGGCCGCCAGGCGGTCCGCCACCCGCGCGACCCGGGTCAGCAGCACCTCACCCGCGATGGGCGCGATGCCCGGCTGCCGCGCGTGGGCCGCCAGCTCTTCCGGCAGGTGCCGCAGGGGCGCCGCGTGCAGGACCCGGCGCGCCAGCCCGACCTCGAGCCGCGCCCGGTCCTCGTCGGTGACGTCCGGCCAGTCCATGACCTGCGCGTAGGCCGCCCGCATCTGGTCGGCGTAGTCGCTGCCGCCCTCGTAGGCGACGCTCATGTTGTCGCCGTGGATGCGATAGTCCGCGCCGATGAGCTCGAGCCGGGCGAAGTCCCCGTAGTAGGTGAACACGTACCACTGCTGCCAGTCGCAGGCGTGCCCGTGACCGAGGGGAAAAGGCGGCACCCGCTCGTGGAGGGCGGTGCGGATCACGGTACACACCGCCGGCACCGGGTTGGCCAGCGCCAGCTCACGCCGGAGCTCCGGGCCGGCGAATCGCGTCCAGCTCCGGTCCGTCGCCGGCACGACCTTGCCGAGCACGTTGCCGTCCTTGTCCACCGCGCGGTGATGGCCATAGGCCGCGATGATCTCGGGGTGGTCCGTCATCACCTCCAGCGCACGGGCGAAGAAGTTCGGGTCCACGAGATAGTCGTCGGCGGAGAGCAGCAGGTACGCGTCCGTCTCGACCTCGCTCAGCCGGGCCCGGTAGTGCGCGACGTTGCCGAGGTTGACGGGGTTGCGGATGAAGGTGACGCCCTCGTAGCGCGCGCAGAGCGCCCGCAGGTCCTCCTCGCTGTCGTTCGGCGAGCAGTCGTCGCTGACCACGATGCGGTCGGGCCGGCGTGTCTGGGCGAAGATCGTGTCGAGCAGCTTTCCGAGAAAGTGTCCGTAGTTGTACGTGAACACCACGGCGGTGAGGGTCATGGCCTCGCGCTGAACCGGGGCCTCGTCGGGGGTGGGAGCGCTCATTGGGGGCCTCTACGCAGTCCGGGTCCGTCGCGTCACCGTCGGAGCTGGGGGCGCCGTCGACCCCGGCCACTCCCGAGCCCGTCGGCGCCTGACATGGGTCACGCCGCGAGCTGGTCGGTCCACCGGAGCGTGTGCCGCGCTTTACCACATTCGGTACGGGTGGAATACTCGCGCGCCCCTGCGCAGCCTGCCTCCGCGCCAGCCCTTCCCTGCGCCCACGCGCTCCCGAGCCCCCATGAGCGCCTCCGAAACCCGTCGACAAGTGGTCTGGTCGCTCTTGGGCTTCGCCTTTCCGGCGGCGGCCTCGCTCTTCCTCACGCCCTGGGTCATCCGCGGCTTGGGCGCGTCGCGCTACGGCCTCTTCCTGCTGTGCATGACCACCATCGGCTTCCTCTCCGTGCTGGAGCTGGGCCTGGCGGCGGCGGCGGTGCACGAGCTGAGTCGCGCCCGGGTCGACGAGGACGTGCCCCGCGCACGGGCGGTGTTCTCGACCCTGCTGGTGCTCTTCACCGGGCTCGCCTCGCTCGGCGCCGGCGTCATCCTCGTGGGTGCCCCGCTGGCGGTGGAGCGGCTGTTCAAGATCGCCCCCGGCGAGCAGGCCGAGGCGCTGACCTGCGTGCGTCTGGCGGCCATCGGGCTCTTCTTCAACCTGGGCATGACGCCTTACATGTCCTTCGTCCGCGCCGCCGAGCGCTTCGACCTGCAGAGCAAGGTCGGCATCGCGGTGACCGTGTGCGCCACGCTGGGCACCTTCTGGCGCGGCTCGCAGGGCGACCTCATCGGCGCGCTGGCGTTCAACCTCGCCGGGTCGGTGGCCACGGCCCTCGCGCTGGCGGCGCTCACCTACCGCCTCGACCGGGAGCGCACGCGCTGGGCGCGTCCCCAGGTCGCGGTCGTACGGACGCTCTGGCAGTTCGCCTCCTTTCAGCTGCTCTCCCGCATCGCCGGCACGGTGGGCCAGGAGATCGGCAAGTTCGTGCTCGCCGGCACCCTCGGCACCAAGCAGCTGGCCTGGTTCTCGACCCCCTTCTCGCTCCTGCAGAAGATCCAGCGCCTGCTCGGGACGGCCTCCGCCATCCTCTTCCCCCGCATCGCGCGGCTCTCGGGCTCCGGCGACAAGGCGGCCGTGGTCACCACCTACCGCCAGGCGCAGAAGGCGTTGATCCCGGTGGCGCTCGCGCTCTCGCTGCCCCTGGGCGCCGCCGCCAAGCCCTTCATCACCGCGTGGATCGGCCCCGAGTTCGCCGCCCACGCCTGGCAGCCCATGGTCATCGCGGCGGTGGCCTTCGGCATCAGCGGCGCGGGGGTCGGCTTTGTCCAGGCGCTCCTGGGCCTGGGCCGCTCGCGGGCGGTGTTCGCGCTCGAGACCACCCACGTCGTCATCAACACCGCCCTGCTCCTGCCGCTCACGGGCGCCCTCGGCGTGTCGGGCGCGGCGCTCTCGTACCTCTGCGGCTGGCTGGCCCTCGCCGTGGGTCAGGTGGCCATCCGCGCCGAGCTCGGGCCGGAGGCCTCGCGCGGCATCGGCCGGGTCGTGCTGTGCACCGCGGTCGTCGCGCTGCCGGTGGGCGCGGGCATCCACGTCCTCGCGCCGCACCTGGTGTTCCTCGGGGTGCTGGGGCCGCTCGCCCTCTGCGGCGTCGGCACGCTGGTGATCTTGGGCGGGCTGGCGCTGTGGCCCGGGGTCTTCGGGGAAGACGTGGCCGTCGCCGAGGAGCTGCGCGGCGCGCCGGGCCGCGTCTTGGGCCGCGTGCGTCGCATGCTGGGGCGCGCGTGAGCGAGCCGGTCGCCGCCGCCTCGCCTGTGGCGCTGCTGGCTCGGCGGCAGCGGGGCCGACGCCACCTCGTGTTGGCCGCCCTGCTGGCCGGGCTGGGCCTCGCCGCCTGGGCCGAGCTGAGCTTGGGGGCGGTCGCGCTGACCCCCGGCGAGCTGTGGCGGGCGCTGAGCGGCGCCGGTGACCCGACGCACGCCGCCATCGTGACCGCCCTGCGCGCGCCGCGCCTGGTCCTCGCGGCCGTCGGCGGGGCGGCCCTGGCGGCGGGCGGCGTGGCGCTGCAAGCCCTGTTTCGCAACCCCCTGGCGGACCCAGCCCTCGTCGGCGTGTCCGCTGGCGGCGCGGTCGGCGCGGCCACCGCGACGGTGCTGCTGCCTCTGGGTCTCCGCGCGTGGGGGGCCGGCCCCGCCATGTCCGGCGGCGCGGCGGCGGGCGGCGCGGGGGCGGCCGTGGCTGGGCCAGCCCTCGCCTTCGCTGGCGCGGTGGCCGCCGCTGCGCTGCTGCTGCGCATCGGCCGACGGGGGGGCCGCCCCAACGTCGCGCGCATGCTGCTCGCCGGCGTCGCGCTGAACGCCCTGGCCGGCGCGCTGGTGGGGGTCGCGCTCCACCTGGCCGACAGCCAAGGCCTCCGCGCGCTCACGGGGTGGATGCTGGGCAGCCTCTCAGGCACCACCTGGGCCACGGTCGGTCCGCCCACGGCGGCCGCTGGCCTGGCGCTGGTGGGGCTGTGGCGCCTGCGCGAGCCCCTGGACGCGCTGCTGCTGGGCGAGGACGGGGCCCGTCAGCTCGGCGTCGACCCCGCCCGTCTGCTCCGCGAGACCACGCTGTGGGTCGCGCTCGGGGTCGGCGCGGTGGTCGCAGCGACCGGGATCATCGGCTTCGTCGGGCTGGTGGTGCCGCACACGCTGCGCCTGCTGGTCGGGCCGCGGCACCGCGCGCTGCTGCCCCTGGCCGCGCTCGGCGGGGCGGGCCTGCTCGTGGCCGCCGACGTCGTCGCGCGCGTCGCCCTGCCGCCCTCGGAGCTCCCCGTCGGGGTGCTGACGAGCCTGCTCGGCGCGCCCTTCTTCCTGTGGCTGGTGGCGCGTGCGCGTGACGGGGAGCTGGCGTGACCCTGTCCCTCGCCTGTGCTGGCCTGAGTGAGCGCGTGGGCGCGACGCCGCTGCTGCGAGACGTCAGCGTGTCGCTGACTCCGGCGACGTTCTCGGTCGTGCTCGGCCCCAACGGCGCGGGCAAGTCCACCTGGCTGCGCGCGCTGGCAGGTGAGCCGACGGTGGGCGAGCGCTCGGGCGCGGTCACCCTGGGGGGACGACGGCTCGCCGACTGGGACCCTGGGGAGCTGGCCCGCGCCCGCGCCGTGGTGCCGCAGCGGCCGACGGCCGGCTTCGCGCTGGCGGCGTGGGAGCTGGTCGGGCTGGGCCGCCTGCCCTGGCGCGGGCTGACCGCGCCCGATCACGACGCAGCGGAGGCCGCGCTGGCGCGGGTCGGCGCGACGCACCTGGCGGCGCGGCGTCTGCCGACCCTGAGCGGCGGCGAGGCCGCGCGTGTGCACCTCGCGCGGGCTTTAGCGCAGCTGCCACCCGAGGGGGGCTGGCTGCTGCTCGACGAGCCCACGGCCGCCCTCGACCTGGCCCAGGCGGAGCGGGTGCTGCGGCTGCTGTCGACCCTAGCCGCGTCGGGGGTGGGCGTGGTGGCGGTGCTCCACGACCTGGGCCAGGCGCTGCGCCACGCGGACCGCGCCCTGGTGCTGCGCGACGGCGCGCTGGTCGCAGACGGCGCCCCGGCAGACGTGCTCAACCGCGCCCTGGTCGCCGAGGTGTGGCAGGCGGACGCGGAGGTGGCCTACGACGACGAGGGCCTGCCGCTGGGGGTGCTGCCCAGCCGCTGAGCGTCGCGCCCGCCGCGCAGCCGATCCCGGTCGTCATCGCCGCGGACGGCCTCAGCCCCGCCGCAGCACCTTGCGCGCCTGCCGCCGCAGCCAGGTGCGCTCGCCCTCGTCCCACAGCGGCACCCACCACAGCAGCGCGAAGCCCAAGGCCAGGCAGGCCGCGCGGGCCGCGAGCTCGACCGGCGCGGGCCAGACGTCGCCCAGAGCCCACAGCGCCGCCCCAAGCGCGCTCGCCCACAGCACCACGAGCCCCAGCCGGCGCCGCTCCATGGGCAGCCCCCCCAGCGCGCGCGCCGCCAGCGCCATGCCGACGGTCAGCACCAGGTAGCCGACCAAGGTCGCCCAGGCCGCGCCGATCAGGCCCAGCAGCGGCAGCCACCACAGGGTCAGCACCACGTTGGTCACACCGGCGATGACCGTCAGCACGGGCACCACGCGGTTCTTCTTGTGGAAGAAGAGCACCGCCACAAAGAGGTAGTAGGTCCCCTGGAAGAGGCCGCCGAGCACCAACACCGGCGTCAGCGGCGCGGCGTCGTGGTAGCGCGCGTCGAAGAGCAGCCGGATCAGGCTCGGCGAGAGCGCGGCCAGGGCCAGCACCACAGCGAAGAGCCCGAGCATGAAGTAGGTCACCGTGCGGGCGATGAACGCGTGCTGCTCAGGGTCACCGTAGGCCCGGGTGAACTGCGGCACCCACGCCCGGTTCATGGCGCCAGCCACCATGTTGACGGCGTCGATGAACACGTAGCCGCTGGCGTAGATGCCCACGAGCCCGATGCCGAGCGTCCGCTCGATGAGGTAGCGGTCGCTCATCGCCAGGATCCAGTGGGCCAGCAGGTGCGGCACCAGGGGCAGGCTGAAGGCCAGCGCGGCGCCCAGCATCTTGGCGTCGAAGACGAAGCGGACATGTCGCCGCAGGAAGCCCACGAAGGGCCACGTGATCACGGCCACGGCGGCGAGGCGGGCGGCGAAGAGGCCGACGACGCCGACCTTCAAGAGCACCACCAGGCCGATGGCGACGGCCAGGTTGGTGGCGGTGCTGAGGCCGTTGATGCCCACGAGGCGGCTCGCGTCTTCCGAGGCCGTCCAGGTCGCGCGCGGGACCACGCCGACGGTGGAGAGCACGCACGTCGCGACGATGAAGAGCCCGTAGGGCATGAAGTCGAGGCCGTCGAAGAGCTGGCCGAAGAGCCAGGGCCCCACCAGCAGCAGCGCCCCGGCCAGCAGCACCGACCACGCCAGCAGGAAGGTGACGATGGTGCCCTGGAAGCGACGACGCTCGGCCTCGTCGTGCTCGTGGTCGAAGTAAAAACGTGTCACCGCGCCGTGGAGCGCCGGGTTGAACGCGAGCATGAGCCCGGTCATCAGCATGCTGCCGAGGCCCCACACGCCGAAGTCCTCCGGCGCGAGCAGCACGGTGTAGATCGGCGCGAGCAGCGCGGTCATCAGCTTGATGCCGATGTCGCCGAGGGCGTAGATGCCGCTGTTCTTGGCCAGCCGCCGCAGGCGCGCGGCCGCGCTCTCGGGGGGCGGCGCCTGCGGTTGCCCGGGGGCGCGTGGCGGCGTGGGCTCGGTCATGCGCGAGGGCCTGCGGGCGTGACCGGCAGCGAGCACACGAAGCGCAGCGCAGGCTCGCCCGCCATGGCGTCCTGGCCCGCCGGCGCGTAGCCCACCGCGGTGAACGCGCGCACGCTCGCCTGGTTACGGGGCCGGATCCACGCGATCACCGCGCGAAACCCGAGGCGCTGGGCCGTCGCGGAGGCCGCCGCGAGCGCCCGACGCCCGACGCCCTGGCCGCGCGCCGCAGGCGCGACGTTGATCGAGATGACCGCCGCGGGCGTGTCGGGCGCGACCGCGTCGCCGCGGTCCTGCGCGTCGGCCAGGTCGAGGCGCAGGAAGGCGCAGGCGGCGTCCGCGGCGGGGGTGGTCGCTCTGACCTCAGGATCTTCGGCGATCAGCAGGTGCCGCTCCGGGTTCGCCAGCGAGGCGGCGAACCACGCGCGGTGCGTGTCCCAAGGGATCGGCGCAGAGGTGAACGACGCCGCGCGGGTCACCGGGTCGTTGGCCCAGGCGAAGACACGCTCGGCGTCGGCGGCGGTGGCGGGACGGAGGAGCAGGTCGGTCACGGCGGTCTCGATGTGGGGCGCAGCGGCGCGGGGACACCCTGGGAGCGAGCGCCGTGAGGCCGGCGGCGCTCAGGGTGCTCCGGGAGCACCGGTCGTGCCCGCGCGCGCGGCCCCCAAGGGCTCACGCCGCTCGGGCTGGCGCCGACTCCACCACCCCGGGGCCACACGTGCAAGAAGTTGGGGGCGTGCGCCATACTCGTAGGCGTCTCCCCCCGGCACACCCAAGCGCAGGCCACGCCCATGACCCACGACTGGACCAGCTTCGCGCTCGCCGGCGGCCTCATGCTCGGCGCCGCGGCCTATGTGTGGCGCCGCAAGCGCGTCTACGCGTCGGCCCTGGACCACGTCGCGCGCACCTTTCGCGGCACCTTCGTCCCCGCCGCGCGGGAGGTCCGTGGCGACGTGGACGGGCGCGACTTTCGCCTCGAGATCCGCTCCAAGACCCGCAGCGGGGGCGGAGACTCCGAGTCGATGCTCCTGCAGGTCGACCTGAGCACGCACCTGGGGACCTACCTCGGCCCCAAGCGTCGCAGGCCGCGTGCGCAGCTGGCCCACGACTACAGCGCCGCGGCGCCGGAGGTCGGCGAGCTCGACGTCGCCGGCCTGACCCTGCAGTGCGAGGGCGTCTCCGCAGCGCTGCGGCGGCGGCTGAGCTCCGACGCGGATCTAGCCGCCCACGTGCGCACGCTTGTGGATGCCGGCGGACGCGTGGAGGGCGCGGTGATCCGGCTGCAGCCGCGCACCTTCACCGGCATGGTCGCGAGCGGCGCCGAGCTGGTGCGGCTGGTGCGGCTCTGCGCCACGGTCGCGGCGGCCCTGGAGACGGCGGCCACGGAGACGGGCACGTTGGACGGACGAGCCTGAGCACGCCGAGGCACCCCGGGGCGCCCTCCGGGGGTCAGCGCCCCGAGTAGCCCGCCACGTCGGCGGCCGTGAGCACCGCCTCAGCGGGCAGGTCCCGCGCGGCCGCGCAGCCCAACACCTCGGGCAGCGCGGACGGCGGCAACCCGGCGTCGCGCTTGCCGCGGCGAAGGGCGTCGACGTTGTCGCGGGTGAAGCCCTCGCCCGCGCGCACCGGCCGCGTCGTGAACAGGGTGCGCCGCGCGAAGGCGCGCAGCTCCTCTTCAGCCGGATCGATCGCGCTGGCGTCGACGGCCTTCTTGCCGGAGCCGCGGGCCGTCTCGACGTCCCGCACCCGCTTCACCAGCCGCGCGAGCTCGTGGGGCTCCACGGCAAAGGGGTTGTCGGGCCCGGGCAGGCGGTTCGACAGGGTGAAGTGCTTCTCGACCACCACCGCGCCCAGCGCCGCCGCCGTCATCGGCGCCACCACCGGGTCACGGCTGTGGTCCGAGAGCCCCGTGGACACGCCAAAGCGCTCACGCAGGTCCACCAGCGCCGCCACGTTCACGCTGCCCAGCGGCGCGGGGTAGGACGCGGTGCACTGCAGCAGCACCAGCCCGGCGCACCCGGCCCGCTCGAGCACGGCCACCGCGTCGGCCACCTCGCCCACCGTCGCCGCGCCCGTGCTCAGGATCACCGGCTTGCCTGTGGCCGCCACCGCCTCGAGCAGCGGGTGGTGGGTCAGCTCGTAGCTGGCGATCTTCCACGCCTGGACAAAGGGGTCGAGCAGCGCCACCGCCTCTTCGTGAAAGGGCGTCGACAGGAAGCCAAGGCCGCGCTCCGCCGCGCGCGCCGCCAGGGTCGGCAGCCAGGACTCCGGCATCTCCATGGCCTGGATGATGTCGAAGATCGACCGCTCGTCGCCCAGATAGTCGCTCTGCCCGGCGCTCTTGGCGTAGAGGCGCTTCGCCTGAAAGGTCTGGAACTTCACCGCGTCCGCGCCCGCGTCGGCGGCGGCGTCGACCAGCGCGAGGGCGGTGTCCAGGCTGCCGCCGTGGTTACTCCCGGCCTCGGCGATGAGGTAGCAGGGGTGCCCGGGGCCGACCGTGCGGTCGCCGATGGCGAAGGGCCGCTGCAGCGGGCTTGGCGTGGCGTGGGTCATGGACAGGCCTCCGATGGGGCCGCGACTCCACCACCGCCGAGGGCAAGGATCAAGCGTCGTCGAGCGCAGCCAGCCGCGCCGCGATGGCGTCCCGCGCGACGCGAAAGTGGTGCAGGCGCTCAGCGTGGCTCAGCGGCGCGTCGCCACGATCGGGGTCCTGCAGGGGCCAATGCAGCCTGCGCACCGTGGCCAACGAGACCTCACCCTGCGTCGTCCCCACCGCGGTCGGACACACCTCCTCGGCGCACAGGGTCACGATCAGGTCCACCGGCGGCGCCCCGTGGCTCGCCTCGAGCACCTCCGCGATGGACTGCGAGCGCTGAACGCTGAGGTCGACGCCCAGCTCCGCCATCGCCGCCACAGCGAGCGGGTTCACCCGCGTCGGGCGCGAGCCGGCAGACGACACCACGACGCGGCCACCCCACCGCGCGCGGGCCAACCCCTCGGCCATCTGCGACCGGGCTGAGTTGGCCACGCAGAGGAAGAGCACGTGCTTGAACGCCGCCATGTCGGTCACCTCCGGGCCGCCCACGGCCCACGCCTCGCCGCCTACCCGCCGACCTGCGCCGACGCCGCATCTTCGGGGAAGAAGCCGCGTGTGCGGTTGGCGAAGGCGACGAGCGAGAGCATCACCGGCACCTCGATGAGCACGCCGACCACCGTGGCCAGCGCGGCCCCCGACGAGAGCCCGAAGAGGCTGATGGCCACCGCCACCGCCAGCTCGAAGAAGTTGGACGTGCCGATCATCGCCGCGGGCGCCGCCACGCTGTGGGGCAGGCCCAGGACCTTCGCCATGCCGTAGGCCAGCGCGAAGATGCCGTAGCTCTGGATCAACAGCGGCACGGCGATCAACCCGACGCGGGCCGGCTGCGCCACGATCGTCTCGGCCTGAAAGCCAAAGAGCAGCACCACCGTCAGCAGCAGCCCGGCGATCGACGAGGGCTTGAGCGCCTTGTCCAGCCTCGCCAGCCGCGCGCTGTTGAGCTTCTTCTGGGTCAAGATCCCCGCCGCGAGCGGCACGATGATGAAGAGCGCCACCGAGGCGATGAGCGTCTGCCACGGCACCACCACGTCCGTGACGCCGAGCAGCAGGGCGGCGATCGGCGCGAAGGCCACCACCATGATCAGGTCGTTGATCGACACCTGTACCAGCGTGTAGTTCGGATCGCCCCGGGTCAGGTGGCTCCACACGAAGACCATGGCCGTGCAGGGCGCGACCCCCAGCAGGATCATCCCAGCGATGTACTGCTGCGCGTCCGCCGCCGGCACCAGCTCGACGAAGAGGTGCTCGAAGAAGAGCACCCCCAGCGCCGCCATGGTGAAGGGCTTGACGAGCCAGTTGACCGTGAGCGTCAGCGCCAGGCCCTTGGGCTTGCGGCCGACGTCGCGCAGGCAGCCCGGGTCCACCTTGAGCATCATCGGGTAGACCATCAGCCAGATCAGCACCGCCACCACCAGGTTGACCTGGGCCCAGGACACCGCCGCGACCGCCTGAAAGACGCCGGGGACCACCAGGCCGAGGCCGACCCCCGCGAGGATGGCGAGGCCGACCCACACCGACAGATAGCGTTCGAACAACCCCATGGCACCCTCGGCGTGTCGGCGTGGTCTCAGCTGCGGGCGTCTGTCGACCCGGCGCGCTGGCCGCCCGGGCCCGTCGCCCCCGTGCCGTGCCCATAGCACAGGACCCGCTGCCGCGCGCGCCCACACACTCTCTCACAGGTCGGCGCGTCTTTTTTGGCCCACACAGGCAAGTGCCCCTAGCGATCACTCTCGCGTTGAGCAAGGCTTCGCGCCTTGCGAATCCACGGGTCCTAAGCAGGTGGACCGCTCTTGGCCAGTAACCTGCACCGTCGTGCTCCGGGCGGAGCGTCGACACCCGACACCGCTGCCGCCGCGGGGGGCGAACTTTGTCCCGCCAGGCACGAGGAAAAAAACCATGAAGAGGCTTGTTGGGCTGCTGATCGCAGCTGGACTCGTCGTGGCGCCCATGTCGGCGTTCGCGGACTGTCCGACGCCGACGACAACGCAGGGTGTCGACGAGAACGACGGTGTGTACACGGTCAGCGCGAAGGTCGAGGTCTCCGCGCTCCTGTGGGTCGCCAACGCCGGCGAGGACACCGTGTCGAAGATCGACACGGCGCAGAACCGCGAGTCGGCCCGCTACTCCTCGGCCTTCTGGTCCGGCGGCATCGGCGGCAACGGCACGCCCCTGCCGAGCCACAGCGCCTGGGCCGGTCCCGCGCCCTCGCGCTCCGCGGTGGACTTCAACGGCCACGCCTACATCGCCAACCGCGGCTTCAACCGCGTCGCTGAGGTGATGAAGGTGCTGTCGGTCGGCTGCATCGACCGCAACAACAACGGCACGTGCGACACCTCGCAGGACTTCAACGGCGACGGCAAGATCACGTCCGACGAGATGTACCCGATCATCGACGACAACGGGAACGGCATCATCGACGACAACGAGATCCGCGACGAGCGCGTCGTGTGGATCCGCCGCGTGGGTGGTTACAACGAGGTCGCCCGCGCCCTCGCCATCGACAAGGACGGCGCCCTGTGGATCGGCATGTACAACACGTACCGCTTCTACAAGATGGACGCCACGACGGGCGCCACGCTTGGTCACTGGAGCGTCGGTGTGCGCCCCTACGGCGCGGTCGTGGACAGCAAGAACCGCCTCTTCACCGCCATCCTGGGCAGCGGCTGGAGCCGTCGCTTCGACACGACGAACCCCTCCGGCACCCTGGCCAACTTCTACGTGACCCACGGCTACGGCATCTCGCTCGGCCGTGACCCGGCCGGCACCGACTGGGTCGTCACCGCGAACCACTCGAACCGCGGCTTCATGCGCTTCAACCCCGACACGCTCTCCGGCAGCTACGCCCTCGGCTACGGCTACTCGGCCTACGGCGTGTCCTTCGACACCGCTGGCGACGTCGTCATCAGCGGCGCGTACGGCTGGGGCACCCGCGGCGCGACCAAGGTCCGCGTCGACGGCTCCGTGGTCTGGACCCGCACCCCGCCGGCCGGCTGCCAGAACGGCGGCCAGCGTGGCGCCATCATCGACGCCAACAACGACATCTGGGTCGTGTCGGTGAGCGACAACCGCGTCTGCAAGTACCTCTCCGACGGCTCGTACAGCGTGCAGGTCCCGGTGGGTCGCCTGCCCTACACCTACAGTGACGCCAGCGGCATTGGCCTGCAGTACACCGACCCGACCGGCAAGCTGGTCTTCATCTCCGAGGCGCCGCAGTTCGGCCACGACTGGGAGGGCGCTGAGCTCTGCTTCGACGGTGGTGGCGCGGTCACCGTGGCCATCGCCGCGGCCGACACCGAGGCTGGCCTCGAGTTCGCCAACGCGGTCGCGATGCCGCTCACGGTCAACGGCACGCAGCTCTGCGGCACGGTCCCGGCCGGCGTGAAGGGCTTCTTCCTGTCGATCGAGTTCAGCATCAAGGACGGCGGCACGGTCGTGGTCCAGCCGAACGACAACGGCGACTGCAGCATCGAGCTGCCCACCGCCAACGAGCCGCCGGTCGCCGCGTGCATCGCTGACGTCACCCTCAACGCCGACGCTCAGTGCGCCGCCGCGGTGCCCTCGGTCAACGACGGCAGCAGCGACCCTGACGGCGCGGCGGACATCGCCTCGATCACCCAGTCGCCCGCCGCCAACGCGTCGATCGGCCTCGGCCAGACCACGGTGGACCTGAAGATCACCGACCTCGCCGGCGAGTTCGACACCTGCCAGACCAAGGTGACCGTGGTGGACGCCGCCGCGCCGACCGCGGCCTGCAACATCCCGGCTGACGGCTTCACGCCTCCGAGCTGGGGCGACGGCGCCGTGTCGCTCACCGCCACCGGCGGCGACAACTGCTCGGTGTCCAACGTGGCCATCAGCGGCTACTCGGCCAGCAAGAACGGCAAGGACAAGACGGCCAACACCGACACCACCATCAACGGTGCGACCATCTCGATCGGCGACAGCGCGGGCGTGGGCACGACCCACACCTGGACGGTCACCGTGACGGACGGCGCTGGCAACAAGACCAGCACCACCTGCGAGTTCACCGTGGCCAACCCCGGCAACGGTGGCACCGGCGGCGGCGGCAACGACAAGGGTGGCTGCAACAACGGCGGCGGCAACGGCGCCGAGGGCTGCAGCCCGAGCGCTCAGGGTAACGATGACGGCGAGCCCGCCGGCACCGAGACCATCAAGAATGAGCAGACCGTCGAGCCCGGCAACAGCAAGGGCAAGGGCAAGAAGAAGTAGCCAAGAGCTCCTGCTCGCAGGACGCTACGGACCGAAGCCGGGCCGCGCACGCGCGCGGTCCGGCTTCGGCCGTTTGGCCCACCACCACACGACCCCGACGCGCCCGTGCGTGAAGACGCGCCCGCGCGTCATCGGCGGTCGCTCGCTCAGGGGCGTCTCGCTCGTCCCCAACCCTCTGGAGCTCGGATGCGAAAGGCCCCCGCCATCGTCGTCGCCCTGGTGCTGACCGCCGCCGCTGGCGCCCTGGTCTACGACACCCTGTCGACCCCCAAAGCCTCGGCGCCCACGCCTGCGCCGGCAGCGACGCCAAAGACCGAGGCCGCCGCAGCCAAGCCGGCCGCCAGGCCGGCCGTCAAGCCCGAGGCCCAGCCGAAGCTCCCTGCCGTCGCCGCGCCCACGGACGCGGTCACGGCGATGCGAAAGAAGATCGAAGCGTACGGCAAGGCGGCGACGCACTCCGCGGCGATCGAGGCCGAGCTCGTGCAGGCGCTGAAGCACGCTGACCAGGACGTCCGTGGCCACTCGGCGTGGGCCTTGGGGCGCATGGCGCCGAAGTCCGCCGGCGCGGTGCCGGCCCTCGTGGGCGCGCTGGGCGACGCCGTGTGGTCCGTGCAGCACAACGCCAGCTGGGCGCTCGTGCGCTTCCCGATCGAACAGACCCGGGCACCGCTGACCACCGCCCTGAACGGCAGGCACCTCGGAGCTTCGGTCTACGCGGCCCGCGCGCTGCTCAAGCTCGACCCGGCCAGCGCCAGCGCCACCGAGCAGATCATCGTCAAGCGCTTCGCGGCGACCCGAGGCACCGATCGCGTCGCGGCGCTCAAGGCCCTGGCCGAGCTCCGGGACCCGCAGCCCACCACGGTCGCCCTGGTCCACAAGGAGCTGGTGCGCCCGGGCTCGACCTACACCGGCGACGCGGTCACGACCCTGAGCCGCTGGGGCAGCCGCGCCGCGGTGGCGGTGCCGGACGTGATCGCGCTGCTCAGCCACAAGAACAAGACCATGCGCATCATCGCCGCGTCGGCGCTGGCCGGCATCGGCGTCGCGAAGCCGGAGGTCGTCAGCGCCCTGGTGAAGTCGCTGTCGGACCCCAAGGAGAAGGCGGGCATCGCCGCCGCCGACGCGCTCTCGTCCCTCGAGCAGCTCGACGCCCTCGAGACCGCGACCAAGAGCGAGAGCACCAACATCCGCCGCACGGCGATGACCGCGGTGCTCGGGGTCCCCAAGCCATCGGAGCGGCGCATGCAGATCGCGCTGGCGATGGCGAAGGACCCGGCCTGGGAGGTCCGCATTCAGCTGGCCGCGTCGCTGGGACATCCCGGCGTTCCCCGCACGCCGGCCACCACGAAGGTGCTCAACCTGCTGGCCAAGGACAAGAACACCGCCGTCAGTGACCAGGCCAAGGCGGTGCTCAAGGGGCGCAGCGGCCCGGTGGTCATGGGGGACGTGGCGACGGGCCAGGCCGCGGCCATCGAGGTGCCCAAGGCCGGCGCCAAGGCCGGCGCCAAGGCCGTGGCTCCACCCGCAGCCCAGCCCGCAGCCCGGCCCGCAGCTCAGCCCGCAGGGACGCCATGAAGCCGGCCCACCTGGTGGTCGGGGGCGCCCTGCTGCTCGCGGCCGCGGTCGCCCTCCGCTTGCTGTGGACCCCAGCGCCGCCGCGCACCGAGGACGAGCGCCCTGCCGAGGCCGAGTCAGCCGAGGCTCCGCCCGAGGCGTCGCCACGTCCCGGCGAGGGTCCAGCGCAGAACGTGGCGCCGCCGCCGCCCGCTGCAAAGGCGCCGCGTCGCGGGCGGAGTGACGCCGACCTGAAGGCGGCGCAGCGACGGTTCATGAAGACCTACGGCGCCGCGGCCCAGGCCAACGACTTCACGACGGCCGCCCCGCCCGGGCACGACGCCGCGGCGATGCGCAAGATCAGCGGCCAGTTCGCCACCTGGGCTGCGTCGGCGGAGAACGAGCGCGCGCAGGTGCGGTTTCTCGGTGTGGACTGTCAGTCGCCGCCGTGTGTGATGGCCCTGGAGTTCAACCCGGACCGCGACTCGAGCTTCTTCGACCGCGCGGACCGCTTTCTGCGCGGCAAGGCGAGCGGCACGGCCCACGCCTTTCCCCATGTGGTGGACGTCGACAAGACCCGCGTCTGGTACTTCTACAGCCCCCACGCCAAGGGCTCAGCCGAGCACTTTCAGTATGTGAAGCCAGCCCTGGAGCGGGTGCGCGAGCAGGCCGCGGCGCTGCCCAGCTACAACCCGAGCCGCGACGGCCCGGCGGGCGAGGGCGAGATCCTGCCGCAGCCGCGCACGCCCTGAGCAGCGCCGCGCGTCCTGTCAGCGGGCGGTCGCCCCGCGGCGGTCGATGGCGTCCAGGGCCGCGTCGATGACCCGCCAGACGCCGCGCCCGTCGATCAGGCGGCTGCCTGCAGCCTGTAGGGCCGCGCGTCGCGCGTCGTCTTCAAGCAGCGCAGCGCACGCGGCCGCCAGAGCTGCCGCGTCGACGTCCTCATGCCAGCCGGGCACGACCCCCGCTCCGGCCGTGGCCAGGCCCGAGGCCACGGCCCGCTGGTTCTCGGCCAGCGGCACGGCGACAGGGACCACGCCGCGCGCCAGCAGCTCCCAGCAGGTCGACCCCGCGGCGCACACCGCGAGCGTGGCGCCGTCCATCCACGGCGCGACCGCGGCCAGGCTGCGACGCAGCAGCAGCCGCGGCTCCGCCTCGGCGAGGTCGCTCAGCGCCTGCGCGGTGTCGGTCTGCGCGCCAGAGCCCAACAAGACGTCGACGCGCACGTCCGCGGGCAGCTCGGCCAGGAGCGCCCGGGCGGTCGGCAGGGTCCAGCCCCCCAGATCGGCGCCGCCGAAGACCACCAGCACCCGGCGCTCGTGCGCCCCCGGCGTTGCCCTCGCCGCGCCGTCGGCGCCCCCCGGGGACGCGCCGGCCACGCCGTCGCCCTGGCGCGGCGCCCGAAGCTCGCTGCGCAGCAGGACAAAGGGGGCGCCAGCCAAGGTCCGCCCGGGGCCTGCGCCCGCCGCGCGTTCGTAGCGCGCGGCGTCGAAGCCGACGTTCTGGTTGACGACGACGTCGGCGACCTGCGGGAACGCGGCGAGGTCGTCGATGGCCACCAGCGGCAGCGCCGCCGCCACGCGGGCCTGCCAGTCCGCGCGAAAGGGATAGCCGTCCACGAGCGCCACGTCGGCCGCCAGCCGCGCCGCGTGCCCCAAGGTCAGCGTGGCGTCCGCGCTGGGAGCGTCGCCCACGTCGTCGGGCCCGCCGGGGCCCGCCACCGCCGCCGGGCGCTCCAAGGAGGTCAGGGTCACCCCCTGGTCCCGCAGCCGTGCGGCGACGGGGCCGCTCAGCCCCGCGCCGAGCAGGGTCGCCCGGCCGCCCGCTGAGACCCACGCGCTGGCCAAGGCCTCGACGCGCGCCATGTGGCCAAAGCCGATCCCCGGGCCGGCGTCGACCCGCGCGAGCAGGCGCTTGCCGCGGACCCGGGCGGCGCGGGTGTCCTCGGCCGACGCCGTGCCGCGCTGCTGCAGCCCCTCCTGCAGGGCGCGCACCTCTGGGTGAGCCGCGAGCCACGCGCACGCCTCGCCCGCGGTGACCGTCGCGCCCAGCGCGGCCACCACGCGGCGGATGACCTCGAGGTCCTCCGGCGTGTCGACCGTGAGCCGCAGGTCGCTCCAGTCCGGCCCGACTGGGTCGGTGTGGTCGATGGTGAGGGGCGACCCGGGCGCGTAGAGCCACGGGGTGACGTGCTCGCGCTCCCCCGGAGCGCGCGCCTGCTCATGGGCCCGGTCGAGCGCGGCGCGGGTCATGACCTCGACGTCGAGCCCGTGGGGGATCCGCCGCTCGGCGCCGCGCTGATTGCGGAGGAAGTCCAAGGGCTCGCCGGTGGCCCGGCGGGCGAGGAAGGCGCCGACCACGCGGTCGACCTCCACGCCGTCGATCAGCGGGCAGTCGCCCGTCAGGCGCACCACCACGTCGGCCTCGGCCGCCGCCGCCGCCCCGGCAAAACGGGCGAGCACGTCGGACTCCGAGCCGCGGAAGAGGCGCACGTCCGGGTGAGCGGCCTTCAGCCAGCGCACCAGCCCCGGCTCGAGGGCGTCGTCCGCGGGCGCCGTCGACGTCGCGATGACCACAGCGTCGAGGGTGTGGCAGCCCGCCAGGCGCCGCAGCAGGTGGTCGAGCACGGTGTGGCCAGCGACGTCGGCGAGCACCTTGCCGGGCAGGCGCGACGAGCCCATGCGGGCCTGCACCACCGCGACCACGCGGGGCTCACGTCGGGTCATGGCGCGACGAGCGCGGCGTGAAGGGCAGCCACCACCCGGTCGACCTGCGCTTCGCTCAGGCTCGGGTAGAGCGGCAGCGAGAGGGCGCCCGCGAAGTAGGACGCCGCCCCGGGGAAGTCCGCCATGTCGGCGCCACGGTCGCGGTAGTAGGGCTGCGCTGGGACCGGGATGTAGTGCACCTGGGTGCCCACGCCGTCGGCGCGCAGCCGCGCCATGACCTCGGTGCGGGTCACACCGAGGCCAGCGAAGTCGATCTGCACCGCGTAGAGGTGGTAGGCGCTGGTGTCCCTGCCGCTGTCCATGCCCGGGGTGCGGACCGGCGTCACGCCCGAAGAGCCCGAGAACGCGGCGTCGTAGCGCGCGGCCAGCGCCTGTCGGCGCGCGACGAAGGTGTCGAGCCGGCCGAGCTGCGCCAGGCC
>JAUIAC010000421.1 GCA_030425545.1 bacterium | reverse complement strand
CAGCCGTGTACGCCCTACGGCGCCTGCGGCACAGGCTCCTGCGTGGCGCAGCACAACGGGCGCGTCTTCGTCTCAGGCCGCCGCTTCCACTCCGGCAGCGACGAGAAGGCCGCCGGCATGACCGTCAACAGCCAGGGCAACCCGGTGTACTGGACCCACTATGGCCCGACCCAGGACGAGCCGGCGCAGGTCGCGCCCGGCACCGTCGGGGTCGACTCGGGCAAGGTGGCTGACACGGGCAACACCGTGGCGCCGGGCATGACCCAGGGCGCGCGCGTGGTGCAGCGGGGCAAGGTGATGCTCCTCGCAGGCGCGCTCCCCGACGCGAAGCCCCCAGCGCTCGCGCTGCGGGTGTTTGCGGAAGGCGACACGGGCCCCTCGACGCCCTTCGCCACGGTGACGGACGGCGCCTGCCCCTCGTGTACACTCCAGCTGACCGGGGTGACCCCGGCCGCCGACGCGGGGACCTACCTGTTCGGCTTCAGCAGCCAGTTCGGCGGCAAGGGGCTGGTCTTCCGCGTCTCGCCCCAGGGCAAGCCCTCGTGGGTGCGCGCGCTCGGAGCCGGCGGCGCGCCGGGCCTGATTCACGGCGGCGTGGGCCGCGCGGACGGTGGCGTGGTCTACGCTGGGCTGCGGGTGAGCGCAGGCGTGCAGCGACCGGTCGTGGGGTGGGTCAGCCCAACGAACACCGGGGCGGGCGTGGCCGAGGACACGCTCGCGACGCAGGGCGCGTACCACGCCGCAGCGGAGCGCGCGGACCTGTCGATGCTGGCCGTGGGCACGGTCAAGGTCGGCTCCGTCAACGCCCACCTGGCCGGGGCGTACAGCACCGGCGGCAAGCTGCTCTGGCGCAAGCAGGCGACCCTCGCCGACGGCGTGTCCTTCAACAACGTCGTGGCGACCTCCGACGGCGGCGCCGTGGTGGCCGGCGCTCGGGTCAGCGCGGGCGTGTCCGCGGTGCGGGTCGAGCGATGGACCGCAGGTGGCGCCGTGTTGTGGAGTCGCACCCAGCTGCGCGAGGGCGAGGACCCGCTGGTGCCTGTGGACAACACCTTGGCGAGCGTCAAGGGCGGAGGCTACGTGCTGGCGGCGGTCATGGGTTTCGGCGACGTCACGGGATACGGCGTGATTCGGACCGACGCCTCGGGCCACATGAGCTGTCAGAGCGCCGGCGTGTGCGCCACGCTCGCGCCCTCTCCCTGCGACGACAGCAACCCCTGCACCGCCGACTGGTGCGATCCGAAGTCGAAGTGTCAGCACGGTAAGTTGACCGGCGCGGCGTGTGGCGTGGGGGGCACGTGCAGCGCGGGCGTGTGTAAAAACCCGTAAAGTCAGCTTCGCAGCGCGCCCGCGGCGTCTGTCCTGGCAACGCGGCACGTCGCCGGCGCTCTCTCGGGTCGCACCGCTGACACATCGCACTGCGACTCCGCGAGCGCCTACGGCCGCCCAGCGTGCGCCGCGCCGGGTCAAGCCGCGAGCTTGCGTCCTTCGGGCCGCAGGGCCCAGCTGGTCAGGCTCAGCGCCAAGATCACCAGCGGCGCGGCCGCCATGCCGACGGGGTCTCCGGTGACCACGTGGGCCACCGCCGCGCTCGTCAGCGAGATGGTGAAGCCAGCGTGGGCCCACTCCTTCAGCCGCAGCAGCCCGGGGGCGAGCACCACGGCGACGCCCGCCAGCTTCCACACCCCGAGGTATTTGGCGAACCAGATCGGGAAGCCGATGTGGGTGTAGGCCTCGGCCAGCTCCGGTGGCGTCATGAGGCTCATGATCCCCGACCCGGTCATCGCCAGGGCAAAGAGCGCGGTGGGGACCCAGAACGCGAGCTTGGACTTCATCGTGGACTCCTGGCCGCCCCGTGCGGGCGGTGGCTGTGGCCGTGGGCGATGTGCGACCCGACAGCTCCACTTTAAGATGTGACAAAGTCAGCACAAGATGGTGAAATTAGCCATCTGCTGGTCATCTGGATCACATGCTGATGCGTCGCTGTGACTCGGCGCGCCAGCCGCCTGGAGAGGGATCGCCCATGGACCGACACACCGAGGGCTTCGAGGTCTTCGTGGCGGTGGTCGACGCCGGCAGCATCTCTGCGGCGGCGCGCGCGCTGCAGGTGCCGCGCGAGACGCTGAGCCGGCGCTTCGGGCGGCTGGAGGAGCGCATGGGGGTGCGGCTGGCCCACCGCGGGCCGCGGCGGCTGGCGCTGACCCCCGCGGGCGCGACCCTCTACGAGCGGGCCACGCGCATCGTGCAGGCGGCCGTGGAGGCCGAAGAGGCGGTGCGGCGGCTCGACGACGTCCCGCGCGGGCTGCTGCGGGTGTCGGCGCCCTCGGGGGCGGCCTCGCAGCTTATCACCGGCATGTTGGTGACCTTTCTGGAAGCCTACCCGGAGGTGCAGGTCGAGCTGCTGAGCACCAACCGGTTCGTGGACCTCATCGGCGAGCGGGTCGACGTGGCCCTGCGCGGCGGCGAGGTGACCGATCCGAACCTCATCGCGCGGCGGCTGTGGTCGGCGAAGCTGGTGGCGGTGGCCGCGCCGGCGTACCTGGACGTCGTCGGTCGCCCGACCGAGGCCGCGGACCTGAGCGCGTTGAGCTGCGTGCTGGGCAGCGGCGGTGGCGAGCGCCCGGTGCGGGTGTGGCCCTGCTTCGACGGCGGCACGGTGGCTGTGCGGGGGCGCTTCGCCTGCAGCGAGCTCGACGCGATGCTGGTGGCGGCGATCCGCGGGGTCGGTGTGGCGCTGGTGCCGCGGCCGGCGGCAGAGGAGGCGCTGGCGCGTGGCGAGCTGGAGGTGGTGCTCGAGGGCGTCGTCGGACGGCAGACGTGGATGTCGTTGGTCTACGCCGAGCGGGCGCTCATGCCGGCCAAGCTGCGCGCCTTCGTCGACCACGCGACCACCTGGTTTCGCAACGTGACGGTGGACGACGCGAGCCGGGCTCGCTTCAGGTCGAGCCCAGGGTCGGTGTGAAGCGCTGCCGCCGCTGGTGATAGCTCTCGATGTCGACACGCAGCCCGGCCAGGCCCGCCGTCGTCACCGCGTCGACCACGGCCACCGGCACCAGCTGCGGCAGGCGTGGATCGGTGACCGCGGGCAGCAGGTAGCCGCGGCCGAAGTGCTGCGTCACGCCCTGCAGGTCGGGCCCGCCGGCGCGGGCGAGCGACGCCAGGGTGTCCGCCGCGGCGCACAGGGCGGGGGTGGGCAGGCCGGTGGCGCGGCAGTCGACGAGCGCTCGCAGCAGGTGCGGGAAGGCCAGCAGGGTGGTGACGTGGTTGCCGTGCGTGGCGTCGCTGGTGGCCATGACCACGTCGTTGCGGGTGCGCATGGCCTGCGGCCAGGTCATCTCCGGGACGGGCGTGCCCAGGGCGATGACCACCGGGTTGGCGGCCATGCTGCGGAGCTCGGGGGGCGACAGGGGCTGCAGGTCACCGCACCCGACGTAGGCGTCTGCCCCGTCGATGGCCGACGCCCGGTCCCGCGGGCAGGGCTCCGCGGCGAGGTCTTGAAACCACGAGCGCAGCTGTCGGGCCCCATGGAGCGGCCCCTCGCGGTCGATGACCACCAGCTGGTCGCGCGGCACCCCGAAGGTCCGCAGCAGCTGGCCGACGCCCGCAGCTGCTGCCCCCTCGCCGGAGAGCACGACGCGCGCGCTGAGCAGGGACTTGCCCGCCACATGCAGCGCGTTCAGCAGCGCCGCCACGACCACCACGGCGGTGCAGTGCTGCTCGTCGTGGAGCACGGGGATCTGCATCCGTCGGCTGCACGCGTCCACCACCGCCAGACACGAGGGCGAGGCGAGGTGCTCCAGCGTCAGCGCACCAAAGGTCGGCTCGAGGGCGCACACCAGGTCGACAAAGCGCGTCGGGTCCAGCTCCGCGAGCTCGAGGTCGAACGCGTCGAGGCCGGCGAAGCGCTTGAGCAAGATGACCTTGCCCTCCAGCAGCGGCTTGGTGGCGTCGGGGCCCAGGGCGCCGCGGCCCAGGACGCTCGAGCCGTTGCTCACCACGCCGATCAGCCGACCCCGCGCGGTGTACTCCCAGGTCGCGCTCGGGTCGTTGTGAATCGCCACGCAGGGCTCGATCGCGCCCGGTGCGTGGGCGATCGCGATGTCGGCCGCGCTGGTCAGGGAGCGCGTGGGCCTCACCTCCAGCTTCCCGGGCTCGCCGAGGCTGTGGTAGCGCAGCGACCACTCGCGGAGCATGCGCTTACGCAGGGCAGACGCCTCGTCGTCGCTCGCCGCGCCGCCAGACACCTGGCGCATGGACTGCGCCCGCTCGGCCTGCTGCAGACGCTCGACCATGACGCCGCCGAGCCGCTCCATCATCGCCAGCGCCGCCGGCTCGCCCTTGTGGACCAGGGCGACAAACTCGTGGGCGTCGACCCGCACCAGCTTGCACTCGGTCAGCGTGCGCACCGTGCCCGTGCGGCGATGCTCGTTGAAGAGCGCCATCTCGCCGAGGACGCCGCCGGTGGTGACCAGGCCGATTCGGCGGCCGTCCTCGTTGATCTCCAGCTCGCCCGCGAGCACCAAGAAGAACTCGTGACCGTCGTCGCCCTGCCGGATCAACTCATGGTTCGCCGGCCAGACCAGGGTCTCTCCGACGCGGGCCAGCAGCGCGCGCTCGCCCTCGGGGATCGCGAAGACCAGGCGCGCTTCGGCTGCAGCTGCGGCGAGGTCCTCCATGGGGCGCTCCAACTCTTGGGCCGAGGGAGGCGCTTTTGTAGCAGATCGCTCCGGCGGTGACAGCGCGCGGCGTGTTGCGCACGATGGCGAGCGCGAGGGAGGCGACGATGACGAAGCGCTCGGAGAGCGAAGGGTCGGTGCTGGTTTCGGCCTGCCTGCTGGGGCGGGCGTGTCGCTACGACGGCCGGAGCAAGGCGAGCGCGTCGGTCGCTGAGCAGGTGGCCGCGTGGCGCGCCGCAGGCGTGCGCATCGTGCCCGTGTGTCCCGAGGAGCTGGGCGGGCTGGGCACGCCTCGGCCCGCGGCGGAGCTGCGCGGCGGGGACGGCGCGGCGGTGCTGGCGGGGACCGCGCGCGTGGTGCGGGTGGACGACGGGGCGGACGTCACCGCTGCGTTCGTGGCTGGCGCGCGTGCGGCGTGGGCGCAGGCGCCCGACGCGCGCGAGGCGGTGTTGAAGGCACGCAGCCCCTCGTGCGG
>JAUIAC010000420.1 GCA_030425545.1 bacterium | reverse complement strand
TTCACCGCGCTCAAGCGCGTCCGCTCCGCCAAGGGCGTCGGCTGCACCCTCCACCTCGGCACCGGTGGCGGCAAGACCTTCACCGCCAACGCCCTCGTCTCCCGCTGGCAGGCGGCGCACCCGACCGGCTATGTGCTCTGGGTCAGCCAGAGCTGGTGGCTGCTGCGGCAGGCCGCCGCCAACCGGGCCGCCCACGCCGACTCGGCAGCCGCTTCGGACCCGAACGAGGGGCCGCTCTATCGCTTCGGTGGCGCCGCCGCCGCGCTCCGCTTGCCGCACGTGGCCTCCACGCCGGCGGGGCACCCGCGGCCCCCGCCGGGCGCGGTGGTCTACACGACGCTGCAGACCTTCCTCGCGCGCAAGCGCGGTGGCCAGCTGCGGGCCCCGCGGCCGAGCCTGGTGGTCTGGGACGAGTGTCACCACGGCGAGCATGCTCAGTCCGGGCGGGCGCTGCGGGCGTGGCTGAAGGGGCGCGACGGTGTGGTGCCCATCCTGGGTCTCACGGCGACGCCGCGGCGCACGACCACCCTGCCGCCCGCGTTCAGCCGCACGTTCTCGCAGCTGGTGGCGGACCGCTACCTGGCGGCGCCGCGCTTTGTCGACGTGCGCACCGAGCTGAGCTGGACGCCGACCCGGTCGCTGGGGAGCCACGGCGACTTCTCGCCGAGCGACCTGCGCGTCCTGGCGACGAGCGACGCGCGCAACCGGCAGATCTTGTCCCACTACGACGCCCACCGGCAGCGCTACGGGCAGACCCTGGTGTTCGCTTGCGACGTCGACCACGCGGACGCGCTCGCAGCCCTGGCGACCCGGTACGGCGTCAGCGCCGTGTCGGTGCACAGCGGCAACTCGCGCGAGGCCAACGCCGCCGCCGTGGACCGCTTCCGCGTCGGCGCGTACGCCATGATCGTCAGCGTGGGCATGATGACCCACGGCGTCGACCTGCCGAGCATCGACACCGTGTTCCTGTGTCGACCCACCCTCAGCGACATCCTCTTCGCGCAGATGGCCGGCCGCGGCGCCCGCATCCCGGGCGGCGAGCGGCGCGAGGCGAGCTTCAACCTCGTCGAGTTCACCGACAACGTCGAGCGCTTCGGCGACGCCCTGGTGACCGCGCGCACCTTCTTCGACGGGGCGGGGTCGGCCGGACTGTCGAGCGGCGGCGGCGGCGGCGCGGGTCGGCACGCCTTCGATCCCACCGGCCAGCTGTGTCGCCTGACCGCCGCCGGCCTGCCCGCGCACCCCGCCCTGGTGGGCGCGCTCTACCGGCAGGGGCAGACCTTCGGCTTCGAGGTGGAGCTCACCATCCCCGGCGGCGTCCCCGGGCCGCGGTCCAGGCGCTGGCGGCAGGTCGCCGACGCCGTGCACGGCGCCCTGCGCTCGGCCGCGCCGGGGCACGTCACCGACGCGCCCAGCCCCGGCTACCACCGCGGCGGTCACGAGCGCTGGAAGACCGAGCACGACAGCTCGACCGGCTGGGAGGTGGTGTCGCGCGTGCTCCAGGGCGAGGCCGGCGTGGCCGAGCTGGCGCGGGTGCTCGACGCGCTCGACGCGCTCGCAGCGGCCGGGCAGGTGCGGGTCAACCACCGCACCGGGCTGCACCTGCACCTGGGCTGGGGTTTTGATGATGAGGACTCGAAGCAGACCGCCGCGCGGCTGTGGCGGCTGCTGCGGTGGGTCCACCTGCTGGAGCCCTGGCTGGGAAGCCTGGTCGCCCCCTCACGGGTCGCCGACTACCAGCGCGGGCGCTACGCCGTGGGTCGGCCCAACCCCTACTGCGCGCCGGTGTCGTCGGTCTACGGCGACGTCATCGCGCGCCGCAAGCCGCCCGCTCTCGGGGTCATCCGTCGGCTGGCCAGCAGGGGCGACCACCGCAACTGCACGGTGAACCTGCAGCCGCTCTTCGCCGGGCTCGACACGGTGGAGGTGCGGCTCCACAGCGGCACCACGGACGCGGTGAAGGCTGGCTGGTGGCTCGCCTTGTGGACCGGTGTGCTCTGGTTGGCCGAGTACGGCTACGCGCCCGTGGGGAGCTGGAGGGCCCGGAGCGCCGTCGTCCCCGACTTCGGTCCGCCGGCGTGGGCGGCGCAGCTGCCAGCCATCGACGGCTGGCCGGCGGTCATGGCCTGGGCCGCGCGGCGGCGCGCCGAGGTGCAGGCGCTGTGGCATGGGCACCCGGACCTCCGCGGCCACGTCGAGGTCCTCGCGCGCTCGGCGTAGCGGCCCAGGCCCTCAGGCCGCAGCGCGCGCCGCGGCCGGCGCGGCGGCCAGCGCGTTGGCCACCGCCTAGGTCGGCCCGTACATCGCCGCCGTCCGCGCCGCGTCCGCCGCCAGCTCGGCGCGCAGCGACGCCGGCGCCACCACCTCACACAGCGCCCCGTGTCCCCGCAGCCACACCCGCAGCGCCTGGGTGTCCGGCACGGTCACCCGCAGCTCGACCCGCCCGTCGTCCAGCGGCCGCAGCGCCTGGTCGGCCGCCAGCGGCGCCTCGTACAGCCGCACCGCCGCGCTCTCCGACAGCCGCGCCACCAGGGCGACCGGCGCCTCGCTGACCTGAAAGCCAAAGGCCCCCGAGGCGACGTAGCGGTCGAGGTCGAAGCCCTCGGGCGGCGTGCGCTCGTCCTGCAATACCTCCACGGACTGAATGCGATGCAGGGCCAGCTGCAGCACGTCCTGGTAGTGCCAGAGGTTGGTCACCAGGTAGCCGCTGCCGTCGCGATAGACCAGCCCGAGCGGGTTGGCCACGTAGGACTTGGGGGTAGCCTTGCCGCGCGGCAGATACGTCAGCGCCAGCCGCCGTCGCCGCAGCAGGCCGTCTTGCACCAGCTCCAGCACGGCGCGGTCGACCTGCGCGGGGATGCGCGGCAGCCCGGCCGGCACCACCTGCACCGCGGTGGCCCAGGTGTGCGCGCCCAGGGCGCTCGAGTTCTCCAGGGTGTGCCGGGCCTGGAGAAAGTGCGGGCCCAGGTCTTCCACCGTGGCGTGCGGCAGCAGCGGCCCCAGGTGCTCCTCGGCGAGGCGAAAGGCGAGGGCCGTGTGCACGTCCATGCCCGGCATGTCGAAGGTCGGCGACTCCTTGCTCCAGGACCAGCCGTAGGGCTTGCTGCGCTCGTCCCGCATCAGCGGAAAGACCGCGGACAGCTTGTTGAGGTCGCGTTGAATCGAGCGTTGTTCGATCTCGAAGCCTCGGTCGGCGAGCTTGGACTTCAGCGTGGCCGTGTCGATCTTGCGCGGCTCGCGCGGGATCAACCTCAGCATCTGCCAATGGCGGGACATCGCCTCGGACATCGGGCTCTCCTTGGGTCGGGCTCGGCCAGACGGCGGTCGTCGAGCGACGTGGGCGTTCAGGACGGGGTGTGCGTGGGTCTCACCGAGGGTGACGAGGACGCCGGCGCGGTGCAAGAGGGGGCCGGAGCTCGAGCCAGTCGCCGCGTCGAGGTTCAAGGTTTGATGCGACAACTTGTGTCGCGTTGAAGCGGAGACGCGCCCGCCTGTGGCGATGTCTGTGCGCTGTGGACGGCGTGCCGTGGAGCGCCGCGTCTGAGACCGCCTGGACTACGGTCGCGAACGACGCGTTCTGTCGCAGGGGCGCCTCAGTCTGTCGACCACAGGCCCAGCGCCGCTTTGCTACCACCCAGGAGCCCCCCATGCCTCGCCTCGACCCGGCCCGCGCGCGCCGCAACCTCGCTCGTCGTGCCATGCAGTCCGGACCGGCCACGGACACGCCGGCCGCCGCCCAGCTCGGCGCTCGGCGCACGGGCCAGCCCGGCACCAAGCCGGGCGCCGTGCCGGTGTCGACCCGGCCGAGCGCGCTGCGGCGCAGCACCGCCGCGCCCTTCGCCAGCGACCTCGAGTACCTCGACGGCGAGCTGCGTTGGGTTGAGGCGCGCTGCCGCCGCATCGGCCTGGAGCGGCGGCTCCACGGCGGAGCTGAGGCCGAGGGTTGGCGCCCGCATCGGCGCCGTCGTAGGGCGTCCGCGCCGGAGCCGACCCCGGCCGCCCGGGGCGATCAGGTGGCCCGTCTGGAACGGCTGCGCACGCAGGAGCTGGACCTGCGCCACACCCTCGACGCGCGGCTGGTCAAGCACCGGGAGAGCGGCGCGCCAACCTTGACCCTCGACGCGCTGTGCGACCTCTACGAGCTCGACGCCTTCGAGCGCTCGGTGCTGCTGCTGGCCTCGGCGCTGTGTTTCTCCCGCGGCTTCCGCGAGCGCTTTGGCGACCTGCACGATGCCGACCGCGCGAGCTCGTTGGAGGTGGAGACGGTGTTCAACTTCCACCAGCTCGGCTTCGTGGAGCGCATCGCGCGCCGTCGGACCTTCAGCCCGACGGGTCGTTTGTTGTCGAACGAGCTGATCTCCATGGACTTCGCCGGGCGCTACTCGACGCCGCAGGACCTCTTGACGTCGGACGTCGAGATCAGCCCCCGCACCTTCAGCGCGCTGCTCGGCGAAGATCACCTGCCGGCCGAGTTCCTCGAGTTCTCGAGCCTGGAGGAGCCCCAGGTCGACCTGGCGCAGGTGGTGCTCGCCGCCGACGACAAGCGGCGCATCCTGTCTGTGGTCGACCGCCATGACGACTGGCTCGACCGGCGGCGGGCGTGGGGCATCGACGCGCGGATCCCCTACGGCCGCGGCACGCTGATGCTCTTTCACGGCGCGCCGGGCACGGGCAAGACCATGACCGCCCACGCCGTCGCCAAGCGCCTCGGCAAGCGGGTGCTCAACGTCGACATCCCCACGTTCTTGGAGGCCCGGCAGGCTGACCACTTCCTGCCGGGGCTCTTTCGCGAGGCGCGGCTGCAGAACGCCGTGCTCTTCTTCGACGAGTGCGAGGTGATCTTCGGCGACCGGCGCAAGGGCAACGCGCTGATGACCCTGCTGCTCACGGAGGTGGAGCGCTTCGAGGGGCTCGCTGTGCTGGCCACCAACCTGCCTGGCGCCCTCGACGAGGCGCTCGACCGGCGGCTGCTGGTCAGGGTCGGATTCCCCAAGCCGGACCGCGCCGCGCGGCGGGAGATCTGGCGCTGGCACCTGCCTCCGGAGACGCCCCTCGCCGCCGACGTCGACCTCGACGCCCTCGCGGACCGCTACGAGCTCACCGGCGGGCTGATCAAGAACGCCGTGCTCATGGCGGTGGCCGGGGCGGTGTACGACTCCGCCGACGTGGCGAGCGCGCTGGTGAC
>JAUIAC010000419.1 GCA_030425545.1 bacterium | reverse complement strand
GTTCGCTCCGGCAGACGGCGCGCTGCCCTGCAACTGCGGCGGGCTGGCAAGCGCCGGAATGACCGGCGCAGAAGCCAAGCTTGGCGCGACATCCTCCGTCGACCGGCGTCACAGACCAGCGACTCCGCCGTGTTGCACGCGATCTCGCTGGTCCGCAAGACCGGCAGCCTGGGCTACGGCGTGGCGCTGCTCGAGCGCTACCAGCACCGGCTCGCGACCGCGTCCGAGACCCTGCCGCAGCGCGGGTTGGTGCGTCTGCTGGCCGGCATCGGCGACATCTTCCTGGCGCCGCTCCTGGGTCAGATCCCGGAGCGCCCGGGCGCCTGAGCCGCCCACCAAGCCCTCAGGCTCAGGCTCCGACCCAGGGTCACGGGCGCCCCGCAGGCCTCACACCGCGCCGCGGCCACGCTTGATCGTCGGCACCCCGCACCAGTGGTTCTTGATCCGGCCGATGCCCGCGATGCGCCGCAGGGCCAGGGTGTTCGCCGCCTCGTGAGGCAGCTGCTCCTCTTCACGCGCGATGGTGTAGATGTCGCGGATGATGTCGTGAATCGCCGCGACCTGCTGTGCCGCGCGCTCGTCGTTGTACCCCTCGAGCTCGTTGGCGACGTTGATCAGCCCGCCGGCGTTGATGACGTAGTCGGGCGCGTAGAGCACGCCGCGCGCCGCCAGGGCCTGACCGTCGCGGTCCTCGCTGGCGAGCTGATTGTTGGCCGAGCCGGCCACCACGCCCGCCTTGAGGCGCGGGATCGTGTCCGGGTTCAGCGTGGCTCCCATGGCGCAGGGCGCGTAGATGTCGACGTCCGCGTCGTACACCGCCTCCGGGGCGATGACCTCCACGTGGGGGTGCTTCGCGGTCACCAGCCGGAGGTTGTCCTCGTCGATGTCGCACACCGACACCGTCGCACCCGCCGCGATCAGGTAGTCGACCAGGTGCCGCCCCACCGCGCCGACCCCCTGCACGCTCACCCGCTTGCCCACCAGGGACTCACTACCGGTCTGGAACGCGAGCGTGGCACGCATGCCCTCGAACACGCCGAGCGCGGTCATGGGAGATGGGTCGCCGGAGCCCCCGAGCGCGCGGCTGATCCCGGTGACGAAGTCGGTCTCGTGGCGCACCCACTCCATGTCGCGGACCGTCGTGCCGACGTCTTCAGCGGTGATGTAGCGGCCCGCCAACCCCTGTACGAAGCGGCCGTAGGCGCGAAAGAGCTGCTCGCTCTTCAGCTTCTTGGGGTTGCCGATGATGACAGCCTTGCCCCCACCGAGGTTGAGACCGGCGGCCGCGGACTTGTAGGTCATGCCGCGGGAGAGGCGCAGCACGTCGACGATGGCGTCCTCGTCCGACGCGTAGGGATACATCCGCGTGCCACCGAGCGCCGGGCCCAGCGTCGTGTCGTGAATCGCGATGACAGCGCGCAGGCCGCTGACCTCGTCGTGGCAGAAGACCACCTGCTCGTGACTCTTCCGCGCGATCTCGTCGAAGATGTGCATCGTGCCCTCCATGGCCCCGTCAGAGGCCGGCTGCGCGGTCGAGGTACCGCGCCTTCGACCCAGGGGGCAAGGCGCACTGCGTCATGACCCGCGGGCGCGCGTTTGCGCTGCGCGTCATGGTCCAGGCGTGGCACACTGCGGCCATGACGCCCGCCCCGCGACTCCCGCGCACGTTCTGGTTTGCCGTCTTGCTGGCGCTGGCCGGCGTGGTGTGGACCGGGCTGGTGGTGCGCGATGTCCACCTGTCCCGCGACGCGCTGGAGCTGCGGGTCCGACTCCTGCGCACCACGCAGGTGGTGCAACGCCAGGTGGTCGACCTCCCCGACAAGGGAGACCCACGTCTGGCAGCGCAGCTCGACAAGCTCGTGCGCCGCATCGCGCAGCACCCTGCCGGGGCGCGTCCCCTGCCGGAGACGGCCGGGTTGAAGCGGGCCGCCCAGGCCGCCCGGACCGGCAACCGCGCCATCGCCGGCGACGCCGTCGACGCGTACATTCGCCAGCTTCGCCGACAGACCGGGCAGGTTTCAGCCGCCATGGCCGACCACTGGCAGGCGATGTACGCGGTGTGCGTCGCGGCCTTCGCGCTCGTCGCGCTCGCGCTGGTGATGTGGGTGTTGGCGTGGCGTGGCCAGCAGACCGCGGCGGTGGCCACAGCCCGGCTCCGGGTGGCGCTGCAGGAGCTGGAGGCCGCGCGGGTGAGCGCAGAGCAGGAGAGCGAGCAGAAGTCGGCCTACCTGGCGAGCATGAGCCACGAGATGCGGACGCCCCTGACCGGGATCATGGGCATGGCCGAGGCCGCGGCCCGCGACACCCAGTCCGCGGAGCAGCGCTCCCGGCTGCAGACCATGCTCGCCGCGTCGCAGGGGTTGCTCGAGATCATCGCGCGCGTGCTCGACCACGCGGCGATCGAGGCCGGCAAGTTCGACCTGCAGCCGACGGCGACGGCCCCCGCCGATGTGGTCGAGGCGACCCTGGCCGCGGTGCAGGGCGACGCCACCAAGAGCGGCGTGCGACTCGACGTGCACGTGGACGCCGGCGTGCCCCGTTGGCTCATGCTGGACGGCGGTCGGCTGCGTCAGGTGTTGGTGAACTTCACCGGCAACGCGGTGAAGTTCAGCGGCCAGGGCACCGTGGTGTTGCGCGTCAGCTGGGAGTCGGGCCGGCTGCTGGCGTCGGTGCTGGACGAGGGGCCTGGGCTGCCGCCCGGGGGCGCCGAGGGCCTGTTTCAGCCCTTCGTGCGCGGCGACCCGAGCTCGACCCGTCGCGTCGGCGGGACCGGCCTGGGGTTGAGCATCAGCCGCGCCATCGCAGAGGCCATGGGCGGCCGGGTCTGGGCGGAGGCCCGCCAGGGCGGTGGGTCGGTGTTCTCCGTCGAGGTGCCGGCCCCTCCGGCCGAGGCGCCGTCGCCGGTCGTGCAGGTGGCCACAACCTCGGTGGAGCGCACCGCGTCCGTGCTCGTGGTCGACGACAACGACATCAACCGCATGGTGGTCGCGGCCCTGCTGGCCAATGATCCGGTGCGGATCCACGCGGTGCCCTCCGCGGCGGACGCGCTCGACGTCCTGGGCGGCGCCTCCCAGGCGGGGCAAGGGCCGGTCGACGTGGTGTTGATGGACTGTGAGATGCCGCACATGGACGGCTGGGAAGCCACGCGCACCATCCGGGCGCGCACGGACCGGGCCGCGTCCACCCCCATCGTCGCCATGACCGCGCACACCGACGCCGACACGCGCCGACGCTGCGCCGCCGCGGGCATGGACGACTTCGTCAGCAAGCCGGTGACCCGCGACGAGCTGATGAACATCATCGGCCGCTGGATGGGGGCGCGCAGCACCAAGCGGCCACGGCCCGCCGGCCCGTCCTCGAACCTCAACGGCCACGACGCGCATCGGACGGGGCTGATACCCGACTCGGTGGAGCTGGCCTGACATGAGCACGAGACGCGCGCGCGGCGACGCGCTGACAGCCAGGGTCGGCGACGGTGCGACGTGCCCGCTGGGGCGGCGTGCTTCCTGCGGGCGCGCGCCAAGACGGTGCGCGCGGCGACGGTGGGCGCCGCAGCGATGGACGCTGCATCGATCGACGCGGCATCGATCGACGCGGCATCGATCGACGCGGCATCGATCGACGCTGGGACCCCGCGATGCGCTCGTGCTCACCTTGCTGTGGCTCTCGTTCGTGGGCGCGGCCTGGGCGGGGCCGATCGACCGCTTCGGAGCCGGACCAGGGACGGTCGCGTCGGGTGGGCTGGGCAGCCTGGCCGACGACGCGCTGGCGCAGTTCACGCTGCCCACCTGGAGCGCGGGGCGGGGCAACACGCTGAGCGTCGCCGTGCGCGCTGGGGCGAGCACGGGGGCCGTCCGTCTGAGCGAGCGGCTGCCGAGCCACGACATCCCCGAGGCCGCGCTGACCGCCGACGTGGCGTCTGGCTGGACGCGCGGGTGGCGGGCGCTGCCCACGGGTCGGCTGCGGCCGCGGGGCGCCGCGGGGGCGCCCGCGGTGTCTCCCCAGGCCCTCATCGGCGCCACCTGGGCGCTGGGCGACGCCTGGTCCCTGGGCGTCGCAGCGGCGCTCCCGCTGGAGGGCTTGCAGGCGCAGCGCGCCTACTTTGTCGACGAGCGGGAACAGGCCTTCAGCAACCAGCTCCACTGGCGCCACGCCGCCGAAGACCAGCAGCGCCTCGAGACCGTGACCGTGGTGACCTGGTCGCCCACCGACTGGCTCGCCCTCGCCGCCGGCGGGTGGGTGGGTCAGCGGGTGCGGTCCAACGCCGACGTGTACATCAGCAGCCTGGAAGACACCGCGCCTGCGCCGACGAACGTGTCGACCGCCGTCGAGACGGTGTGGACACCGACGGTGGGACTCCGACTGCGCGGGCCGGCTGGCTTGCGGGTGCGGCTGGCCTGGCAGGGGCAGAGAGACACCGGCATCGTCAGCACCAGCCGCGTGCGGATTCGTGGGCTGGACGACGCCGGGACGCCGCCACGGGCCGACGTGACGACGCTGAGCCTGGGACAGGTGCCCATGCGCCTGGCGACCGAGGTGACGTGGCACGGGCCCGTCGCCTTGGCGGCGGGGGCCACGTGGCACCGGACGTCCGCGTTGACCACGCCGCATCACGAGGCGGTGTCCGGCGGGCTCAACGACGTGGTCGCGCTGCGGCTCGGGGCGCGCGCCGCCGTGGGCGAGGCGTGGGTCGTGCGCGGCGGGCTCGCGTGGCTGCCCACCGGCGTGCCAGAGCAGACCGGGCGGACCAACGTCGTCGACAACGACATGGCGACGGTGAGCGCTGGGCTCGACTGGCAGCGGGCTGGCGCGTTCGGGCAGCTGCGGTTCTCGTTGGCGGCGCGGGTGAGCCGGCTCGTCCCGCGGACGCACACCAAGCGCCCCGACGCGCGGGACCCTGTGTTCGACGAGTGGCCCGACGCCACCGACCCGAAGTCGGGCGCGCCGCTCGCGGCAAGCCAGGGCCTGCAGACCAACAACCCAGGCTTTCCGGGCTTCGAGAGCGAGGCCTGGGTGGGAGCGGTCACGCTGGGTGTCACCTTGACGCGCTGATTCGTTACCCTGGGCGCGACACGCGGGCGCCCTCCGCCCCATCGACCAACCGCCGCGCCGAGGCGCGCTACGGGACCGACTCCATGACGCCATCTCCGCCACCCTACACAGACGCGAAGCGGCGAGACGCGACCCGGCCGCCGC
>JAUIAC010000025.1 GCA_030425545.1 bacterium | reverse complement strand
GGCCTGAGCGCCGTGGCCGGGGAGCTGCTCGCCCGCGTGCGCGAGATTGTCGCGTCGCACTTCGTGGCCAACGCGGTGGAGGTTCGGCTGGTCCGCGCCGAGATGCTGGACGGCGGTCGATGTCCGGAGCCCTCCCTGACCGGCCCTGCGTCAGACGGCGCCGCCGCGGACGAACAAAGCGGGGCGCCAGCCTGTCGCAGCGAGGCGGAGGCGCTGCACCCGGCGACGGAGCAGGTGGTGGTGGCGCTGCTGGACCGAGACCCAAACGGCCTCAACCTGCTCGGCAATGAGCCCACGGCGGGGAAGGACGTGGGCAACACGAGCCTGGACGAGCGCCTCGACGGCGCCGTGGACCTCGCCGGTGCCGCCGCCGGCAACCCGCCCTACGGGGGCGTGTTCTTCGCCGGGTTCTTCCTGATGTCTCCGACGCTGAACCCAGGCGGGTTGCTCACAGATCCGACCTTCGACGCCATCTTTGGTCCCTTCGCTCCCGCCCTCGGGGGTGTGCCACTTCAGCCCGGCGCTGCGGGCGACGGTCGCACCTCCGCGCGGTCGAAGGCGGTCGAGGCTCTGGCTCAGCTGCTCGCGGGCACGGTGAGCCATGAGGTGGGCCACGCCTTGGGGTTGCCGGCGGTCAGCGGCTTCCACCACGCCGAAGATCACCCTGGCTGGCGCATGGACGCGGGGACGGCGCGGCCCTTCGCCGAGCGGGCGAACCTCGCGGGGTCCGGCGGAGAGCGCTGGGGGCCGATCGATCAGGCGGCGCTGGACGCGGTGTTGCCCAAACCGGCGCCGTAGCCACGCGCAGACGCCGACGCTTCGAGCGCGGCTCGTGCCGCACCTTGCGGCCACCTGGACCCGTGACCACACTGGAGCCCTCCAGGTGCGTGCAGCCGCCCACCGCTGCAGGAGCGTGCTCGTGTCCCAACCCGTCCGAACTTGCGCCGCACGCCGGCGACCCGCTGCGCAGGCGTGCCGCGGCCTCGCTGTGGCGGTGGTCGGTCTGGCGCTCGTGAGCTGCGGCCGCTCGGCGTCGACCCCGAAGCCGCGCACGCCCAGGGTGCCAGCGCCCCAGCCGGAGCCGATGGCCCCGCCGAAGCCGGCCCGTGTCAGCATCCCGCTGCCCCACGCCGGGACGGTCACCGTGGCGGGTCGCCCCCTTCGTTTCGCCGTTGAGGTCGCGCTGACCGAGCGAGAGCGCACGCAGGGGCTCATGTTTCGGAAGCGGCTCGGCAAGGGGCGGGGCATGGTCTTCTTCATGCCGCGTGACTACGACTGGTCGTTTTATATGCGGAACACGTTGATCCCGCTCGACATGATCTTCATCGACAAGGCGTGGCGGGTCGTCGGCGTCGTCGCGAACGTGCCGCCGCTCACGGAGACGCTGCGCTCGGTCGGGCGCCCGTCTCGCTATGTCCTCGAGCTCGACGCCCACGAGGCCCGTCGCAACGGCCTCCGGGCTGGCACACAGCTGGGGTACGAGGGCCCAGGGGGGGCGCCATGACCCTGGATCCTCAGGCCGCGCTGCGCTGCGTGTTGGAAGACGACGCGCGCGCGTTGGCGTCGCTGATGCGGGCGCGGCGCGGGTCGCGGGACGATCGCAGGGAAGCGCGCGCGTGGCTTGGCGTGGTCTTCCAGACCTTGGAGCGCGAGGCGGCCGTCGACGCAGCCGCAGAGCCGGCGGCCGAGCCGCCGGTTGAGCCGCCGACGGACCTGCCCAGCGGCCCCCCTGCCGACGTGCGCGAGGGCCCAGGCGAGCGAGCCGCGGAAACAGGCCAGAGCCTGTCGCAGGTCGCGCACACCACGGCGCGCTGGATCCGGCGCTTGAGCGGCCCGCCTGCGCTGGGGCCGCTCCGCGACCTGTGGATCAGGGTCCCCTTCCCCGAGCGCTTCATGCGCCCGGTGACGGCGACACGGGCTCAGCGCCTCGCCGACGCGTGCGCAGGGCACTATCACCTCGAGCTGGCGTTGAACGACGAGCGCGTGACGTGGATGGAGTCGCGCTGTCAGGCCGCGGACCCGGGCATGTTGAGGCCGATGCGCCAGCCCAGCAGCGACACCAACGAGCGCCTCTCGGGCAGTGAGCTCGAGCTCCTGCGCAAGCGCGGCCGCTCGAAGTTCTCGTAGGGCAGCCGAATCACGTCGTCGTTGCCTTCGCTCGCCTTGCACGGGTATACCGTGCGCCTCAAACGCCAGGACACACCCGGTGTTGTCCGCCGAGCCGCCACCGAGCGCGGCTGCAGCCACCCCGTGGAGGCCCCCCCGATGCAACGTTTTCGCATGTACAGCTTGCTGCTGGTCCTCGCGCTCGCCCTCGGCGCGTGCGGCTCCGACGACGACCCCAAGACCACGGACACCGGCGCGACGTCGGCCGATGCGACCGAGGACGGCTCGGCAGGCGACGCTGGCGGTGACGCGACCACCGGCGACGTCGCTGGATCCGACGCCGGCGCGACCTGCGGTGGACTGCCCTCCTGCCTGAACAACAAGGGCGTCGAGGACCTGAGCCTCTGCCCGAGCCCGGCCTCGGAGTACAGCTGCGAGAAGGGCTGCTGCGTCAAGAAGCTGGTGTGCAAAGCGGACGCGGACTGCGCCGCTCAGCTCGGCACGGCGGTGTGCCCGGACAAAGCGCTGCTCTGCGGCTGCGACACGGACACGGGCGCCTGCGTGCAGGTGGTGTGCGCCACCGACGAGGTCTGCCCCAAGGGCAAGCTCTGCGTCGACGGCGGCTGCATCGACCCGCCCGCGAGCAAGGACCTGACGGCCTACCTGCTCCGCCCCTTCTGGCTGGCGCGCCCGGGCGACACCGGCGACGCCGCCACGCTGCTGGGCGCCCAGGCGCGCACCAAGGACGGCAAGGTCAACCCGAACGCGACGTACACGTGGAAGCTCGAGGGCAAGGGCTTCAAGATCGACGGCGGCAAGCTCACCGCGACGCCGGACGCTGGCACCGCCACGCTGGTCGCTTCGGTCGAGGGCGGCGGTAGCTCCAACACCGCCAAGCTCACCAACCTCGGCCCCGTGGGCGCCGGCATGAACTTGCGCGTGACGGTGGTCGACGAGGCGACGGCGCAGCCCGTGGAGGCCAAGGTCGTCGTCGTGGGGCTGTCGGACCAGGCCACCCCGGCTGCGGCCATGGAGAGCCAGCTCAGCGACGGCGCCGCGTCCTTCAAGGACGTGAAGTGGCCCGCGGACATCCACGTCATCGCCGACGAGCACGACGCGGTGTCGGTCCTCCGGCACGCCGGCGGAAAGGTCGTCGACATGGTGATCGTCACGCGGATGCACCACTACGCGAACCTGGCCTTCGACGGCGCCGGCGCGCCCCTCAAGGACAAGACGGAGCTGATCAACGGCGACCTCGTCACCGGCAAGATCACTTATGACGGCGAGGGCGAGGCCGCGCTGGGCATCACCTCCGTGGGGGTGGGCAGCGACCTGCTCCTCTTCAACCTCGACGCCATCATCGGGCCGAGCGTGGAGCGCCCCTTCGACGAGAAGGCGCCCTCGCTGGTGAACCCCGAGCCGGGCGTGCCGCAGGACATCCCCGGCGGCGTCACGTTTTTCCTCGGCGCGCCGGTGGTGACCTCCTACATGCTGGCGGCTCCCCCCGGAAACCGCGTGCTGTGGTCACTCTCCGGTCGTCTGGGGCTGAACGAGCTGCTGAGTCAGGTCAGCGCCATCGTCTCGGCGGTGGACGACGGCCTCGACGTCGGCAAGGTCGTGGGGGTGTTGCTCCCCTACCTGTCGGGCTTCTACTCGCAGGTGGTGCTCGACGTGCCCTTCGCGAACAAGGACGCCGTGCCCAGTTCGGTGACCACCAAGGACCTGGCGCCGAAGATGCCGCTGGGGCTGGCCGCGACGGTCAAGCCCGAGAAGCTGCCCGAGGTCGAGAAGGGGCAGTGGGCGGACCTGCTGCTGGTGCTCGCGGGCGCCATGCTGCCCGACGGACAGATGATCCCGCTCGGCCTGTCGGCCGGCAGCGACACGTCAACCAAGGAAGAGAAGGCGGACGGCGTGGTCGACGGCGATCCGGAGACCCCCGGCAACCAGGACATCGAGCTGACCTACGCCCCGCTGCACGGCGGCCTGCGCGTCGGCGCTCCCAACTACATCTCCGTGACAGCGGCGATCAACGTTGGCGGCGGCGGCAAGAAAGAGGGCGGCTCCATCATCTTCAGCAAGCTCGGAGCCATCGGCGCTGAGGTGAAGCCCGGGGCCTTCCTGCCCTACGCCGCCGCGTCCACCTGGGACCCGAAGAGCCGGACCCTGGTGGTGAGCAAGGTCGACGAGGCGCACTTCTACCGCGCGGTGCTGACCGGGCCCAAGGCCGTGCGCTGGCAGGTGCTGATGCCGAAGGCGGTGGTGGGGGCCAAGCTCGTGCTCCCCGACCTGACGACGTGGGGGGCCAACGCCGACCTGGCCAAGTCGCCAAAGCGCCTCTTCGTCGGTGCGTTCGAGCTCCACGAGGCCCGCACGTTCGCCGAGGTCTTCGCCCCGGACGGGCTGACGAACCTCGTTCGGCTGGTGAAGCGCTCGTCGTTCCTCGACCTGCACTGAGCGCGCGCCGGACGCTCGCCACGGAGCTGCGGGGCGAGCCGGGCGTGCCGCCTCGGCGGCCTCGGCGGGCTGACTTTGGACGCGGCCGTCAGATCAAGACATCGCCCTGTGTCTCCCGCATGAAGCGACCGTCGCGGAGCACAAAGCGGTTCCGCAGCGCCGGGTCGCCCAGCGGAGCCGGGTGCAGGGGGTCGTCGGGCAGCGCGATGACCGGTCCGTCTGCGGTGTCGGCGACGAAGTGCGGCTGGATCTTCGGACCCGGCCCTGCGTCCCGCAGCTGACGCCACACCGAGCTCGCGTCGCCAGGGAGCGCGGCCAGCCGCTGCAGCGTGTGCAACGTGGGCGGCGGCAGGTAGAGGGCCTCGCCCGCGCCGTGGGCCTGGACGCCGTCGGCCGCCGTGGCCCAGGTCTCCGCGGTGGTCTCGTGGCCGTCCATGGACGCGCCCTGGCCGCGTGGTTGGACCGCGACGAAAAAGCGTGTGTCGAAGCGCCGAGGCTCGGCCAGCGGCGTCACCCACCAGGCAAAGGGCGCGACCAGGTCCAGCGCTGGGGTCAGGCCGTGCGAGCGCCAGAGGTCGTGGACCGCCGACGCCGCGAGCCGATGCCCGTCGCGCAGGTCGTCGAGCGCCTCGTTGAGGGCGCGCACCTGGTCGGGCTCCGGCAGCGCCCCACGGGCGTCGCGCGCGAGGACCACGTGGGCCTCCTCGTGGAGCTCTCGCACCGCGGCCACGTACAGGGCCCGCGCCTGCGCCGCGTCGTCGACCCCTAGCGAGCGGCAAGAGTCCGCGTCGCTGCGCCCGGTGGTCGCCGCCTCATAGTCGAGCGGATCCACCTTGCCGCCCGGGAAGACGGTCGCACCCGCCATGAACCCGCTGCGCCCGTGACGACGCACCAGGAAGGTCTCCGGCTGAGGTCTGCCGCTGTCCCGAAGCAAGACGACGGTGGCAGCGAGCTTGGGCGGTGGCGACATGGGCGGCTCCGAGGCGGGGGGGCTACTTGCAGTTCGGGTAGGCGCTCGTGTCGAGCATCCGCTTGACGTAGCCCGGCAACACGGTGGCAAACACGGTCTCCAGGGAGGCCTCGCACGTCCCGTCGCCCGCGTAGGGCGCGGGGCCCAGGCCGTGGCCCCAGTTGCCCTGCAGCCAGCAGCTCTTGCCCCCCGAGAGTCCAGCACACTGGCTGTCGCTGAGCGGGCTCTGGCAGGGGGGCATGTCGTTGAGGCCGAAGTAGGGGCAGGACTTCGACGCGGCGGCGGAGGAGATCGCGACGCGGCTGCTCCAGCGGCTCGGCTGTCGGTGGTCCACCTCGAACTGCAGACGCTGGTAGCGCACGCCGACCGAGCGGAGGTCGCGCGCTGGCTCGCGCGTGTTCCACCAGTCGCTCGTGCAATCTTCGCCGGTCTTGGTGATCGGCCAGGCCGCCTCGGCGCACACCACAGCGCCCGGCGCGGTGTCGGTGGCCGCCGGGTACACGGTCGCCTTGGGTCCGTCGGCACTGAGGTTGCACGCGGTGTCGCTCGCCCCGGGGCCGTCGCCTGGACCGATGCCCTTCTGCACGTCTTCGGGGGCCTGGCTCGCGGCGCACCGGTCCACGGGGCCTTCGACGTCGATGAGAAAGAGCACGTCCTTGAGCGTGTTAGGGCCGAAGGTCTTGAGCGCGGCCGCCGTGGGCACGAGCCCGTAGCCCACGGTCAGGTAGCCGGTCTTCGTCGCGTCGACGTACTTGCGCTCGCGCAGCAGCCGCATCACCTCTTTGACCGTCGTCATGTCGTGCACGCCACCGTAGTCCCGCTTGCCAGGCGCCTTGAAGCCACCGACGCCCATGCCCGGTAGGTTGAACGTCGCCACGACCGCCCCGGCGCGGTCCGCCAGCCACTTGGCCGGTGTGCCGTAGTCGATCACCGCGTCGGTCTCACGATCCTGCACCACGACCACCAGCGGGCAGGGCGCGGCCTCCGTGCAGCTGTCTGGTTTTGCGAGCCGCCCCTGCAGGGTCTCCGTGGCGCCGAGGACGGTCACCGCGACCTTGAAGTCGACCGTCTCGACCCCGGTAGGCTGAGGTCCCAGGTCGACCTTGGGGCATCCCTTTGTCCCACCGCCGGCGTCGACCCCACTTGAGGGAGGCTCGTCGCTGCCGCAGCCCCAGGTCACGAGACCAGCGAGAAGCAGCGCGGTGCACGCAGGCGTGTGGGCTCGGAACATGAGGTCCTCCAGGGGCGGGGCAGGGTGGGTGGTCCGCTGACGCACGGGCGCGTCAGCCCCACCTGTCGCCTGCTTTGTAGGTCGGCTGCGCGCTGCGGCCAAGTCGCCGGGTCTCGCCGGTGTTGCGGGCGGCCCCCGCAGGAGGCTCGGTCCCGGGCTCGGCAGGGCTGCGCCACCCCGCGCGGGGCGCCCGGCGTGGGTGGTCGTCCCACCGAGGGCGTCGGGCCGCTGAGATCGCCCACGGCGAGCCGATCGATCGCGTCGATCGCGCTCGCCGCCAGCCTCATTCGATTCTGTCAAGAAAATGAACTTAAAGGACAATTTCGAGATCGGCCCGCCCCCGCGTGGCGCGTGATGGTCACGCTTTGATCAGGCCGGCAGCGGGGTCGCGGTGTTGGGCGCCTTTCGAGCCATCTCTGCGTGCTGGTTGAAGAATTCCCAGAAACCCGGCGCCCCAGCCGCCGCGATGTCGCCGAAACCCCGGACTTTTGGAGGGAATCGAGATTGACACCCCTCTGACCGCGTCCTTACTCTCGCCGAAGTGGGAAGAAGTGGCACAAAGTAGGAAGGGGTAGGAAACCCGCCTGATTTGGGCCCACGCGGCGAATGTCCGGGCGCGCAGTTCCCACCCCCAAACAGCCGGGCGGCCCGCTCGCGCAGGAGACCAGGTGAGCACGATGTTCCTCGGCACACACATCCAGCGCACCGACGCCAAGTCGCGCGTCAGTGTGCCGGCCGCGTTTCGGCGGCAGCTGGAGTCGTGCGGGGATCATCGCCTCGTCCTGGTTCGGTCCATCACGGACCCGTGCATCACCGCGTTCCCCATGGCCCGCTGGGAAGAGCGGGTCGCGCGGGTGTCGGCGCTGCCGCAGAGTCATCCCGTTGTGACGGTGGTCAAGAAGCTTCAGTTCGCGTGCGCCGCCGAGGTCACGCCCGACGGTCACGGACGCGTGTTGCTGCCGACGGACCTGCGGGAGCAGGCCGGCATCGTCGCCAGCAGCGAGCTCGCCGCGGTTGGTCAGGGGCCGACCTTCGACCTCTACGCGGTCGATCGCTGGCGGGCTGAAGAGGCTGCTGCGGCGGCGAAGCTCCCCGATCTGCAGGCCGCGCTGGCCGAGCTGGGGCTCTGAGTGAACAGCATCCCCACCGACCCCGTGTTCTCCCACGCGACCGTGCTCCAGGCCGAGACCATCGACGCGCTGCGCGATGTCCCGCCGGGCGTCGTGGCGGACTGTACGTTGGGCGGGGGCGGGCACACCGAGGCGGTGCTGCGCGCGCTGCCCCAGGTGCAGGTGCTGGGGTTCGACCGGGACCCGGACGCACTGGCCGCGGCGAAGGCGCGCCTCGCGGCCTACGGCGACCGGCTGCAGACCGCGCACGCGCCCTTCTCGGACATCGCCAGGGTGTGCGCTGAGCGGGGGATTGAGGCGCTCTCCGGCGTCATCGCCGACCTGGGGGTGTCGTCGCACCAGCTCGACACCGCCGACCGCGGCTTCTCGTTTCGGCACGACGGGCCGCTCGACATGCGCATGGACCCGACCCGCGGGCAGCCGCTCGATGTTCGGCTCGCAGGCACGTCCAAGCGCGAGCTGGCCGACGTGCTCTACCACTACGGAGACGTCCGGGCCTCGCGGCGGGTGGCCGACGTGGTGCTCGACGCTTGGCAAGACGGCGTCCGCAGCACCACGGAGCTAGCCGAGCGCATCGCCGCGGTGCTGCCGCGCGGTGGCCGCGTGCATCCCGCGACCCGGGCCTTCCAGGCGCTGCGCATGTGGGTCAACGACGAGCTGGGCCAGCTCGAGACGCTGCTCGCCGACGCTCCCCCCCTGCTCGCGCCGGGCGGGGTCATCGCGGTCATCTCCTTCCACTCGGGCGAAGACCGCGCGGTCAAGCAGGTGTTCCGAGAGCTGGGGCGCGGCAAGGGCAAGGACTTTGAGCTGGTGACGCGCAAGCCGCAGCTGCCTGGAGCGCCCGAGCTCGCCGTGAACCCGCGCTCCCGGAGCGCCAAGCTGCGCGTCCTCCGCCGACCGCTGCCGGAGGCGTCATGACCGGCTCGTCCCCCGAGGGAATCGGGAGCGCCGCCGCCCCGCGCGGACCCGCGCCGTCCAACCTGGCCGCGGCCCGCGCCGAGGCGCTGTCGCGGTCGGCGATCGCACGCGCTGCGGCGTCGGAGCGCTTCTTCTGGTGGCGTGTGGTCGCGCTCCTCGGCCTGTGCGCGGTCCTGGGCTGGTTTGGCATTGAGCGGGTCAAGCAGCGCTCCGCCGGCATTCGCACCGCCCACCAGCTCGCCCGCGTCCACGATCAGCTGCGCGAGCAGGTGGAGGTCAACCGGCGGCTCGAGACGCGCCTGATCGGCAAGAAAGAGCCGGTGGAGCTGGCGCGCGAGGCCAAGGACAAGCTCAAGATGCGGAGCCCGCGCCCCGGCGAGCAGGTGGAGGTCCAGTGATCGCTGTCTCCCCGACCGCTGCTCGCCCGACGCGCCGCTGCGACACCCGGCGGGACGGCCCGCGCGCCGTCGCGCTGGCGCTGATCTGCGCGCTCGGGCTCTCGGTGGGGTGCAGCTCGGCGCAGGTGGAGGCCAAGAAGCGGGCCGACAAGGCGACGTTTCACTACAAGCTGGCGGCCGGCTACTTCCACTCCCACAACGTCGACCTGGCCATCCGCGAGCTGATGAAGTCCCTGAGCTTCGACGCAGAGCACCCCGACAGTCGCTACCTGCTCGGCTTCATCCTCTTCGGTCGCAAGCGCTACGAGGAGGCCATCAGCAACTTCAAGCGCGCGCTGAAGGTCAAGCCCCGCTTCTTCGCGGCACGCAACCACCTGGGGGTCACCTACCTGGAGCTCGAGCGCTGGCAGGACGCGATTCGCGTGCTCAAGCCGCTGCTGAAGGAGCCGACCTACACGACGCCCTACCTGCCCTACAACAACATCGGCTGGGCCTACCTCAACCTCGGCCAGCTGCCCCTGGCGGACAAGCACCTGCGCATGGCCGTGTTCGTGAACCCGCGCTTCTGCCAGGGGCACCGCAACCTGGGCCTCCTGGCGCAGAAACGGCGGGACCTGCCGGGCGCGCGGGCGCACTTCGAAGAGGCCGTGCGTCGCTGCCCCAAGGTGGCGACCTTTCACTTCTCCCTCGGCAACCTCTACTGCACGGCCCACCGAGGCAAGGCCGCCCAGAAGGCCTACGACGCGTGCCGAAAGCTGGCGCCGACCACCGCGATCGGCCGCCGCTGCGCTGCCCGCGCCGAGCTCGCCCTCAACGGGGGGTGCCCGTGAGCGCTCGTCGACTGTGGTTGGTGGACCGGGACGGCCCTTCGCCCCGCGCGCGCTACGACCGCTCGCGCCGCCGAGCCTACGGCGTCGTGGCCATCTGCGCGCTGTGGCTCGTGGCCTGCGTTGGGGCGGCCTCCTGGCACGTGTCACACGTGGACGAGGTCCGGCGCTACGCCGAGCAGAACTCGACCTTTCGCCGCAAGGTGCGCACGCGCCGGGGTGACGTCCGGGATCGCAACGGCGTGACGCTGGCGGCCGACGTGCGCACCGAGCACCTGGTGTGCGACCCGCGCTGGGTTCGGCCCTCCGGCCCGGCGGCGCGCAAGCTCAAGCAGAGCGACCCGGTGCTCCGCAAGCTGCGGCGCGACATCGCTCAGCGCATCCACGACGTCACCGGCGCGGACCGCTCCGACGTGCTCGGCCGCCTCAGCCGCAAGGCGTCGTTCGCCTACCTGGTCAAGAACCTCTCGGTCGAGCAGAGCCGGCGGATCAAGTCGCTCAAGCGCCGCGGCAAGCTGCCCGGCGTGCACATCGAGCAGGCCTTCGACCGCTACTTCCCCAACCACCACCTCGCGGGGTCGCTCATCGGCCGCAAGCACTGGTCGGGGAACGTCGAGCGCTCCTTCGACGCGCAGCTGCGCGGCCAGACCGTGGAGATCCGCGCCCACAAGAGCGCAGACGCCAAGCGCATCTACCTCGACGGGGCGCCAGACTCGTCCCACTTCGGCGGCCGCTCGCTGGTCCTGACCATCGACGAGAAGATCCAGGCCGTGACCGAACACCAGCTGGAGGTCGGGGTACGCGAGGGCCGCGCGAAGTTCGGGGTGGCCGTCGTCATGGACGTGCACACGGGGGAGGTGCTCGCCATGGCCCAGACCCCGCGCGTCGACCCGAACCAGACCCGCCGCGTGCCCAAGGAGGCGATGCGCAACCGCGTCATCTCGGAGCAGTTCGAGCCCGGCAGCACGCTCAAGGTGTTGACCTACGCCGCCGCGCTGCAGGAGGGCAAGGTGCAACCCTCGCACCACTTCAACGCGGCTGGCGGCTTCCGCGTGCCCGGCAAGGTCATCCGCGACAGCCACGCCCACGGCGACCTCACCGCCGCGGAGTGCATCCAGGTCTCGTCCAACGTGTGCCTCGCGAAGATGGCCTGGCGCATCGGCAAGACCAAGCTGGAGCACTACCTCAAGGCCTTCGGCATCGGCCGTCGCACGGACGTGGGGCTGGTCGGAGAGATCGCGGGGCAGCTGCCGAGCTCCAAGCACTGGCGGCCCGTGCGCTTCGCCAACATCGCCTTCGGTCAGGGGGTGGCGGTGACCGCGCTGCAGGTGGCGAACGCCTTCGCGGCCATCGCCAACGGCGGGGTCCTGCGCCGGCCCAGGCTGCTCCGCTCGGTGGTCGACGCAGACGGGAAGACCGTGCAGCCCTTCGAGGTGGAAGAGGGGCGCCGGGTCATCAGCGAGCAGGTCTCCCGAGACGTCGTCGCTGCGATGCTCAAGGTCTGTCAGAAGGGCGGCACCGCGCGCAGGGCGCGGCTCGACAACTACCTCATGGCCGGCAAGACGGGCACGGCGCAGCAGTACGACCCGCGCGGTGGCTACTCCAAGACCCACTGGGTGGCGAGCTTCATCGGCATCGCGCCGGCGGACCGGCCTCGCCTGGCCATCTTTGTCGCCATCGACACGCCCATGAAGCGGCACAAGAAGTACCCGAGCCTCATCATCCGGACCGGCGGGGCGATCTCGGCGCCGGTGGTCCGGGAGATCGCCCGCTTCACGCTGCCCTATCTGGGCGTCGCGCCGAGCAAGGGTGCGCCCTGGCTGGCCCACGACGATCCGGCCAAGGCCCGAGAGCGCCATGAGAAGCGGCGCGCGCGTGCGCTGGCTCGTCTGGCGCGCCGGGCGCGAGGTGCCGACGCCGACGCCGACGACGACGAGCCTGCCGCGCCCCGCCGGGTCGTGCGCGGACCGGTCCGCCCCGGCCGGACGCGGGTGCCCGACCTCCGGGGGGTGCCCCTGCGCAGGGCCATGGAGCTGCTCTCGCGCGAGGGCCTCACCTTGGAGACCCAGGGCAGCGGCGTGGTGCTGCAGCAGCGGCCGGCGGCGGGGGTGATGGTGCGCGCGGGCGACAAGGTCTCGCTGACCCTCGCGCGCATCAGCGAGGTCGCGGCGGCGCAGCAGTTCGCGGTGGAGGAGGGCCCATGAAGCTCTCTGACCTGTTCGCTGCTGCCGGCGTGGCCGCGCTCGGGGCCGTCCCCGAGGTGGACGTCCATGGCGTGGCGGCCGACTCCCGCGCGGTGACGCCGGGCGACGTCTTCGTCGCGGTCGACGGGCTGCGCGTGCGGGGCCAGGACTTTGTGCCCGCGGCGCTCGCCGCGGGCGCGGCTGCGGTCGTGTGCGACGCTGCGGCACGGGACGCGCTCGCAGGGCTGTCTGTGCCGGTGCTCGCGGTGGCCGACCCACGCGCCGCCTTGGGGCCGCTCGTGAGCGCGAGCCTGGGCCATCCCAGCCACGCCCTGCGGGTGCTGGCCGTCACCGGGACCAACGGCAAGACCACCAGCGCTGTGCTCACGGCTCAGCTGCTCAACACCGCGGGGGTGCGCGCCGCTGCCTTGGGCACGCTGGGGCTCTGGACACCCGAGGGCGTCGAGCCTGGAGGTCTCACGACGCCGGACGCGGCCACGCTCCAGCGCCGGCTCGCGGCGCTTCGCGACCGCGGCTTCACGGCCGTCGTCCTCGAGGCCAGCAGCCACGCCCTGGACCAGGGCCGCCTCCTGGGAACGCGGCTCCACGCCGCCGCGTGGACCAACCTCGGCCGGGACCACCTCGACTATCACCCCGACGTCGCCGCCTACGCCGAGGCCAAGCGCCGCCTCTTCTCCGAGCTGCTGCCCTCCGACGCCACGGGCTGGGTCAACGGGGACGACGTCGAGGTTCGTGGGGCGCTGGCCGTGGGCGACCACGTGCGAGCCTTCTCGTTCGGCGCTGCGGGGGACGCCGCCGCTCAAGTGGCGGGCTTCCGCGCCGATCGCGACGGGCTCTCGCTGGTGCTCCACGTCGACGGCGCCCGCCTCGCGCTGCGCACGCCGCTCCTGGGTCGGCACAACGCACAGAACCTGGTGGTCGCCGCGCTGCTCGCGCGCAGCCTGGGCGTGTCCGACGAGGACATCGTCCGCGCCGCCCGCACCCTTCGCGCCCCGCGGGGTCGCCTGCAGCCGGTCGACAACGCCATCGGTGCGCTGGTGCTCGTGGACTACGCTCACACGCCCGACGCCCTGCGCGCGGTCCTCGCCGTGGGCCGCGACCTGGTGGCGCCGGGGCGCCGGCTCTCCGTGGTCTTCGGCTGCGGCGGGGACCGCGATCGGGGCAAGCGCGGGCCCATGGGCGCCGCGGCGGCCACCCTGGCCGACCTGTGCTTCGCGACCTCAGACAACCCGCGCAGCGAAGATCCGGAGGCGATCCTGGTCCCGGTGGTCGCCGGCCTGCGCGCCGCCGGTGCCCAGCCCCTGAAGAGCCTGGTGCCATCGGCGCTCCTGGCGCTGGGGGACGGGGTCGGTTACGTCGTCGACGCGGACCGGGAGACCGCCATCCGGCGGGCGATCGGCGCGCTCGGGCCTGGCGACGTGCTCGTCGTGGCCGGCAAGGGGCACGAGACCACGCAGACGCTGCAGGACGGCGTCCGCGACTTCGACGACGTCGCCGTGTCGTCGCGCTGGCTGGCCCAGCGCAAGCCTGGCGTCGCGCTGCACGACGCCAGGCACGGACCGCTACAGGCCTTCGCCTTCACCGGTGAGACCGCCGCCGCCGTCACGGGTGGCGAGCGCAAGCGTCCGGGAGAGCCGACCACCGCGTTGACCACCGACACGCGGGCGATCACCCCTGGCGCGCTCTTCGTCGCGCTGGTGGGCGAGCGCTTCGACGGCAACGACTACCTGCACGCCGCCGTGTCCGCAGGGGCCACCGGCGTCGTGTGCAGCCGCGGCAAGGGTGTCGCTGTCGCCGACGCCGGTCCCCGCGCTGCGTGGGTCTGCGAGGTCGACGACACGCTGGTGGCCCTCGGCGACCTCGCCCGCGCGCACCGGCGCCGCTTCTCCGGCCCGGTCGTCTGCATCACCGGCAGCAATGGCAAGACCTCGACCAAGGAGCTCACCGCGCTGGCGCTGGGCGCCGGCGGCGAGGTCCTGGCGACCTATCGCAACCACAACAACCGCATCGGCGTGCCGCAGACCCTGGCCAAGCTCCGCGCCCGCCACGACTTCGCCGTGGTCGAGTGCGGCATGAGCCTGCCCGGAGAGATCGCCGAGCTGGGGCGCATCGCCGAGCCAGACGTCGCCGTGGTGACCAACGTCGGCGCGGCGCACCTCGAGGGGCTGGGCACCGTCGAGGCGGTCGCGCGGGAGAAGGCCGACCTCCTGCGCGCGCTGGGGCCGTCCGGCGTCGCCGTGGTCCCGGCCGACAGCGCCTTGCTGGCGCCCCACGTGGCCGAGCTGCGGTGCCGTGTCGTCCGCTTCGGCCCCGGCGGCGAGGTCTGCTGTGAGGGCGACGTGCGCGTGGACGAAGGCTGCCAGCGCTTTGTGGCCAACGTCGCGGGGCGCCGCGTGCCGGTGACCCTGCCTGCGTTGGGGGTGCACATGGTGCGCAACACCCTGGCGTCCCTGGCCGTCTGCCACGCCCTCGGCCAGAACGTGTACGCCGCCGCCGCCGCCATCGCGCGCTTCGAGCCGGTCGGGCAGCGGATGCGGCCGCTTACGCTCGGGCCGCGGCTGGTGCTCGAGGACTGCTACAACGCCAACCCCGCGTCCATGGACGCGGCGCTCGCCACGCTCGAGGGGCTGCCTGGTCCCCACGTGGCCGTGGTCGGCGACATGCTGGAGCTCGGGCTGCGGGCGGTGGAGCTGCACAGCGAGGTGGGCGCGCTCGCGGCGCGCCGTGGTGTGCAGGTGCTGCTGGCCCGTGGCGCCTTTGCGGAGGCTACCGTGCGCGGGGCCCGCGCCGCTGGGCTGCAGGCGGCCCGCATCTTCACCGACGACATCGACGCCGCTCAGGCGGCGCTCGAGCACACCGCGGCCGGCGGCACCGTGCTCGTCAAGGGCAGCCGCGGCGCCCGCATGGAGCGCGTCATCGACGCCATGACCACCTTGGCGGCGGGCGACGAGCTCAACGCGCGCCAAGAGGAGGGTGACCGTGTTCCTCTGGCTCTCTGAGATTCTGCGCGACCAGTTTGGACCGCTGAACGTCTTTCGCTACGTGACGTTCCGCACCATCGGCGCCATGGGCACGTCGCTGCTCATCGCCATGGCGCTCTACCCCTGGTTCATCCGTCGCCTGCAAGCCCGGCAGATCGGCCAGGTCGTGCGAAAAGACGGACCTGAGAGCCACTTCTCCAAGGCCGGCACCCCGACCATGGGCGGTGTGTTGATCCTCGTCGCGGTGACGGTGTCGGTCCTGCTGTGGGGCGACATCTTCAGCAGCTACGTCTGGCTCACCATGGTGCCGACGCTGGTCTACGGCGCCCTCGGCTTCATCGATGACTACCTGAAGATCCGCTACAAGAACTCCAAGGGCGTCACCGGCCGGCAGAAGCTCGCGGTCCAGTTCCTCACCGCGGGCACCCTGTGTGTCGCCATGTACGGCGGCTTCCTCGGCGAGCAGCTGGCCGACACGCACCTGTACGTCCCCTTCGTCAGCGCGCAGGCCTTCAGCCTCCTGCTGCCGGCCTGGCTCTACGGCGCAGGCGCCGCGGTGGGCATCGTCGGGCTCTCCAACGCGGTGAACCTCACCGACGGCCTCGACGGTCTCGCCATCGTCCCGGTGATGGTCGCGAGCGCCGCCTTCGCCTTGCTCTGCTACCTCAGCGGCGGCAGCGTCGGGCTCGAGGTCGGCGGCGAGATCCACCGCTTCGTCATGAGCGACTACCTGCTGATCCCGAGCGTCCCTGGAGCGCAGGAGCTCACCGTGGTCGCGGCCGCGGTCATCGGCGCTGGCGTCGGGTTCCTCTGGTACAACACCTTCCCCGCGCAGGTGTTCATGGGCGACGTCGGCGCGCTGGCCCTCGGCGGCACGCTCGGCATGTTCGCGGTGCTGTCCAAGAACGAGCTGCTGACCCTGATCCTCGGCGGCATCTTCGTCGTCGAGGCGCTCAGCGTCATCACCCAGACGACCTCCTACAAGCTGACCGGCAAGCGGGTCTTTCGCATGGCTCCGATCCACCACCACTTCGAGAAGAAGGGGTGGCCGGAGCCGCGCGTCACGGTCCGCTTCTGGATCATCTCTCTCATCCTGGCGCTGGTGTCCCTCGCCAGCCTGAAGCTGCGGTAGCCATGGCGACGACCCCACACGAGCCGGTTGGCGCCGGCCTCCCTGACGACGCGTTGGACGCCGCCACCGTGCGCGATGACGTCGTTGCGTCGTCGGCGCTGGACCACGACGTGGACCTGCTCGGGGGGCCCACGCGCGTCTCGCACGCTGCGCCGACCATGGCGGTGAGCGACGCGGAGCTCGTCCACCACCCGGTGGGCATGGACTGGCCGCTCTTCGCCACCATCGCGGCCCTCGCCACCCTGGGTCTCATCATGGCCTTCTCGGCCTCCTACTACCTGGCTGTGCACCGCTTCGGAAACGAGCACCTCTTCCTGGACCGGCACGTCCAATACCTCGGCGCCGCTGCGTTCGCCCTGCTGCTCTTCGCCAACGTGCCCTACCAGGCGTGGAGCAAGCTGGCCTACCCCGCCATCGTGGTGGTGCTCATCGCCCTCATCGCCGTGCCCATCTTTGGCGTGACCCGCAACCGAGCCACGCGCTGGCTCATGTTCGGCCCCATCACCTTCCAGCCCGCCGAGCTCGCCAAGGTGGTCTTTGTCGCCTACCTCGCGCGCTCGCTGTCCAAGAAGGCCGAGCAGAACTCGATTCAGACCTTCAACGTCGGTCTGCTGCCGCACCTGCTGGTGTGGACGTTGCTCTGTGGGCTGTGCATGAAGCAGCCGGACCTGGGGACGGCGCTGGTGCTCGCGGTGCTCCTCTTCACCCTGACCTTCATCGCGGGCGCCCGCATCGCTCCGTTGCTCTTCCTTGGGCTGTCGGGCCTGGGCCTGCTCATCGGTTTCCTCATCCACAACCCCATGCGATCCCGCAGAATCACGGCGTTCTTGCACAACTTCGAGCACCGCGACTCGGTCGGGTATCAGCTGTGGAACTCCAAGCTGGCGGTGGCCATGGGTGGCGTCTTCGGGCGCGGGCTGGGCGGGTCGCACCAGAAGCTCGGCTTCGTGCCGGAGGCCCACACGGACTTCGTGCTCGCGATCATCGGGGAGGAGCTCGGTGTCGTCGGCATCGCCTTCATCGCGGTGTGCTTCATGTTCATCCTCTACCGCGGCACGCGCATCGCCCTGTCGGCCCGCGACGAGTTCGGTCGCCTCCTGGCCATGGGCATCACGGTGCTCTTCGGCACCCAGGCCGCGGTCAACTTCGGCGTGGTCCTCGGGCTGCTGCCGACCAAGGGGCTGACGCTGCCCTTCGTGAGCTACGGCGGCACGTCGCTGGTGGTCATGGCCATGGCGGCGGGTGTGCTGCTCAACGTCGGCCGCGGCGGCGACCCGGACTTCGCCTGGCCGCAGCTGCCGACAGGCTCCCGGCGCCGTGGTCGCCCTGGCAACACGCGCGTCTGGCGCCCTGCTCAGCGGAGTCGCACCTGATGCCGCCTCGCCTTGTCATTGCAGGCGGAGGGACGGGCGGTCACGTCAACCCGGCCCTCGCCATCGCCGACGCCTTCATGGCCGCGCATCCCGACGCGCAAGTGCTCTTCGTGGGCACCGCCAAGGGGCTCGAGGCGCAGCTCGTGCCGCAGCGGGGCTATCGCATCGCGCTGGTCGAGGGCTCGCGCCTGGTGGGCGCCGGGCTGCTCGGGAAGGTCCGCGGGCTGGGCGCGCTGTGGCGCGGTGTGTTGGCGTCACGCAAGCTGCTGAAGACCGAGCGGGCGGGCCTGGTCATCGGCGTCGGGGGCTACGCGTCCGGGGCCGCGCTCTTGGCGGCCAAGACCCTCGGCCTCCGCACGGCGGTGCACGAGAGCAACGCCGTGCCGGGCATGACCAACAAGGTGCTGGGCTGGCTGGTCGACCGGGTCTATCTCGGCTTCGAGGCGGCCACGGAGGCCTTCCCGAACGCCAAGGTGCGCGTCACCGGCAACCCCGTGCGGAAGGAGATCGCGGCGCTCGGCCAGCGCGATGTCGCGTCGTCGACCCCCGAGGGCAGCGGCTCACGACCGCGGCAGGTGCTGGTCGTCGGCGGCAGTCAGGGGGCGCTCTTCCTCAACGAGAACGTCCCCGCCCTGCTCGGGCGCGTCGCGGCGCGGGGCGTGTCGCTGCAGGTGCGCCATCAGGTCGGCAAGCTCGACGCCGGACCGGTGCGCGCGGCCTACGCGGCGGCAGGGGTCGACGCGGAGGTCGTGACCTACATCGACGACATGGCCGCGGCCCTCGCGTGGGCCGACTTCGGCGTCACCCGCTCCGGCTCTGGGACCGTCTCGGAGCTGGCGGCTGCGGGGCTGCCGGCGCTCCTGGTGCCATTCCCCTACGCGGCCGGCGACCACCAGGCCGCCAACGCGGCTGCGTTCTGCGCAGCGGGGGCGGGCCTGTGGAGTCGTCAGCGGGACTGGAACAGCGAAAAACTGGCGGAGCAGATCGCCTCGGTGTTGACTGATAATCAGGCGCAACAGGCAGCCATCGATGGGGCCCGCAAGGTCGCTCGACCGGACGCCGCCGCCGCTGTCGTGGCGGACTGTGACGCGCTGATGGAGGGTCGCTGGTGAACAGCCGACGCCAGAACCGACGCCGCGCGCCCCGCGCCGCCAGCGAGAGCTGGCTGCAGCGCCTGCGCCTGCGCTTTCGCGCGCGCACGGAGCGCACGCGCACGGACGGGGAGCTCGTGGCGCCGCCGCGGGTGATCCTCGCCCGCATCGGCGCTGGGCTCGCGGCCGGCGTCTGCGTCGCCCTGCTCGTCGGTCTGGCCCTGAGCATGGACACCTACGCATCGCGCACGCAGCAGTTCAAGGTGCGGGCCTTCGAGACCCAAGGGCTAGTTCGGACCTCCGAGGCCGCGTTGGTGGAGGCCTCGGGCCTGCGCGTGGGGTCGCCGCTGCTCGGTGTGTCGGTTCGCCGGGTGCGAGAGCGCCTGGTCGCGCTGCCCTGGGTCCAGCGGGCCGAAGTGCGCATCGAGATGCCGGGTACGGTGCACGTGTCGGTGGTCGAGCACGTCCCGGTGGCCCTGGTGGCCGACGGTGACATCGCGCTCGTCGACGCCGGCGGGCAGGTCATCAAGTCGCTGGAGCGTGGCGTCCACCACGAGCTGCCGGTGATGACGGGGGTGTCGCTGGAGGCCTTGCGCTGCCCGCCGATGCCGACCGACGCCGCCTCGTCCGAGGCGCGCCCGGCGAAGCGGCGGGGCAAGCGCGGCCGCAAGGGGGGCACGCGCAACCCCCGCCACGCGAGCCGCGCGGCGCTCAGCACGGAGGACCCCCACGAGCGGGCGGCCCAGTGCGCGCTCGCCCGGCGCACGCTGCAGCGCATGCTCCTGGTCGCGCGCCACTGGGGCGAGACCTCGGTGGCGCAGCGCTTCCCGGTCGGCGAGGTCAGCTGGGACCCGGTCCTTGGCCTCACCGTCCTGTCCGCGCGGGACGGCGCAGAGGTGCGGCTCGGGCACCGCGACGGCGACGACCTCGCGCGTGTCATCGCGCAGCTCGACCGCCTGCTCACCGCCCTGGACAAGCGCGGCGAGCGGCTGCGCTACGCGCTCATGGACGACGTCGCCCGGCCCGACCAGGCCGTCATCGACGCGGTCCCGGCGGACAAGTGGGCGGCGCTGCCCCCGCTGCGTCGCGCTGCGGGCCCGGCGCGGCCGCGGCTGCCCGCGGCGCCCAACGACATCAAGCAACGCAACGAGCGGAAGGCCCGCTCAGCCGCAAAGCTGCAGCCGTCGGGCGCTCGCGCGCCCCAGCAGCGGCGCTGAGTTCAGGGGAGGACTACAGGCATGGCGCGTAGGGACGAGATCATCGTCGGGCTCGACGTGGGCACCACCAAGGTGGCGTCCGTGGTGGGCGAGGTCAAAGACGACGGCACTGTGGACATCATCGGCGTGGGCATGACCGCGTCACACGGCATCAAGAAGGGTGTGGTGGTGCACGCGGACGAGACCACAGAGGCGATTCGCCGCGCCGTGCACGAGGCCGAGCTCATGGCCGGCTGCACGGTCGCTGCGGTCTATGTCGGCGTGTCCGGCGGGCACCTGAAGTCGTTCAACAACCGCGGCGTCGTCGCGGTGTCGAACGGCGAGGTCAGCCACGAGGACGTCGAGCGGGTGATCGAGAACGCACGCGCCGTGCAGATCCCGGCCGACCGCCAGATCGTGCACACGGTGCCGCAGGAGTTCCTGGTCGACGACAACGACGGCATCAAGCACCCCGTCGGCATCAACGGCACCCGCCTGCAGGTCAACGTGCACATCATCACCGCGCTGAACTCCGGCGTGCAGAACGTGACCCAGTGCGCCGAGCGCGCTGGTCTCCATGTGATGAAGGTGCACAGCGAGCTCCTGGCCTCGGCCTTCGCCGTGCTCGAGGAAGACGAGAAGGAGCTCGGCGTCGTCATGGTCGACATCGGCGGTGGCACGACCGACATCGCCGTCTTCCACAACGGCGCCATCGTGCACTCGGCCGTGCTGCCGGTGGGCGGCGACCACATCACCAACGACATCGCTGTGGGCCTGCGCACGCCGCGCAAGGAGGCCGAGCGCATCAAGCTCAAGCACGGCTGCGCCCTCTCGCAGATGGTCGAAGAGGACGAGGACATCCAGGTGGCCTGCGTCGGCGGGCGGGAGCCGGTGGACCGTCGTCGGACGCTGCTGTGCGACATCATCGAGCCGCGCATGGAGGAGATCTTCCGGCTGGTCGAGCGCGAGGTGCAGGCGAGCAACTTCGCCGACGTGCTCGGGTCTGGCGTGGTCGTCACCGGCGGCACGGCGCTGATGCCGGGCATCGCAGAGCTGGGCGAAGACGTGCTCAACCTGCCGGTGCGCATCGGCAAGCCGCGCCCGGTGGGTGGGCTCTACGACATGGTGAAGGCGCCGACCTTCTCGAGCGCTGTTGGCCTCGTGCTGCAGGGCGCCATGGAAGACGCGGAGACCGCGCGACGCCAGGCCATCGCGGCCCAGGGCGCCCGCGGCGACAACTGGGTGGATCGCTTCAAGGACTGGATCCGGGAGGCGTTCGCGTAGCCCGCAGCCCCAACCCAGGGGCCAGGGCGCGGAACACGAGATGTCGCCGCCACAGCTGAGGGCGAGTCAGCTGCGGCACAGAGGGCGACAAAGGAGCAGGGCATGTTCGAGTTTATCGAGGTAGAGAGCGAGACCCCCGTCGGGGCGAAGCTCAAGGTCATCGGCGTCGGTGGCGGCGGCGGCAACGCTGTGAACAACATGGTCGAGGCGCACCTCGACCACGTGTCGTACATGGTGGCCAACACCGATCAGCAGGCGCTCGACCGCAGCTTGGCGCAGGAGCGGGTGCAGATCGGTCAGGCGATCACCCGCGGCCTGGGCGCTGGCGCGAACCCCGACGTCGGCCATCGCGCCGCGATGGAAGACGAGGCCGCGATCCGCGAGGCGGTGAAAGACGCCGACATGGTCTTTGTCACCGCCGGCATGGGCGGCGGCACGGGCACGGGGGCGGCGCCGGTCATCGCGCGCATCGCTCGCGAGTGCGGGGCGCTCACGGTGGCGGTGGTCACCCGCCCCTTCACCTTCGAGGGCCGGGCGCGCTCCAGGCGGGCGGAGGCCGGCCTGCGCGAGCTCGCCGAGTCGGTCGACACGCTCATCGTCATCCCCAACGACCGCCTGCTCGAGCTGGCGGACGACAGCACCAGCCTCACCGACGGCTTCAAGATGGCCGACTCGGTGCTGCACGACGCGGTCCGCGGCATCAGCGACATCATCCTCACGCCCGGCCTGATCAACGTCGACTTCGCCGACGTCGTCACCATCATGAAGGGCCGCGGCATGGCGCTCATGGGCACCGGCGCTGCGACCGGGCCAGACCGGGCGCGCGAGGCAGCGCAGCAGGCCATCAGCAGCCCGCTGCTGGAGGACGTGCGCATCGAGGGAGCCACCGGCCTGCTGGTGAACATCACCGGTGGGGCGAAGACGTCGCTGCGCGACGTGAACGCCGCGCTCAGCCTGATCCAGGACGCGGTCCACGAGGACACGGACACCATCTTCGGCGCGGTGGTCGACCCGACCATGGGCGACGAGATCCGCATCACCGTCGTGGCGACCGGCTTCGACCGCGCCGCGAAGGTGCGCGAAGAGGAGCGGCAGGTCTGGCAGCAGCGCATGCAGCCCGTGTCGCAGCCGGCCTCGCAGGAGCCGGTGCAGCACCAGGCTGAGGTGCAGGAGCAGGTGCCCGTGTACGTCGGCGCCCGCGAGGCCGAGGCCGCCTTCGGCATCGCCGAGCCGGAGACCCGGCAGGTGCTCCGCCCTGCGGCGCACCACAGTCGCCCCACGGCGCCGATCCCGCCGCCGCCGACCGCGCCCCAGCCGCCGCAGCAGCACGCCCTGCGTCCAGGTGGCCGCGCGGGGGACCTCGACGCGCCGACCTTTCAGCGCACCAACACCTCGGCAGCCCTCAAGCGGGAGCCGGTGATGCGCAACCCCTTCACGGTGGATCCCACCGCGACAGAGATCGACAAGCCGGCGTTCATGCGCAAGTAGCGACGCGCGCTCCGGCGCGCTGCAGAGATCAGACGAGCCCGCCACGGATCCCGTGGCGGGCTCGCTGCGTTCGACGGGGGCTCCCTTGCGCCGCGTACGCCAGCCCGCAGCGCAACACGCCTGGCGGTCAGCGCGCTTCGCTAGAGCGTCGCGGTCTTGGGGCTTGGCTTCTTCGCCGCCGCCGCGCAGCTCTTGCCGCGCGCGGCGACCGGGAACTTCGCGTTCGCCTTGTTCAGCCGCTCAGCCAGCATGTCGGTGGTGATGGCCTCGGGCAGCAGGTCGTGCGTGCCGTCGGGGAGGTAGATGACATAGGCGGGGATGCCCGAGCGGCCGAGCTTCTCGAGCCACTCCTCGATCTCCTCGTTCTCGTTGGTCATGTCCGCCTTCATCGGCAGGATCTTGGTGTCTTGGAGCACGGTGCGGATCTTCTCCGTCTCGATGAACACCTTCTCGTTGGTCTTGCAGTTGGCGCACCAGTCGGCCGTGAAGTCCATGAACACCGGCCGACAGCTCCCGGCGGCCTTGCTCACCCGCGTCGCGTCGAAGGGCGCCCAGTTGATCTGGTCGTCCATGACCACCGGCCCCTCGCTCTTCGCCACGGTCACGCTCGGCGTGGGCTTGGGCGACAGGTCTACCATCCACACCGCTGCGCCGACGACGGCCGCAGCCGCCAGCCCGCGGACGGTCATGCGCCGCGCCAGGCTGTGCATGAGCCCACCGAAGTGATCGAGGGACCACAGCGCGATGCCCAGGACCCACATGAACCACAGAAACCAGGCGAAGCCGTCGCTGCTGATCTGATTCTGCAGCACGGTGAGGAGCCAGATCGCCGCGCCCACCAGCGTGAAGCCCATGGCCTGCTTGAAGGTCTCCATCCACGCGCCTGGACGCGGCAAGATCTTGCCCACCGCCGGCACGAACGAGATCAGCAGGAAGGGGAAGGCCAGCCCGAAGCCGATCAGCAGGAAGAGCAGGGCGGTCTCCCACATCGCCGCCCCCGAGCCCAGGGCGAAGGCCGCTGCGGAGCCGAGGAAGGGAGCCGAGCACGGCGTCGCCATGATCGAGGCGACCACGCCGTTGACGAACGAGCCCGCGTAGCCCTCCTTGCCGCCGCCGCCGCTCACGCTGATGGTGAACTCGAACACGCCGAGCGCGTTCAGGCCGAAGGCGAAGACCAGCGCAGCCATGACGGCGACAAAGGCGGGCGACTGGAAGTGCATGCCCCAGCCGAAGCTCTCGCCGCCGGCGCGGATGACGAGGATGGCGGCCGCGAAGAGCGCGAAGGTGGCCATGACGCCGCCGGCGTAGGCCAGGCCGTGGAGTCGATTCTCGCGAGGGGCCTCGCCTGCGCGCTCGATGACGTGAAACACCTTCATGGTGAGCACCGGCAGCACGCACGGCATCACGTTCAAGATGACGCCGCCAAGGAACGCCTCACCAGCGTACGTCAGCAGAGAACCTTCCATCACACCACCTCTCCCAGACCGGGTGACACGCGCCTCTCATACCAGCACTGTCCACGCCCTGCTAGCAACGCCGCACTCCTCCGGGCAAGCGAGGCACGATCTCAACACAGGTACCGGGGCTGTCGAAGCATTCCCACGGGCGGGGCGCGACGTCCGCTGCCCACGGTTGCTCCCCCCTTAGACGCTGGTATGGTCCCATGCGTTACGCGGGCCAGCCTGTGGCGTCCCAGCTGAACGACGAACCCGGCGCACGTCGCCGACCCGGCTCTCCCGCACATCGCCGGCCCTCTCTCCACCGCACAGGAGCCCGCGTGAGCCCATCGCAGACCGACCCCGCGGCCTCACGCAACGCCAGGGCGAAGGCCAAGCAGCGCTCAGCGCTCCGTGAGGAGCTCTTCAACCTGCCGAACTCGCTGACCATGGGGCGGGTGGCCATCATCCCGGTCGTATTCTGGCTGATGGATCGCAGCGACGCGCTGGCCTATGGGCCGTGGGACGCGCGCTGGGCTGCGTTCTGGGCGGCGTTGCTCTTCTTCGGCGCGTCCGTGACGGACTTCCTCGACGGCTGGCTGGCGCGCAAGCTCGACCTGCAGAGCATGTTTGGCCGCTTCATGGATCCCCTGGCCGACAAGCTGCTGGTCATGGTGGCGCTGCTCCAGCTGGTGCGGCTGGACCGCGCGCCGGCGTGGCTGGTCGCGCTGCTTCTCTCGCGCGAGATCGGCATCACCGGGCTCCGCGCCATCGCGACCGAGGCGGGCATTCACCTGGCCTCCGACCGCTTTGGCAAGTGGAAGACCGCGCTCCAGATGTGCGGCCTCGGTGGGATGCTGATCCACTTCCCGCTGCACACCGACTTCGGCGTGTTCGACGCGGTCATCGACTACCACCGGGTGGGCCTCGCGTTGGTGCTGACCAGCATGGTCTTCTCCCTCCTCAGCGCGGGCGGCTACATGGGCACGTTCCTGCGGGGAGCGCTGGGCTTGAAGGCTCAGGCCCGCTCGTCCGATCCCGGTCCCGAGTAGCCACGCCGACCCGCCCGACGGCGCGGGAGTCCCCAACGCCCCCGGGGCGGCGCAGCAACTGGCGAGCCCCGGGGGACCTGCTATCGTGAATCTCGTAGCGACACGGTGCGTCTGACGTGTGTGGGTGCTCGGAGGCGAACGATGGTGGCAACGGTGGCACAAGGGGCGCGACCGCACCGGCTTGGCCTGTCGGTGCTGATCGCCGTGCTCGCCAGCGCGACCGCGCTCCCCGCCCTGGCGCTGCGCGGCTCAGAGGGGCCACAACGGGCGGGTCGGCGCGGCGTGGACTCGCGCATCGAGGCCTACGTCATGCCCTTGGGTGAGGCCTATCACCCCCGCATCGCCAGCCGTTCGAGCGGCTCGGTGTCCGTTGGCACGGTGACCGCAGGCTATCTCGCCCGAGCCGCCGAGATCCCGGCCGAAGGGCCGCACCACCGCTTTCTCGACAAGGTCGCGCCACGCAACACCCGCTTCACCACCGACGAGCTGCGCGCCCAGGTGCTCTGCGCCGCGGCCGGAGTCGCCCAGGCGCACCCCGGTCACGTCCTGCACCTCGGCAACTTCTCCCGACGCGCGGGCGGCGACCTGCCGTGGAGCGTGTCGCACAACAACGGTCGAGACGCGGACCTGGCGTTCTACGCGCGGCGCCCCAACGGCACCATCGCCACGCCCTCACACCTCTACCACTTCGGGCGTGACCTGCTCGCGAGCGACAGCCCAGAGCCCATGGTCTTCGACGTGGCGGCCAACTGGACCTTGGTCAAAGGGCTGCTGCTCTGCCCGCACGCGAGGATGCAGCGCATCTTTGTCGCGCGCTGGCTTCGCCGGGTGATGCTGGACTTCGCCCGCGCGAGCAAGGAGCCAGAGGACCTGCTGCAGCAAGCGGCCCGGCTGCTGCACCAGCCCAGGCGTGCCGCTGCCCACAACGATCACCTGCACCTCCGTGTCGCGTGCACGGCTGACGACCTCGCCGAGGGGTGTGTCATGGCCGGGCGGGCGCCGCACAGCGCGACGGGGCGCCACCCCGCCGTCCGCCGTCGGCTGCCGCGGCTGCGGCGGGCCCTGCGCTCCAGCCGCGCGGCGACGCGGGCGGGGGCGGCCTACCTGCTCGGTCTCTACGAAGACCGCGCCGCCACAGCGCGCCTGGTCGCGCTGCTCGACGACCCCGCCGCGGACGTCCGAATCCGAGCGGCCGCCGCGCTGCGCTGGCTCGACGCCGACCAGACCGTGGCGCTGCTGGGCGAGCTGCTGGCCGACGAAGACAGCCCACGGGTGGCCAGCGCCTGGCTCGACGTGCTGGCCGAGCTGCGGGCGGTGGAGCCCATCGCTCGCTGCCTGCACGACACCCGCACGCTGCGCGGGCCCGCCGGTCGACGTCTGACGGTGCGTCTGCGGGCGGCGTCTCTGCTCGCGACCTCGGGCTCGCTCGCGGCGGCCCAGCTCCTGGTGCCGCTGCTCACCGACGCCAACGACGACGTTCGGCGTGCGGCGCGCACCGGGCTCGAGCGCATCACCAACCGCTCCACCGTCGACCTGGTGCTGGCCGGGAGCCACAACGTCGTCAACTTGAGCCCAACGCCACAAGAGGAGGTCACGCTGTGGCACGGCTTTCTCGCCAGCGTTCCACCCGGGCAGACCCGCGCCGAGCTGGTCGTGGCCGGCTTCCGGCTGCGCGGTCTGGAGGTGGAGGGGCACTCGCGCCGCGACCTCACGGGCTACGCTGTCGCCCTCGGTTGGCCGCCGCCCTATCGCGACAACGCCGCGGACTTCATCGCGCGCACGCTGCGCTATCGTCCGGAGGTCGGCCGCGGGAGCTACGCGATGCCGGCCAAGTTCTGGCGTCCGTGGCTCATGCGCCGCCGACTGGTGAACCGCGTCCAGCTCCAACACGCGATGAACGAGCAGGGCGACGTGCTGACCCGGGTGCTGACCATGGGATCGTCGGCGCCTACGACGTACTGAGCGGAGGTCGTCGACCGCGGGTGCCGTGTCGACCGCCGCGACCACTCCAGCGCGGACCGACGCGTCCACGAGCGCCCGACGCCTGAGCGCCCGACGCCTGAGCGCCCGACGCCTGAGCGCCCGTCGCCTGAGCGCCGACGCTCACGCGCGACTCAGAGGTCCCAGCCCGCGTCGAAGTCCGGGTCGTCCGCCTCCGCCTGAGCTCGCAGCCGCTGACTGTCTTCGCGGCTCCGCAGAAAGGCGTCGCTCAGCTTGGGCTCGTCAAACTCGCCATCGTCGAGCAGGGGGGGCTCCACGTGGACACCGGGCCGGGCCGTCGGCTCCGTCTCGGGGCGTGCGGCGGTGTGGGGTTGCGTCGCGCGGCGCACGGGGACCCTGGCGACCTGTGGCGTCGGTGGGCGCGGGGGCACCCGCACCGCGGGGAACGAGCCAGAGGCGCGGCGCCGCACGCGGTCGACCGGCTCCGAGGGCGGGGCCACGGGGGGCGCGTCGAAGTCCGGCGTGCGACGTTGGACCGGGATCTCGTACTGACCCGACGCGCGGCGCACCGCAGCAAACTGGCCCGAGGGGCGCCGCGCCACGGTGAACTCGCGGGCGCGGGGCGCGGGCTCAACGCGGTCCGTCGGTGCGCGGGGACCTGCACCTGGGCTTGGGTTGCGCCGCCAGTCGGGCTCCAGCGGCCGAAGCTCGCGGTTGCGCCGCGCGCTGTCGACCGCCCCGGCGGGCGCGTCTGGGATGGTGAAGAGGCCGGACCGCCGCTTGCTCTCGGGCACGTCGGCCACGGCGATCTCGTCGTCGTCGTCGGGCTCGTCCGGCGTCTCGATGATGCGAAACATGCCGGTGGACCAGTCGCGTCGGCGGGCCGCGCTGAAGCCCTCTTCGTCGTCACGAGGGGCCGCCGGCGCTCGGGCCGTCTTGGCCGTGGCGTGGCGGGCTGCTGGAGCGACGCCCTCGACGAACTCCGCCTGGGCGATGGCGGTCTCCGCCTGCTCGTCGAGCCCGCGACAGATGCGACGCAGCGGCTCGACCAGCTCTCGCTGCACCTCGGCGCCTTCGATCAGACAGATGTTCAGCGCCTGAATCTGCTCGGCTGGGAAGGCCCCGGCGATGCCCTCCTCCCAGCCGTGGAGCGCCTGCCGCAGACCCACGTCCAGCCCGATTCGGCCCGGCAGCGCCATGGCGAAGTCGGTGACATGCATCCGCGCCAGGGTGTCGAAGGTGATCCGGCAGATCTCGCCGAAGCGGCGCTCGCTGAACTCGCTGCGGGCGCCCATGCCGACGAAGAGCAGCCGGTCGAAAGGCAGCCGGCTCTCGAGCGGCGTCAGCATCGTCTCGCCAAAGTGGCCGTCGACGAAGTCGCGCAGCATCAGCTTGGAGATCCTGCCGTTGAGCCGCCAGTCCACACGGCCGGCGAGCCCGCGCAGCGGGCGGTCGTCGGCGAACGCGGTCAGCACCAGGCAGACCGCTCGCTCCTTGTCGAGCTCGTAGAGGCCCGGCTCGGCATAGCGCAACTTCACACCGAGGCTCCTTCGTCTCCTGGGCCAGTTCCGCCGGCTGCCCCCGCGCTGACGGACTCGGCGCTCGCCGACTCGGGGCTGGCGGGTTCGGGGTCGGCGGGGCTGGGCGGGCTCGGCTGGCCCCCCTTGCGCAAGCTCACCTGGTGGAGCACGCCGTTGACGAAGCCGCCGCTGTCCTTGCTGCCGAACTTCTTGGCGATCTCGATCGCCTCGTTGAGCACGACCTTGCGCGGCGCGGCGCCCTTCGAGAAGAGCAGCTCATACGCGCCCATGCGCAGGATGTTGCGATCGACCACGCTCATGCGGTCCAACTTCCAGTTGTGTGAGCTCGCCCGCAGCACGTCGTCGATCGCGGCGCGGTGCTGCACCACGCCGATCACGAGCTCGTCGCTGCCAGCGCGGATCTGCGCATACGCCGCCGGCCGCTCCCCGGCGAAGCGGTCCCAGTACAGGTCGCACGCGATGGTGGCGTCCTGCGTGTTCCAGTCGATGCCATACAAGATCTGTAGCGCGCACTCGCGTGAGCGTCGGCGGATACCCATGTCGTCGCTCCTTGGCTAGCCAGCTGGCAGATCGATCTGACGCAACAGGTCGACCATCTCGATCGCCGCGATGGCAGACTCGGCGCCCTTGTTACCGGCCTTGGTGCCCGCGCGCTCGATGGCCTGCTCGATCGTGTCCGTGGTCAGCACGCCGAAGAGCACAGGCAGGCCGCTCTCTTCCGCGGCTCGCGCGATGCCCTTGGCCACCTCGCCCGCCACGAAGTCGTAGTGGGACGTCGCGCCGCGGATCACCGCGCCGAGGCAGATCACCGCGTCGTAGCGGCCCGTGCCGGCCATGCGGCGGGCGGCGAGCGGGATCTCGAAGGCGCCCGGCACCCGCGCGACGTCGATCGCGTCCGCAGCGACCCCGCTCCGCACCAGGGCGTCCTGCGCCCCCGCCACCAGCGCCTCGACGATGAAGCCGTTGAACCGCGCCGCGACGATGCCGAAGCGCATGCCCCCGCCGCCCAGACCCCCGTTGAACTCCGCCATGCTTGGCTCCCCCCGGCGCGACGCGCCTGAAAAATGTGCGGCGCAGCGCGCCTGAACAATGTGCGGCGCAGCGCGCCGGATGATCTCGTGGCGCCGGGCGCCGTCTCTCGCTGGACCGACGTGCGATCGTCGCCCGCGTCAGCGCTTCACGGTCAGCACGCTGAGCTGGGACTGGTTGCCCGTGAGCAGCGGCGTCACGGCCACGCAGCAGTGATCCTGGCCGTCGCGCCAGGTGCTCGCGGCGGCCGGGCCGCCGAAGCTGATCGTCAGGGTGCCCCCGGCGTCGCTCGACTTCTGGATGGTGCCCGCGCCGATCGCGACCACGCCCTTCATCTTCTTGCTCGGGGCGCCGGTTGCGTAGACCAGCACCGTGTCGCCTTCCTCCGTGCCGGTCAGCACGCCGCGCACCGAGAAGTCGGCGCCCGTGGCGGCGTTCTTCGCCGCGCAGGTCAGCCACGGACCGTCGAAGGTCGGCTCGCAGTCGAACAACACGTGGGCCGCGGTCAGCTGCTCCGGCGGCACGGCGGTCCCTTGCTTGAAGCCCTGCTCGCTGCACTCGCCCCCGGCTGGCAACGTGACGCACTTCGGCGAGTTCTTCAGAAAGAGCTTGAGAGACGCGCTCTTCGGCGGGGTGTCCCCCCAGATGCTGGTCTTGCCCTTGGGCAGCGCCCAGCTGTCCGCCTGCGACGGGGTCAGCAGGGTCGTCAACGACGCCTGCGAGGCTTCGGCCGCCGCGGTCATCGCAGCGGTGAGCTTGTCGCCCTTGAACAGCGACTCGAGCAGGGCGATCACGCCGGCCTCCGCGGTGGCGGGCGTCAGCTTGCCGCTGAACCCGACCACCGGACGGTGCGGGGCCAGGTGCAGGTATTCCGCCATGAGCCCGGTCTGGCCCTCGTGGTCGGCGGTCAGCGAGTTCGAGCCCGCCAGCACGATGAGGCCGGGCCCACCCAGGGGCGGCGCGTCGAGCAGCTTGGCCAGGTGCTCACGGTGGATCAGCTCGTCGCCGAACACGCCGCGCGACAGGGTCATGCCGACGCTCTTGCTGGCCTTGTCGCTGAAGGGCTCCAGCACGCCCGCCCCGACCCACACGAGCACGTCTTGTGCGCTCATGGCCGGCAGCAGGCCGACCAGGTCACGGCGACGCGCGAACTCGATCACGCGGACCTCGTCGAAGAGGCCGGCCGCGTCGACGGCAGCCCGCAGCTTGGTGAGCGGGAGGCCGACCGCTGCGCCGTAGGCCGAGAGCAGCACGAGCCGGCGCTTGCCGTCGGGGACCTTGCCGGCGTGGAAGTCCGCGAGGGCCGGGTCGACGATGTGACTGCGCTTCAGATCGAGGCGCAGCACCGTCTCGCTCTTCTGCAGGTTGTGGTTCTTCAGCGTCTTGTGCAGCACGACCTCGCCGAGGTCGAGGCTGTCGACCGGCTGACCGGCCGCGTCGGTGATGGCCGCGCCGGTCGCCGTGTAGGCCGCCTGACCTGCCACGCACACGCTGTCTCCGTCGCACCGCAAGAAGAGCGCCACGACCTTGTCGCGGTTCGCCTCGGTGCCGTCAGCGTACTCCGCCCAGTGCAGCCGTCGCCCGTCGCCGCCCTCGACCACGCCCGCCGCCTGAAACGTGCCGGAGGCCTTGGCCACCAGCCCCGCCAGGTCGGCGCTGTCCTGGACGACCAGGTCCCAGTCGGCCTGGTCGATCGACCGCTGAATCGCGCGCTTGATCGTCGGCTTCGTCTCGGTCTCGCCGGCCTCGCTGCCACACGCGGCGCTGAGGGCGACCGCGACGATGGCGAGCGCGCTCAGGGCCGAGCTGCCGCGCCGCTGCCTCGGCGCCGCCTCCGCAGCGGCAGCGACGGCGGGGCGAGTGGTGTGGGAGCGATGAGACCGGCGAAACATGGGACCTCAGTGAGCAGGGGGGGCGCGAAGCCAGACAGGTCGAGCGGGCGGACGGCGCTTGGGCCGTCACGTCGGAGACGGCCGGAGCCAGCCACCGCGCGCGGGAGTCTACGTCGCTCGCTTCGGGGGACACAAGCGAAGTTGGCGCCGCAGGTGTCGCCGCTAGGTCATCGGGGGCACCGGCGTTCGTACCGGCGGCGGTGTCGACCCCCGCTGGGGCCACGCCGCCGTACACAACCCCCACGGCCCTCACCTCCGCAGCCGCAAGCGATCGTGTCACAGCCCCTCCCTCCCAGAGATCGGCCGTGGTACAAGACGCCAGCGTGGTCTTCGCCGAACCACCTTGCGCCGCGAGAGTCCGCTGGACTTTCAAGGCGCTGGCGACGTTCCGGCAGGGTGAGACACGCCAGCCTCTGCGCGGTACGATCTGGCTATCGTGGGCCGATTGACACCCCGTTTTCGGCTGGCATACCCTGCCGTGAGCCCGTCACCACCCGCTGCCCGACCCGAATTCTCGGGCCGCGCGAACCCCAGGCGAGGGGGAGCATGAGCACCAGTAACGTCCGACTCGGCATCGTCTACCGGGGCAGCATCGTCAAAGAGGAGATCATCGATCGCGAGATCGACATCTCCGTCGGCCTGCGAGCCGACTCGACGGTGCAGTTCTCCCCGAAGGACTACCCGGACTTCCCCGACCACTTGGACGTCCTCTTCAACGAGGGCGGCAAGTTCTACCTGGTCGTTCCGTCTGACCCGGCTGCGCGGATCAACCTCCGCGGCGCCAGCCAGGCCGACAACGTCCAGACCGTGCGCAACAAGCGCTGCATCCCGATCGGGGACGTGGCGGGCGGCTCGGTGGTGGTCGGAGACGTCACGGTCATGTTCCAGTTCGTGCGCGGCTACGGCGCGCCGACGATGACCCACGAGCGCACCGTCCTCCGCATCGGTCTGGTCTTCGAGGACCGGCTGATCTCGGACCGCATCTTCCCCAACGACAAGGTCGTGAGCATCGGAGCGTCGAAAGACGACACGGTGGTCCTCGACCAGCTCGACTACACCGGGCCCTCCTTGTCGTTTGAGAACAACAAGGACGGATCCGTCCAGCTGAAGGCGCCCGGCGACATGAAGCTGCGTGTCGCGGTGCAGGACGACGCTCCGCGGGATGTCAAAGAGCTGATCCAGCGTGGCAAGGCCCGCATGGAGGGCGACACGTCGGTCGCGCACCTGACCCTGGGCGCCCGCGGGCGTGCGGTCTTGGGCCCGTACTCGATCCTGTTCCAGGTCGTTCGCCAGAAGGTCGTCGTGCCGACCTTCGAGAAGCAGAGCCCCGTTCAGCGCGTGCTCGGCATCTTCCTCAAGGACGTGGTGTGGACGGCGTGCTTCAGCATCGCGCTGCTGCTCGGCGGCGGCGTGGTCACCCAGGCGGTCCTCTACCAGCGCACCCACGGCCAGTACCTGAAGAAGGCGCAGAAGGCCGAGGAGCACGTCGCGGAGACGTACGAGGTGCTGATCGAGGAGAAGGAGAAGCCGCCGGAGCCCGAGGAGGAGCCGGAAGAGGAGCCCAAAGAGACCGCTCCGGAGATGAAGCCCGAGGCCAAGCCGGAGAAGAAGCCCAAGAAGGTCGAGAAGAAGGCGCCGGAGAAGAAGGCTGAGAAGCCACAGTCCACCGGCAAGACCGTCGACCCGGAGGAGCGCAAGCGCAACGCGCGCAAAGCGGTCACCAAGAAGACGATCGCCGGCGCGCTGCTCGGCAAGGGTGGCGCCGCGACCAAGCTCTTCGCCGAAGGCGGCGAGGGTGACGGCGAGGTCATGGCCAAGACCTTCGGTGGCGGTAGCGACGAAGGCAGCAAGGACAATGGCCCTGGCGGCGGCGTGAAGCTCGCAGGCGGCGGGGGCGGCGGCGGCACCGTCGAGAAGGTCAAGACCGGCAAGAGCAAGGGCTTCGGCAAGCGCAAGAAGAGCGCGACCAAGGTCGTCGCCAAGAAGCGCGAGAAGAAGATCAAGGTCAGCTTGAGCGCTGGCGCCCTCGGCGGCTCTGGCTCCGGCAAGTCCGGCGTCGCGCGCGTCATTGCACGCAAGAACTCGGCCGTGCGTCGTTGCTACGAAGGTGCGCTGCGCAAGACACCGGGCCTGAGCGGCAAGGTGAAGGTCCGCTTCATGGTCGGTACCGCGGGCACCATCACGTCGGTGAACGTGCTCGGTGCCTCCGGTGAGTTCGCGGCCTGCATCAAGCGCAAGTTCGGCCGCATCCGTGGTCTGCCGCTGCTGCCCTCGCCGCAGAGCTTCACGCAGAGCTACGTGTTCACCAAGAACTGACCGACCGCTGATCCCGACCGCCCCTCAGGCGGTTCAAACCACGCCCGTCGGCTCCCCGGCGGGCGTGGTGCTTTTTGAAGATGGATGAACGCCCGTACATCCGACGAAGGATCGCCTTCCCTTCGCACCACAGGATCGGCTATGGAGAGTCCTCGGGCAGGCGCTGCGCAGGGCAGAGACTGGACCCACGGTAGAATTGACAGGCCATGGGGGCAGGGCTAGCATCCGGTGCCCATTTCGGGGCGCTGCGTTCGAACCCACAACTGCCTGAAACTGTAGCGCTTTAGTCGGCGCCGCTCAGGCAGCACCCCCCGCCGGGCCACGAGCCACAGGTCTGAACCTGAGGGCCGGCCGAGTAAGGAGCACCCAGGATGGCACTGGACACCAACCGTGTGCTGCGCATTGGTGTCGTGTATCGCGGCCAGATCCTTGCCGAACGGGTCCTGAACCGGCGCATCGACGTGTCGGTGGGCTCGCGCCCCGACAACACGGTGCAGGTCAGCGCGACGGATCATCCAGGCTTCCCGACCGGGCTGCAGCTGGCGATGCTGCACAAAGACGCCTACCACCTGATCCTCCCTGACGATCCCAGCGTGCAGATCAACCTGCGCGGCGGGCCCGCGGGCTCCGAGCAGATCAGCGCCGCCGACGTCGTGAAGGTGAAGGGCAAGCGCACGGTGTCGGTGGAGAAGTACACCGGCGGATCGCTCGCGCTCGGCGAGATCATCTTGATGTTCCAGTTCGTGCGTGGTGACTCGGTGCCGACCGAGACGCGCGAAGAGACGGTGCTCCGCATCGGGCTCGTCCACGAGTCGCGTCTGCTCTCGGATCAGGTCTTCCAGCCGGGACAGACGGTCAAGGTCGGCGCCAGCAAAGACGACACGATCGTGCTGCCCGACGTCGACTACAAGGGCGACGGCGCGTCGTTCAAGATCGGCAAGGACAACCAGGTGGCGATCTCGCTGCCGGCCGGTTGTGGCCTGCGTCTGGCGGCTGACGGCCAGCCCATGAGCGAGGAAGAGGCGATCCGCAAGGGCATCGCTCGCAAGAGCGGCAAGGGCGTCGATCTCACGATCGGGCTCAAGTCCCGCGGGCGGGCCTCCCTGGGCCCGTACACGCTGCTCTTTCAGGTGGTGCGCCGCACCATCACCGTGCCGGTCATGCCGCGCAAGAGCCTCTTCGGCCAGATCCTGCAGCCGCTGACCAACGACCCGGTCTGGTCCGTGTCCTTCCTGGTGTCGGTGCTGTTGATCGGCTCGGTGGTCACGCAGGCCGTCATCTTCCAGCGCACCACCGGCCGGTACCTCAAGTCGCAGCAGTTCGCTGAAGAGCACATCGCGACGACCTACGAGGTCATCGTCGAAGAGAAGGAAGAGGAGCCGCCGCCGGAGAAGGTCCAGGACGTGAAGTCCGACGAGGCGAAGAAGGCCGAGCAGGAAGAGATCAAGAAGGAAGAGCGGCCCAAGAAGAAGAAGCCTGCGAAGGTGGAGAAGCCGCAGTCGACGGGCAAGACCGTCGACCCCGAGGAACGCAAGCGCAACGCGCGCAAGGTCGTCGCCAAGAAGACGATCGCGGGCGCGTTCATGGGCAAAGGCGGCGCCGCGACCAAGCTCTTCGCCGAGGGTGGAGAGGGGGACGCAGGCGTGATCGCCAAGACCTTCGGTGGCGACGACGGTGACCAGGGCGACGACGGCAACGGTCCCGGAAAGGGGCTGCAGCTCGCCGGCGGCGGCGGCGGCGGCGGCACCGTCGAGCGGGTCGCAACGGGCAAGAGCAAGGGCTTCGGCAAGCGGAAGTCGGGCGCCACCAAGGTCGCCGGAAAGAAGCGCGAGAAGAAGGTGAAGATCTCGCTCAGCGCTGGGGCGCTCGGTGGGTCAGGCTCCGGCAAGTCCGGCGTGGCGCGCGTCATCGCTCGCAAGAACTCGGCCGTGCGGCGTTGCTACGAGTCCGCGCTGCGGAAGACGCCGGGCCTCAGCGGCAAGGTGAAGGTGCGCTTCACGGTCGGAACGGCGGGCACCATCACCGGGGTCAACGTCATCGGTGCCAGCGGCGGCTTCGCCAGCTGCATCAAGACGAAGTTCAGCCGAATCCGTGGCTTGCCCTTGCTGCCCTCGCCGCAGAGCTTCACGCAGAGCTACGTCTTCACCAAGAGCTAGGAGCCTGTAGCGCATTCCGCCTCGGCGGCTTCATCGCGCTGACACATCGCCCTGCGACTCCGCCAAGTGCTTGAATTGGCTACGGCCAGTCCTGCGCACCTGGGAAGCCACAGGGCTTGGTCATCGCGCGAAGCCCCTCGAGGCTCCAATGCGCTACACACTCCTAGAGACGCGATCAGTTTGCGCAACCGTCGGGATCGACAACAGATCTAGGCTGCGATCTACTCGATGACTCAGGAGGTCGTCGATGGCAGAGCAGTGGAACCCGCCAGTGGAGTTGAGCGAGCGCGAAGAGCGCGTCATGAAGCGAGTGAAGAAGCGGCCTCTGTTCCGCTTCTTTCGCGAGCACCGGCATGTGCTGTTCGACGAGCAGACTCAGAAGGAGCTGCTCAAGGCCTACGGCCCGCCCCGCGGCAAGGCCGCGCTGCCGCCGGCGCAGATGGCCCTTGCCATGTTGATGCAGGCGGCGTTTGGCGTGCCGGACCATGATGTGCCCGAACTCACCGCGTGCGACTCGCGATGGCAGATGGTGCTCGGCTGTCTCGGCGTCGACGAGCCCATCATGAGTCAGGGCAGCGTGTTCAACTTCCGAATGCGCGCCATCCACCATGGCTTCGACCGGCTGCTGATCGACCGGACAGTGCAGCTTGCGAAGGAGACGAAGGGCTATAGCGCCGCAAAGCTGCGGGCTGCCTTGGACTCCAGTCCGTTGGTTGGTGCTGGCCGCGTTGAGGACACCTTCAACCTGATCGCGCGCGCCGCCACCCACGTGGTTCGTGCGGCGGCCGAGCGGTTGGGCAAGCCCGTGAGCGAGGTCGCCGAGATGGCTGGCATCCCGCTGGTCGAGGCGTCGAGCATCAAGGCCGCCTTGGACTTGAACTGGTCGGACAAGGCAGAGCGCTCGCAGGGGCTGCGCACGCTACTTGGGCAGGTCGACTCTCTCAGAGCCTGGCTTGCCGCCGAGCTGGGTGAGGCGTGCAAGCAGCCTCCGCTGGAGGCGCACCTCGCGACGCTCAAGCAGGTATGCGAGCAGGACATCGAGCCGGACCCGGATGATGGGGGGCCACGCATCAAGAGAGGCGTAGAGCGAGACCGTCGGATCAGCATCAGCGACGCGGACATGCGCCACGGACGCAAGAGCAAGAGCAAGCGGTTCGACGGCTACAAGCAGCACGTACTGATCGACATGGACATCCCTGGCTTGATCCGATCGGGTGTGGTGACACCAGCGAATCAGCCTGAGTCGGAGGCCGCAGCGCCGCTTGTCGAGGACGCAGAAGCGCAGGGCGATGAGCTTGGCGAACTGCACGTCGATCGAGCCTATGTCGGCAACGGGCCAGTCACTCAGCGGCCATCGCTTCGCTTGGTCGCCAAGCCACACCCGGTGCGCAACGGAGACCTGTTCAGCAAGGAAGACTTCGAGATGAACTTCGAGCGGATGACGCTGACCTGCCCAGGGAGCGTGACCGTGCCGATGTCGTATGGGCAAACGGTGAAGTTCCCGAAGGACCGCTGCGCGGCCTGTTCCCTGCGCCCGAGATGTACCCGAGCCGCAAAGAACGGGCGGCAGGTGCGCATCCACGACCAGGAACCTCTACAGGCGCACCTCCGCAGCGTCAGCCGAACTCGAGACGGCCGGGAAGAGTACCGCCAGCGAGTGGCGGTGGAGCACGCGCTCGCTCGCATCGCACAGCTCAAGGGGCGACGTGCTCGCTATCGAGGCAAGGAACGAAACGACTTCGATCTTCGACGCCACATCGTGGTCAGCAACTGCTACGTACTCGACCGTATGTGGCGACAAGCGGCCTAATTGGTCGAGTCTCTAG
>JAUIAC010000418.1 GCA_030425545.1 bacterium | reverse complement strand
CGCGCATGAAGGGCACGGGGCTGTAGCCGATGGCGTCGTGAACCGCCGGGATGTCGAAGTACGCCGTCATCACCGCGGCCCGCGCCGCGATGACCGTGGTCGCGAGCAGCCCGACGCGGCTGTGGCCCAGGTCGTCGAGCAGCGCGGCGCCCTGCTCTGCCGGCCAGCGCCGCAGACGCCGCACCCCGCGCAGGCGCCAGAGCGGCGCGAGATCGAGGAGGCGAAAGAGCGCCACCAGGCCCCACGCCGCCAGCGGCGACATGTAGGGCATCGACGCGCGGACGCGGCGGACCACCTCCAGGAGCATCGCTTCGTCCGTCGGCGCGCCGCTCCCGGCGGGCGGGCACACGGCGCGCACCACGCCCAGCAGCGCTGCCTGGGTGCTCGCCGACATCGGCCAGGGCTCCGCGCGGACCCAACCGTCGTCGGGCTGACGCGCGAGGCTCGCGACGGCGTCCTGGGGGGCGAGACGCGGGGTGGCCATGGGTCCTCCAGTGAGGTCGCAGCGTAGTGGAGGGGTGCACGTACGGGAAGGAGGAGGGGGCGTTGGCCGGTGGGGGCCATGCGTTTCACTGTTAGAACACACCCTTTCACTTGCAAGGCAGCGCTGGTCTTCGCCACAATTGCGCTGCGGAGCCATGCCCTTGGCCCGCGAGGAGCTGGAGCATGCGTCACATCGCCCACCGATTCCCACTGGTTGGCTGCCTGGCCGCGATCGCCATCGTCGCCACGGCGTGCGGCTCAGAAGCGCCACCCTTCACGCCCTACGCGTTCGACAGCGGCGGTCGCGGCCTGCCGGGTGACGTGGGCGGGACGCCTGTGGACGGCGGCGCGTCCGGCGGTGGCGCGACCGACGGCAGCGCGAGCGGGGGGAGCGCAGACTCCGGTAGCGCGAGCGGGGGCACCGCGGATGGGGGCACGGGAGATTCGGGGAGCGGTGGCAGCACGGACACCGGTGGCGTCGCGCTGGACGCTGGCACCACGGATTCGGGCACCACGGATTCGGGCACCGCGGACTCGGGCGCCACAGACTCGGGCGCCACAGACTCGGGCGCCACAGACTCAGGCATCACGGACTCGGGCACGACAGACTCGGGCACCGTCGACTCGGGCACCGTCGACTCGGGCGCCATCGACTCGGGCACCATCGACTCGGGCAAGGCCGAAGACATCCCCTGGGGCAGCCAGCCCGACGCGGCGCCCTACGACGCCGGTCAGTACAACTACGGCGACGTGAAGAGCACCGGCGGCAACACCGGCAGCGGCGGCGCCGGCCTCTGCATCCCCAAGATCAGCCAGCTCAACCTCGAGAAGATCAAGGTCGGCGGCAAGGTCGACATCATCATCTTCGTCGACACCTCGGGCTCCATGGGCCAGGAAGCCAAGTACGTGTCGAGCAACCTGAACAACTTCGGCAACTACCTCGCCGGCAAGGCGCTCGACTACCGGGTCATCTTGCTGGGCAAGGACACCAGCTGCTGCAAGCTCACCATCGGGCCGCCGCTGGGCAACAACCCGGCGGTCTACAAGCACGTGCAGAAGCCGGTGTACTCCACCGACGGGCTCAAGCGCATCATCGACTACTACCCGGACTACCAGGCCTTTCTGCGGAAGGACGCGACCAAGAACTTCCTGGCTATCACCGACGACGAGTCGTTCCAGATGACGAGCGCCGTCTTCGAGCAGAAGGCCGCCGCGCTGCAGAACCCGGGCTTCGGGCAGAACTGGGTGTTCCACAGCATCGTCGCCTACGGGCCGCTCGCCAAGAAGGGCTGCTCGACCGGCGCCCGCATCGGCCAGCAGTACCTCAACCTCACCGCCAAGACCGGCGGCGTGAAGAAGCCTGTGTGCGACAACAACTGGACCCAGATCTTCAACGACATCGCCAAGGGCGTGGTCCAGACGGCCAAGCCGCCCTGTACCCACACGATCCCGCTGCCGACCGGCGTGAGCAACGCCAAGGGCGTCAACGTCAACTACGTGGCCGAGGACGACTTCTTCAACGTGCCGCCGGCGTCGAACAACAGCTGCCCGGCCAACGGGGTGGGCTACACGCTCGACAACCCGAACAACCCAAAGAAGATCACGCTGTGCAACAACAGCTGTGACCTGCTCAAGGGCGGCGGCAACATTCAGTTCGATTTCGGGTGCTTCCTGTAGCACCTGTCATCCATCACCTGTGGCACGCCAGTCGCGCGCGTCGTTGTGCTGACGTCTGAGACCCGACGCGTTCCCGGCCGCCGCGTCGCGCTCGGAGACCCCATGCGTCGCTCCCTCCCGGCGCTGGTCGCGTTCATCACGGTCTGCGCCCTGAGCACCAGCGCACGCGCCGACGCCTGGGCGGTGGTGCTCTACGACAGCCTGGGCACCGAAGCGGGCGCCCTGGTGCTCGGCCGCGTCATCGAAGACCGCGGGCTCGACCGCCCCAAGCCCGGCGAACCCACCCGTCGCAAGCTGCGACGCATGCGTCGCTTGCTCACCAGCCACCCCATGGCGGGCGCCCAGGTCACCCTGGAGGTGGCGGGTCGAAGCAAGACCGTGACCGCAGACAAGCGCGGCTTTCTGTCGTGGCGGCTGGCAGGCCCGCTCCCGCGGGGAGCGCACCCTGTACACGCCAAGCTGCTCGGGGGCGCACACCACCGCGTCCTCGGCGCGCGTCTGGAGGTCTTCCCCAGCCGCCCAGGTGTCGTGATCGTCAGCGACATCGACGACACCGTGCTGGCGTCTGACGTGACCCACAAGGCCCGCATGGTGGCGCGCCTGGCGTCGACCAACGCCCTCGACCTCGCGACCTTCCCCGGCGCGCCAGCGACCCTGCGGGCGGCGCGCGCCGCGGGGCATCCCGTGGTCTATGTCTCCGGGTCTCCGTGGGAGCTGCAGCCGCGGCTGCGGCGCTTCATGGCGGCTCGGGGGCTGCCACGCGGACCGATGCTGCTCAAGCGCATCGGGCTGGGTGACGACGCCGACGCGCTCTTCTCCCAGGACGGCTACAAGGCGCGCCAGCTCGACGTGGTGATGGGCCTGCTGCCCGGGTACCGCGTGGTGGGGGTGGGAGACAGCGGGGAGCACGACCCCGAGGTCTACCGGGCTCTGCAGCGGAGGTATCCCAAGCGCTTCGTCGGCGCCTTGATCCACAACGTGACCCGGCTCGCCGCGAGCTCCGCGCGGGTCAAGGGCCAGCTGCTCTTCGCCAAGTGGTCACGCGCTCGCAAGTGGCTGGATCAGCGGGGGCTGCTCAAGCCAGCCGCTCCGTCGACGCGCGCCACGAAGCGGCGGACCAAGCCCACGGCGGTCGCCCCGACAGCACGGAAGCCCGCTGGGCGCCCAACGCCACCCCGAAAGGCCGCGCCGCTCCGAAAGGCCGCGCCGCTCCGAAAGGCCGCGCCGCCCCGAAAGGCCGCGCCGCCACGCCGCCAGGCCCCCGCGCCGAAGTAGCCCGCCCAGTCCCCCCGACGAACAAGCCCACGCTGGCCCCCGGGCCGCGACAGCCCGAGCAGCTCGAGGCGCGCCCATCGGGCTGCAAGACCGCGAGACGCTACATCGCTGTCAGGGGTTGAACGCGCCGTAGCCAAAGCTCTTCTGGATGCCGTAGAGCATCGCGCGTGCGATCTCGTTGCGGAAGTTGCCGTCCTTCAGCTTGGCGGCGTCAACGCTGTTGCTCAGGTATCCCGGCGCTGGGAAGCAGGCGTAGGGCGTGTTCACGTTCTTGATGATGCCGTAGTACGAGCTCGTCTTGACGCCGCGGTTGTAGAACTTGGTCCGGGCGACGATCTCGTTGTGCAGCGTCGTGCAGAAGGTCTTGGACGTGCCCTTGTAGTAGTAGGACTCGATGCCCTTGGCCGCGGACGACGTGTACGCGTTCACCGCGATGCTGATCACCCGATGGGCGCCGTTGTTGTTGCACGTCGCGATGCGGCTCGAGATCGACGGGTTGCTGTCGCCCGTCCGGGTCAGCACCACCTTCCACGTGCCGCCGCCGCCCGCGTTGCTGGTGTCCTTGTTGAGGAAGGCCTCCAGCCGCTTGGCGATGTCGAGGTTCAAGGTCTTGGTGCACACGCCGTAGTGACACGCGCCGCCGGAGCTGCCGCCGAACTGCGGGTCGATGCAGATGGTGTACTTGGGCTGAGTGTTGCACTTGCCGCCGACGCACCCCGAGCTGCAGGTGCTGCACGTCGCGGACGAGCCAGACTGCTTGCAGAGCTGGCCGCTTGAGCACGACTTGGTGATGCCCTTGTCGACGCTCTTCAGGTTGCCGGTGGTACAGCTTGCGCTGCTGCCGGTGCAGTACTGCCAGGTCTCGATCTTCCGCACCTTGCCACCGCACGTGCCCGAGCACTGGTAGGCGGTCTTGTAGGCCTTGGTGCCGCACTTGTGCGTAGTCGGACGGAAGTTGCAGCCGTCGCAGCACGCCCCGGACGTGCACTTGGGCTTTGGCGCAGTGCAGGTGCTCCAGCTGCCCTTGGCGCAGGTCTGGCTGCCCTGGCCGCAGCCGTTGCTGCAGTCCTTGCTCAGCCCGTCGGTCTGCCCGTTGCAGTCGTTGTCGAGCCCGTCGCAGATCTCCTTCGCGCCGGGGTAGACCGCGCTCTTGTCGTCGCGACAGTCGCCCTGCCCCTTGCTGCACGCGGCGCCGTTGACCACGGTCATGTTCTTGTCGCAGTAGCCGTCCTTGTCGTCGTCGCACCCCTCGTCGGTCTTGCCGTCGCAGTCGTTGTCTAGGCCGTCGCAGACCTCGGCCTTCCCAGCGGGGATGACGGCGTCGCACACCGCCTGCGAGCCGTTGGCGGCGCACTTCCACGTGCCCTGCACGGCGCACTGCCCCTTGCCGGCGGTGCACGGCGCGTTGACCTGAAAGCCCTCGTCGGTGGTGCCGTCGCAGTCGTTGTCGGCGCCGTCACAGACCTCTGCGCTGCCCGCCCCGGCCTTGGCTGAGCACGCGGTGCCGGCCCCGTCGACGCTGCACACGACCTTGCCAAAGGCCTTGCAGGCCCCCTTGCCGTCCTCGCACACGCCGCCCACCTGAAAGCCCTCGTCGGTGCTGCTGTCACAGTCGTCGTCGGCGCCGTTGCAGAGCTCCTTGGCGGTGGGAAAGATGGTCTTGGCCAGGTCGTTGCAGTCGTTGCTGTCGGCGACCTTGTAGACCGCGTCGGGCTGGCACAGGCACGCCGACTTGGCCGGGTCGCCGTAGTTGTCGCCGTCCACGTCGGCGTGCCACGGCTTGCACCCCACGGCGTCC
>JAUIAC010000417.1 GCA_030425545.1 bacterium | reverse complement strand
CGGTGAGGTCGCGGGCGTACTTCTCCAGGGACTGGTAGGTCGACTCGGGGTCCTGGCTGGAGATGCGCTCGCTGCCGCGCAGCTCCTTCAGCGTCGCCAGCACCAGCTCGCGCTTGACCCCGCGCTCGCGCAAGGCCTGGCCCGCGGCGCCCTTGCGGTCGTCGAGCAGGGCGAGCAGCAGGTGCTCGGTGGAGGTGTAGTCGTCGTTGAACTGGCCGCGCTCCTTGTCGGCCTGACTGAGGAAGCTGGCGACGCGCTCACTGGCGAGCAGCTCCCCCGCGCCGTGCACCTGCGGCAGCTTGCCGAGGGCCGCCTCCATGTCGGCGCGCAGCAGGTCGACCGGCACCTCGAGCTTGCTGAGCAGCGGGCGCACGATGCCGTCGACGCGCTCGCCGACCAGCTCGTAGAGCACGTGCTCGGGCTCCAGGCGCTGGTGGTTGCGGCCCCGGGCCGTCTCGGCGGCGTGGGCGAGGGCCTTCTGGGCGTTGGTGGTGAAGCGGTCCATCTGCATGGCGTCCTCCCTGCGCGGCCGTCACCCACGGCGCGTCGGCGCGCAGCACAACGCTGAACGCTCGACTGCGCGGAGCTTTGGGGGCTCGGCAGCGCTGCACCGGCAAGCAAGGTGGAGGACACAGCCGTGTCAAGCGGCGGCGCGGGCCGTCGCTGCGGGCTACGGGAGGATGTTCGTAGGGTCAGCCGTGGGGTCAGAGGACCAGCTCGGAGCTCACCAGCCGTCGTTGTCGTCGAAGGTCGAGCCGCCGCGGCCACCACGGCCACCGCCGCCGCCACGTCCGCCGCGGCCGCCGCGGCCACCGCGGCCGTCGCCGTCCCAGTCGCCCCGGTCTCGATCTCGGCCGCCGTCCTTGCCGCGTCGCCGCTCTCGCCGGCGACGGCTGTCGTCTCCGAAGGGCGAGCCACCGTCGGGAGGGGGCGGCGCATAGCCACCTCGCCCGCCGCCGCCGCGGTCGCCGCCATAGCCGCCACCGCCGCCACCGCGATCCCCGCCGTAGCCACCGCGTCCGCCGCGATCGCCGCCACGGTCGCCGCCGTAGCCGCCGCCGCCACCGCGGTCGCCACCGCCACCGCGGTCGCCACCGCCGCCACCGCGGTCTCCACCGTAACCGCCGCGTCCACCGCCGCCGCCGCGGTCGCCGCCGTAGCCACCGCCGCCACCGCCGCGGTCGCCGCCGTAGCCGCCGCGTCCACCGCCGCGGTCGCCGCCGTAGCCGCCGCGTCCACCGCCGCGGTCGCCACCGTAGCCGCCGCCACCGCCGCGCGGTCCGCCCTCTCGCTCTTTGGCCAGATCGATGCGCAGGGAGCGGCCGTCGAGCTCCTGCCCGTTCATCGCGTCGCGCGCGGCGATCGCCTCCGCTTCGGAGCTGAAGCTCACGAAGCCGAACCCACGCGAGCGCCCTGTCTCGCGGTCGGTGATGACCTTGACGTCGACGACGTCGCCATGGGGCTCGAACGCCGCTCGAAGCCCCTGGTCCGTGGTGCCCCAGCTCAGGCCACCTACGAAGAGCCGCTTGCTCATCGGTCTCGCTCTCTGGGCCAGGCGGAGCCCGGCCTCGATGCAAACCGCGCCCCGCGACCCATTGGCCGAACCGGGACACGCCCGGCGGGGGACGCTCTGCGACAACACACTTGGGGCGCACACGGGGCGCGCTCCAGCCCCACAATCAGGGCCTGTGTAAAATACCACGGCCCCTGGACCCTGGCACGCGGCGCACGGCGGAGTGCCCGGCTTTTGTCACGAAGCTGACGCGGCGAGGGCGCTGGGGGCCCGGCGACCAGGGTGCCGATGCCACCGATCGCCTGGCGCCAAGGCCCAGCAATTACAGGCCGACAGGCGCCGTGGGCACGATGAACATCGCGGTCTTCGACTTGGCCTTGCTCTGGCTGTCGGTCACCTTGGCCGCGAAGAAGAAGCCCTTCAGCGAGATCTGCGTGAGCGGGATCTTGACCTCGACCACGGCCTTGGGGTCGGTGACGCTGCCGCTGAGCTTGCCGTCTTTGCCCAGCTTGAGCCCCTTGGGGAGCCCGGAGTTGGGCACGAAGGACTTGACCGCGCCGGGCAAGGGCACCTCTTCCCAGGTGTAGGGCTTCTTGCCCCCGACAGCCTCGAGCTGCGTGCTGTACGGCACCGGGATGTCCTTCACCACGACGATGAGCGGCAAGACGATGACCTTGGTGACGAAGAGGTTGACCTGCTGCTTGCCGACGATCTCCAGCGGCGCCAGGCCCACGGGCAGCTCGAAGCTCTCGGTGGCGCTGAGCGTGGGCGTGGCGTCGTCGAGCACCTTGATGTCGAGCTTGAACGTGCCGTCTTCCGTCGGCGTGCCGGTGATCTTGCCGTCGGCGCCGAGGCCGAGGCCCTTGGGCAGCGTGCCAGCCTTGATGCCCCAGAAGTAGGGCGCCTGCCCGCCCTTGGCCTCGAGCTGGACGGCGTAGGACTTGCCCTCGGTGGCCTTGGGCAGCGGCGAGCTGGTGACGATGACCAGCCCGCCCGCCTTGACCTCCACCACGAAGATCTTCGACGCGCTCTTGCCCTGGTCGTCGGTGACCGCGATGGCCACCGAGGCGACGCCCTTGGCCTTGGGCGCCCCCTTGAGCTCGCCGTCGCTGCTGACGAGGATGCCGTCGGGGAGCAGGCCCTGGTCCAGCTTCCACGTGTAGGGCGGCAGCCCGCCCTGCGCGGCGAGCTGCACGCTGTAGGCCTGGCCCACCAGGGCGGTGGGCAGCGCGTCGGTGGTGATGCTGAGCGGCGGCGCGGCGCAGGTGCCCGCCTCGCCGCAGACCTCGCCCTTGGCGCAGTCGCTGTCGCTGCCGCACTCCTTGCAGTCGCCGTCGACGCAGAGCTGGCCCGTCGCGCAGGCGACGATCTCGAACGCGGTGCCGGCCTTGTTGCACACCACCCGGTCGCCCTGCACACAGCCGCTCAGCCCCGGTGGACACGTCGCCGGGCCCGAGGTGTCGTCCGACGCGTCGTCGCCAGACGCGCCGTCGCCGCTCACGGCGCCGTCCGTCGCCGCGCCGTCCTGCTCGGCGACGTCGGCCGTCCCCTCTCCAGGTCCGTCTTCCGGCGTGTCGCTGCAGGCCGCCGCAAAGAGGAGCAGGGCGACGAACGAGGCGAGGGGCAGCAAGCGGCGCATGGAGGACCTCCGTGAACAGGGAGCGGCAGGGTAGGGTCCGCCCCAACCGACGCGCAAGGCGCCAAAATGCGGCGAAGGCGCCCACCTCTCGGTGAGCGCCTCCGCGCGTCTCCCTCGCGGGAGGTTCGGCTTCCGCCGAGACCGGATTACTCGGTCTCGTTGTCGCGGAAGATGGCCGGCGCGCCAACGGCGTTGCACTCAGCCTTGGTGGCCTTGGGGTCACCCTCGCCGACGATCTGGAAGGTCGAGAAGACGCCGTCGCAGTCGAGGTCAGCGTTGGCCTCCGCGGTGTAACGCGCGGTGGTCATGGTGCCCGAGGAGTTGTAGCTGTACTGGAAGTAGTGCTCGTCGGTGATCGAGAACTTCAGCGCCGACCAGGTGGCGTTGTTCCAGGAGCTGAGCGAGGGATCGCAGCGATCGTCACCCGAGGTGTCGACCTTGCAGCAGCCCGAGCCGGTGGGCGTGCTGTTCACGGCCGCCGGGAACTGGCACTCGATGCGCTTGGTCGTGCCGATCTGGGTGCGGGGCGTGGTGTAGTACGTCGCCGAGCCCTTCTTGATCAGGTCGAGCATCTCGTTGGCCTCAGCCGTCTTCGCCGAGCGCATGTACTTGGTGAACTGCGGCACCGCGACAACGGCCAGAATGGCGATGATGGCCACAACAATCATGAGCTCGATGAGCGTAAAGCCCTTGCTCTCGCGCAGGTTCTTAAACATGGGAGTCCCTCCGGTTGGTTGCAACGCCCTTTTGCACGGCGCGCTTGGTCTGTGTTCTCTCTTCCCTCAAACGAAGCCGCCGTGCTGACGGGCTACGGGACCTGACAAGTGCACGGCTGGTGCCAAGCGCGCACAAAAAATCTCACAATGCTGATTTCAAACAGTTTTTTTGTTTGAACCGCGCCGAGATGGATCAGTCGGTGTGACCATTTGCGTCGATCTGAGCCACCGCCGGTGACAACTTTCGTCAGTTGGGACGCGATCTGTCAGAACGTGTCACACGGGCGGCGCGGCGGCGCTCCCAGACGGCATGCTCCCCGAGGGCATGCGTCGGCCGCGCGCGGAGCGGCCCCTGCGGCGCGCGTGGACTGGGCGTATGGGCTGGGCGTGTGGGCTGGGCGTGTGGGCTGGGCGCGCGGTCTCAGGCGCCGTCGTGCTTCGCGATCTTGTAGCGGAACTGCCGAAAGCTGAGCCCCACCCGGGCCGCGGCGTCCGTCTTGTTCTGACCGGTGTGCTTCAGCGCGCACCGCAGCAGGTCGCGCTCGAGCACGGTGAGCAGGTGCTCCACGTCGACCACACGCTCCGGCTCGTCGAGCAGCCGGTCGATGCCCTCGACGAGCTGAGCGACCAGCTGCTCAGGCGTCTCCGCCGGCGCGTGGGTGGGCTGCGCCGCGGCCACCGGCTCGGCGTGAAAGACCGCCGACGAGCCGGGGTCGGGCAGGTAGGTGGCCGAGATGTGGTCGCCGGTCTCGAGCGCCACGGCCCGCTCGACGATGTTCTCCAGCTCGCGCACGTTGCCGAAATAGCTCAGCTGCCGGAGCACGCGCTGGGCGGCGTCGTCGAAGCCCTGGAGCTCACGCCCCATGCGGTGGTTCATGCGCTCGAGGAAGTGCGCGGCCAGCGGCAAGATGTCGTCGCGCCGCTCGCGCAGGGGCGGGAGGCGGATCTCGATCACGTTGAGGCGGTAGTAGAGGTCGGCGCGGAAGCTGCCCTCCCGCACGGCGCCGCGGAGATCTCGGTGCGTCGCGGCGACGACCCGCACGTCGATGCGCACCTCGCCGGTGCTGCCCACGGGCGTGATCACCCGCTCCTGCAGCACGCGCAGCAGCTTGACCTGCAGGCCGACCGAGAGCTCGCCGATCTCGTCGAGGAAGAGGGTGCCGCCCTCGGCCGCGACGAAGAGGCCCTTCTTGTCCTGGGTCGCGCCGGTGAACGCGCCCTTGGCGTGGCCGAAGAGCTCGCTCTCCATCAGCTGGTCTGGGATCGCGCCGCAGTTGATGGCGACGAAGGGCCGGTCGGTGCGCTCGCTGCGATGGTGCAGCATGCGCGCGACCACCTCCTTGCCGGTGCCGCTCTCGCCGAGCAGCAGCA
>JAUIAC010000024.1 GCA_030425545.1 bacterium | reverse complement strand
CGACGGCGACGTGGTGGTGCTCATGGCCGCCCCCGCCGCGACCAAGATCGGCTACGGCCCGACGTGGCTGGGCGTGGGCGGGCCGACGGGGTCCCTCGCCGCCGACGGCGCCGAGATCACCAACGGCGTGACCTCCGGCAAGGACCTGCTCCACTGGGGCGGCACCTGGCTCAACCACGAGCTGGGCCACTCGCTGGGTCTGCCCGATCTCTACGAGCTCGGAGGCTCGGGGGGCTTTACGCGGCCCTTCAGCATCATGGATCTCATCTCCGGGGCGGCGCCGGGCTACTTCGCCTACAGCCGCTGGCTCGTGGGCTGGCTCGACGACGCGCAGATCGTGTGCCTGCCCAAGACGCAGGGGGGGACGCCGGCGCAGGTCACCCTCGCGCCGCTGGAGCTGGCCGGCGGGCTCAAGGCGGCGATGGTGCCTGTGAGCGGGAGCCGGGCGGTGGTCATCGAGAGCCGACGCGCGCTGGGGCTCGACAAGGCGCTCACCCAGGAGGGCGCGGTGGTCTACACGGTCGACGCCGCGGTGAAGACGGGCGCGGGGCCGATTCACGTCGCCCACAACCGCAAGGCGCTGCTGCCCGGAGAGTCGGTCACGGTCGACGGCGTGACGGTGAAGGTGCTGAGCGGCGGCGCGGCTGGCGACACGGTGGCCGTGACGGCGCCGTAGTCGAACCCAACCGTGGTCGAACCCAGCCGCGCCCCTCAGCGCTCGCCCAGCGCCTGCGCGACCACGGCGTCGGTCATCGCCTGCTCGTGGGCCTGCGCTTGGAATCCGGGCGCCCAGCCGGCGACGAAGCGGTGGTAGTCCGCCCACGCCCAGGGCAGCAGCGCCCGCCACTCGGCGACCACCGCGGCGGCGTCGACCCCCGCCCGCGCGGCGTCGAGCTGCCCCAGCGCGTCGGCGAGCTGGGCCAGGTAGGTCTCCAGCGCGGCGTCCACGTCGGCCTGCGCGGCGCCGCGCACCAGGTAGGCCACGTCTTGCACGCCCACGCCGCCGCCCACGTACTGAAAGTCCACCGCCGCCACGGGCTGCCCGTGCGCGTCGGCGGCGTCGGGCGCCCCGCCCTGAGCGCGCGGCCGAAAGCAGAAGTTCGCCGGCTTGGCGTCGCCGTGGACCCAGGTCTGCCAGCGCGCGCCGCGCAGGCGCGCGTCGATGAGCGGGGCTGCGTCGCGCAGGGGCCCGGCCGGCAGGGCGGCCAGCTCGTCGGGCCGCGTCGCCAGGTGCCAGTAGGTCCCCGTGGGCCAGATCGGCGGTTGGCTGGCCTGCTGGTCGGGCGCCGGACTCGGCGACCCACGCTCCAGAGGCGTCAGCGGCGGTGGCCCCAGCTGACTGCGGCGCTTCTCCGTTCTTTCGGCCACGCCGCTGCCCTGGGCGCGCTGCACCAGCCCCACGGCGTGAAACCAGGCGAGCCAGCGGAGGCAGCCGCGCAGCTCCCGCGGGCTGGGGTGGTGGGTCCGCCGCGAGAAGCCGGCCGCGTCGAGGTCCTCCAGGACAAAGAGCCAGGTCCCACCGCGCCGCTCGGCGAGCAGGCAGCGGGCCACGCGGCAGGGCGGTGGCAGGCGCGCTGCCAGGGCGCGGTACCAGGCCAGCTCGACGTCGTACGAGCGCAGCTTGCGGGCGTGCCCCAGACCTTGGCGCGCGGGTGGGGTCACGGACTTCACCACCACCGACGGCACCTCGCCGCCCACGACCTCGTAGCGCACCAGCTCGCCGTAGCCGGACCACACCGACTGCAGCCGCCCCGCACGGACCACGGCTGTGGCCCCGCAGGCCGCCAGCACGCGGTCTTCGACCGAGGCGCTCGGGGACGCAAGGGTCCGGTGGCCGGGAGGGTGGGCGTCGCGGCGGGGCACGGTGACTCCTGGGCGCAGGCGGCGCTTGGGTCGCGCCGCCGCGAGCCTACAACTCTCCACACACGAGCACACTCCTGCACGCCCAAGGACGCCCCCATGGTCTAGCGTGTGGGCGCCAACCCACGGCCTCTGCCGCACGGGTCGCACCGACGGACGTCACCCATGCCCCCGCCACATCAAGCCACCGCCGACGCTCAGCCCGGGGCGTCCGGCGCGACCGAGGCGGCCCCGTCGCCGCCCGCCGGGGCCCGGGGCGCGTCGGCGCCGCGGCGTCCGACCAGCCGGGCCCGCGCGGTCCTCCTCCGCGTGGCGACCGCGACCCTTGTGCCCGCGCTGCTGCTCGGCGCCACGGAGCTCGCGCTCCGTGTGGCTGGGGTTGGCGCGTCCACCACCTACCTGACCCCGCCAGACGCCGCGGGCGTGCGGCGGGCGCGCCCGACCTTCGGCGCGCGCTTCTTTCCACCGTCGCAGGTCCGCGCGACGGTGCCGCTGCGCGTGCAGACCCCCAAGCCGCCAGGGACCTACCGCGTGTTCGTGCTCGGTGGCTCCGCGGCCCAGGGCGCCCCCGACGCGGCCTACAGCGTGGCCCGCGTGCTCGAGCACCTGCTCCGGCAGGCGGCCCCGACCCGCCGGGTCGAGGTGTTCAACGTCGCCGTCACCGCCATCAACTCCCACGCCGTGCGGGAGATCGCGTCCGAGGTGGCGGCGCTGCAGCCGGACCTCTTCGTCGTCTACATGGGCAACAACGAGGTCGTCGGGCCCTTTGGGGTCGGCGACGACGTGCACGCGCAGGTGGCCAGCCTGCCCTTGATCCGCGCGACCGTGTGGCTGCGGGGCACGCGCACCGGCCAGCTGATCGCGGCTGCGCGACGCCAGCTGACCCCGCCGCGGGGCGCGGTCTGGCGTGGCATGGAGACCTTCTCGCGCCACCGGTTGGCGGAGTCGGACCCGCGCATGACGACCGTGGTGAACCACTTCCGGGCCAACCTCGAGGCCATCGTCGCCACGGGCCACGCCGCCGGCGCGTCGGTGCTGCTCTGCACCGTGCCCACCAACCTCAGCGCGTCACCGCCCTTCGCCTCGGGCGAGGGCGACGCAGACGGCCGCTACGCCGCAGGCCAGGCGCTGTGGCGCGCCGGCGACGTGACGCGGGCCTGGGAGGCCTTCACCGAGGCCCGCGACCGCGACCTGGTGCGCTTTCGCGCCGACTCCCGCGTCAACGGCGTCATCCGCGCGGTGGCGGGCGAGGTCGAGCCGCCGTCGCCGGGCTTGCGGCTCGTGGACCTGGACGCCGTGGTCCAGAGGGCGGCGCAGGCCGCGAAGCCGGGCCCGACCCACCCCCTGCTCTGGGAGCACGTGCACCTGCGCTTCGAAGGGACCTACGCCGTCGCCAAGGCGCTGGCGCTGCCGGTGCTCGCGGCGTGGGGGCTGGACACGGCGGCGCTGCCTGACCTGCGGGCCACCGGGCGCGCCCTGGTCTACACCGGGTGGAGCGAGCTGGAGGCCGCCCAGTGGACGGCGGCGCTCATGGGGCGCCCGCCCTTCACCGGCCAGCGCCACGCGACCGAGCGGGCCGCACACATGCGCCGCTACGCCGAGTCGGTGCGCACGTCCTTGAGCGAGCGACGGCTGGCGGCCGTCGACACGGCCTACGCCGCCGCGGTCGCGGCCCGGCCCGACGACACGCTGCTGCGGGCGCGCTACGGCGACTTCCTGCTGCGGGCGCGCGCCGCTCCCGAGCGCGCGCTGCCCTTGCTCGCCGCAGCGGCGCAGGCGGAGCCGGAGCGCGCCGACGTCCACGACCGGCACGCCGAAGCGCTGAGCCGCGTAGGCCAGCCCGACGCCGCGCTGCGCGCTGCCCAGGCGGCGTTCGAGCGCAGCCAGCCCTCGCCGCAGGCCTACGGAAACCTGGGCGTCGCCCTGGCGAGAGAGCGTCGGTTGACCGCCGCAGCGTCGGCCTTTCACGCCGCGCTCGCCCTGGATCCGCGGCACGCCTGGTCGCACCTGCACCTGGCGCAGGTCCTGGCCCTGCAGGGGGAGCTCGCCGCCGCGCGCGCGGCCGCTGAGCGCGCGCTCGCCCTGCAGCCGGAGCTCCCGGGCGTGCGGGCGCTGGTCGCGAGGCTGCGCGGCCGCTGAACAGAGGCAGAGCGGGGCGGCTGACGGCTCGAGGCGCTGCGGGCGCTACTTGCAGCGCGAGTCCGCTTGCTGCAGCGCGCGGATCGCCTCACCGGAGAAGGGCAGCGGATCGCAGCCGTGGTCCTGCTCGCACACCAGATCCCACTCCGGCTTGGCTTTGCTGTGGCAGCCAAAGCAGTTGCCGCCAAAGCCGTTCTTGACGTCGGTGGTGCCCCGCGCGGCGATGCTGGTCTGGCCCTCGCTGACCTTCAGGTAGAAGAACTCCCAGTCCTGCGTCGCCGGGCTGAAGCCCGCCTCCCGCTTGACCATGGCCTCGTTGGGGATGAGCTGGATCACCGTGCCCGCCGGGTAGGTGCCGCCCGTGGGGCTCTTCGCCACCTTCAGCGCGGCGTCGAGCTGGCCGTTAAGGCTCTTGATCCACATGCGGTTGACCTGGGTCCACGTGGTGATGCAGTCGAAGTCCGCGACGGTGACGGACACCGCCGTCTCCCCCGCCCCGTCGGCGCTGCCCGCGTCGGTCGTGGCCACGTCGACGGTGCCGCCGGAGGGCTCGCCCGAGCAGGCCACGGCCGCGGTGAGCAGGAGACCAAGGGCGACGAGGCGAGGAGCGCGGCAGGGCATGGGTCATCTCCGGCGAGTGGGGCCCGCAACCTTGGGCGCTGCCAGCCGCCAAGTCCAGACGCGGCGATCGGGCCCGGCTGAGTGAGGTCCGGCGCCTCGGAGGGACCGCGCGCTCGTCAGCGCGCCGCCTTGGACCCCACCCGCGGCGCGCCCTCCGACCACGCGGCGCCGCGATACCCGGCGTCGTCGACCACGTCGAGCACCCGCGCGATGTCGACCACGGTGGGCTGGTAGTCCACCAGCAGGTCGCCGCTGCTCCGCAGCTGAGCGCCGCACACGCCCGGCTCGTTGGCGACCTGCAGCAACAGGGGCCCAGCGCAGCTGATGCAGGCGATGCCCTCGACGTGCACCTCCGCCCGGAAGACCTGAGCGCGCCGACCGCTGGTGCCAGGGGCTGGCGCGCAGGCTCGCACCACGGGCTTGGGCGGCGCCGCGGTGGGCTCGGGCTCCTGGGCGAGGAGCAGGCCGCCGAGCGAGAGCAGCGCCAGCGCGATGACGGCGCCGACTCGGGTGGGCGTGTTGTCGACCATGGAGACCTCCGCGTGAAGCAGGGTCGCAGCGCGCCGCAGAAGGTTACGGGGGAGCTGGGCCGAGCGGGCCGCGCCATGGTGGCCTGGCCGCGGGACCGGCCTCACACGGCGGTGACCCGCGGGTGCGTCGCCGGGCCGGCCGGTCTGCCCCAGGCCTGCGTCGCTCAGCTCGGCCAGCGGAGCTCCCGCGCCCGCCGCCACCAGGCCTCGGGTGGGGTCAGCCGCCAGCGCTCCTCGCTCGGGGTCTTCTGGTCCACCGCGTAGAGCAGCACCGCCTGCTCCGCGAAGTCCACGTCGACATAGCCGTTGTGGTAGGGCACGTCGAGCCCACCGTCCGCGAGGGAGACCCGCGTCTCCGGCCCTGGCAGCTGCAGCGGCCCCCGGGTTCGTGGGTCCAGGTTGCGCCCCCAGCCCCAGCGCTGCTGAAGCTCGGCGGGCAGCGCGCTCCGAAGGTGCGCTCGCCAGGCGAGGTCGTCGTGCATGAGGGGCCTCCTGAGCGCGGGCGCCGACGTCCGCGTCCAGTGGTCTGCCATGGAGCCACGTCCATTCCTACCGCAGCTCCACGTCCACCCGCTCGATGACCACCGGCTCGTCCAGCGACTCGCCCCGCCGCGGCAGCTGCGCCATGGCCTGGAACACCTCCAGCCCGTGCTCGATCTGCCCGAACACCGTGTGCTTGCGGTCCAGCTCCGGCGCCGAGCGCAGCGTCACGAAGAACTGCGCCCCGTTGGTGTCGCGCCCGGCGTTGGCCATCGACAGGACGCCCGGCTTGTCGTGCCGCAGCCCCAGCTCGTCGGCGAAGCGGTAGCCGGGGTTGCCCAGCCCGTCGCCGCGCACGCAGCCGCCCTGCACGATGAAGCCCGGCACCACGCGGTGAAAGGTCTTGCCCTCGAAGTAGGGGGTGCCCTCGTGCTCCCGCCCGCTCGCGTCGCGCCAGGGGTGCGTCCCGCGCGCCAGGTGCACGAAGTTCGCCACCGTCTGCGGCGCCTGCTGCGGAAAGAGCCGCGCCCACACGGTGCCCATGGACGTCTCCAGGGTCACGCGCACGTCGCTGACGCCGCGCAGGGGTTCGATGCGACGGAGGGGCGGCATAGCCATGGTGGGCTCCAGTGGCGGGCTCCGAAGGCGCGGTTCACCCGCGCTACAGGCCGCACTTCTTGCTGGCGTAACACGTGCCGCAGTTGCAAGACCAGCACGTCCAGGCGAAGCAGCAGGTGCCGCAGTTGCACGAGTAGGCGTCGGCGTTGTTGCACTTGTGCGGCCAGATGCACTCGCTGCCCGAGCTGCAGTGCGAGCCATAGCCCTTGAGGTTGTTGCAGCTGCCCAGCACGCAGGCCTGGTTCGAGCCGCAGTGGCTGTTGTTCTTGCACTGCACGCACACGCCCGAGCAGTGGCCCGACTGGCACACGCTGTCCCACCCGCACACCGTGCCGTTGCCGACCTTGTTGTAACAGTTGCCCCCGGAGCAGTACTTGCCCGAGCCGCAGTGGCTGTCGTTGAGGCATGACGCGCAGGTGGCGCCACAGTAGCCCCCAGCGCAGTGCTTGTAGCTGGAGCAGGGCGTGCCGTTGGGCAGCTTGTTGGCGCAGCTGCCAAAGGCGTCGCACCACTGCCCCCAGGCGCCGCACAGGTCGTCGTTGCCGTTGCAGCCGCAGGTGCCCTTGGCCAGGCACTGGTTGGTCTTGCACTCCGCGTGGACCTTGCAGGTGTTGCCGTAGCTCTTCGTGTTGGGGGTGTAGCAGTACAGGTTGCAGTACCCGCTCTGGCACTGGCTCGCCGAGCTGCACAGCTGGTGATCCGCCTTCTTCGCCACGCAGTTGCCCGTGACCCCGTCGCAGAACTTGCCCGAGCCGCAGTGGCTGTCGTTGAGGCACGACGCGCACTTCACGCTGCAGTAGCCGCCCGCACAGTGCTTGTAGCTCGAGCAGGGCGTGCCGTTGGCCAGCTTGTCGGCGCACACGCCGCTCACGGGGCACCACTTGCCGAAGGCGCCGCAGAGGTCGTCGTTGCCGTTGCAGCCGCAGGTGCCGCCCACCAGGCACTGGCCGGTCTTGCACTCGCCAGCGACCTTGCACGACGCCGCGTAGTCCTTGGAGTTCGGCGTGTAGCACACCCCGGCGCAGTTGCCGGACTTGCACTCCTTGCCGCTCAGGCACACGGCGTAGTCGTCCTTCTTCGCCTGACAGGAGCCGAAGGCGTCACACCACCCGCCGCTGCCGCAGAGCGCGTCGTTGCCGTTGCAGCCGCAGGTCCCGGCGGCCAGGCACTGCCCGCTCTTGCACGCCTTGTGCACCTTGCAGCTGTCGCCGTAGTTCTTGGAGTTCGGCGTGTAGCAGGTCAGCTGCGAGCAGGCCCCCGACTTGCACTCGAAGCCCTGCAGGCAGGCGCCGCCGTCGCTCGACTTGGGCTTGCAGAAGTTGCCGAGGGTGTAGCACCACTTGTCCGAGGGGCAGGTCTTGCCGTTGACGTTGCAGTCCCGGCAGGTCCAGGTCGGGTCGCCACAGTCGTTCGACTTGCAGCGTCGGTTGAGCCCGGTGAACACCTCGGTCGAGAAGCACGACTTGCCGCCGTCCAACTTGACGAAGCACTGGCCGTTGTCGCCGCAGAACTGCGTGCTCGGGCACAGGTCGCCGACCTTCTTGTACTCCGGGTGACCGGGAGGCCAGCAGTCGACGCAGGTGCCGTCGCACTTGCCGGACTTGCACCAGCCGTGCTCCAGGCCCTTGTCGACCCCGACGCACGCGTCGCCGAAGTTCAGCTTGGTCTGGCAGGCGCCGACGTTGTTGCAGAACTTGTCCGAGCCGCAGCCGCCCTTGACCGGCGAGCACTCGGCGCAGAGGCCGGCCCAGCAGGTGCCCGACTGGCAGTTGGTGTCCTTGGTGCAGGGCACGCCGTTGGCCATCTTGTCCTTGCAGGTGCCGAGGTAGCAGGTCTTGCCGCTGCCGCTGCACATCTCGTCGGCGAGGCAGTGGTCGCCGCAGCCGAACACGGGCGTGATGCCGCCGCCGTGGAAGCACACGCCCAGGCTGCAGTCGAACTCCTCGGCGAAGTCGTCGTTCTTCTTCTGGTGGTACTTGCCGGAGCCACACACGGACTTCTGCACGAAGTCGAGCTTGATCTGCAGGGCGATGGTGCCGATCTCGATCTTCACCAGGTCGAGGAAGGTCCACGTGCCCAGGTTCACGCCGGCGGTGAGGGTGATCTCCTTGTCGGTGAGCTTGATCTGCGCCGCCGCGAAGTCCCAGCCGAAGACCTTGAGCTTGCCGTCGACGATCATGCCCGGGATCTCGGAGTCGAAGACCGCGTTGCCAAAGACGCCGATGCTGCCGATCTGCGGGAAGGGCATCGCCAGCGCCAGGGCCACGGCGACGCGGAACTGGTAGTCCTTCACCCCGCCGCAGGTCTTGCCGTTGGGGCAGCCCAGGAACATCGACGCGCCGGCGAAGTCGACCGCCTCTTCCGGGTCCGGCTTGGGCTTGTTCTGCAGGTCCACCGGCGTGAAGCGGTAGGCGCCCGAGCCGCTGAGCTTGAAGTTGAGCAGGTCCAACGCGCCGAAGAGGCCGTCGTCGTGGTCGCCCTTGTTGCCGTTGGGGCCGTCGCCGGTCATCGCGAACGTGCCCCAGAAGGGCACCGTCAGGGTCTTGAGCCCGCGGATGAAGAAGCTGCCCACCGCCTTGCCGCCGCCGATGTCCGCCCACACGCGGAAGGCCTTCTCCAACCCCACCGCCGGGACGAAGATGCGCATGCCGAAGAGGACGCCGATCCCCGCCTCCTTCACCGAGCCGTTGATGGTCGGCCACGTCAGGCGCAGCTCGATGTCGTTGCCGACCGTCTGCACCTTCGGGAAGGCGTCGCCGGCGTACCAGCCGTGGAGCTGCTGGGTCTGGTCCGGGGGCTTGTTGGTGGTGCCGCTGGGGTAGAGCCGGGTGTTGTGCAGCTTGACGGCCGTGGTCTGGTTGAGCGTCTTGGGCTTGTCCCAGTCCACCTGCCAGCGGGCGACCAGGGTGCCGTCGTTGTGGGCGTCCAGCGGCAGCAGGCGCTGGTGGGTCGCCAGCTGACCCTGGGTGCGCGGCTTGTTCCAGATGCGCATGTCGTCGACGCCGATCAGGCCGCTGCCCATCCACAGCTCGTTGACCCCGGGCCCGGGCGTGGTGAACGCGCCGACGGTCTCGGTCCGCACGGGCTCGCCGTTGACGTAGAGCTGCGCGGTGCTGCTCGACACGGTCAGCGCCACGTGGCTCCACTTCTCCGCTGGCACCACCGGCCCCAGGCTGCGGATGACGAAGGTCTTGCCCGCCTTGCGCAGCGTGCCCTCGAGGTAGAGGTCTCCGTTGGCCACCGGCTTCACCAGCCCGAGCTTGTAGCCGTCGCCGGTGCTCAGGTGGTCGATGGCGTTGGCCACGTAGCCGCTGTTGGGCTTCTTCGCCGGCAGCACCCAGGCCTCCAGCGTGCCGGTGGTGATGTCGATGCGGTTGTCGTCGCCGACCCGCACCTGCGCGCCCTTGCACGCGACGTACTGGCGGAAGGGGTCTCCGACCACGTACATGCCCACCGCCTCGAGCCCGAGCAGGTTGAAGCCCGTCAGCTCGCCGCGCAGCTTGAGGTAGTTGGCGTCGAGCTCGCCCTTGAGCAGCACGTTCTGCCCGACCACCTGGGCGTCGAGCACGGTGCGGAAGCCGGCGGGGAACCAGCGGTTGAAGTGCTCGACGTTGTGGGTCGACGCGTAGATCTCGAAGGTCTTGAGCTTGAGGTCGAAGGGCTTCAGATCCGGCAGCTTGATCGGGTCCTTGGGGATGGTGCCGCCGAAGCCGTCGTAGCTGTTGAGCTGCGTGTTGGCCATGGCGACCAGGAAGGCGTCCACCGGCAGGTTCTTGCCCTCGAGGCGCAGCAGCCGGCTGGGCAGCGGCACGCAGGCGCCGTAGAGCGCGTTAATGCACAGCCCGGCGTAGGTCGGCGTGTCGTCGCGGTAGTAGCTGCCACCGAGCTTGAGCACGTTGTCGGGCACCGTGTCCTTCATCGACCCCTTGGGCCAGTCCCCCGACTTCTTGACGTAGAAGTCGCCGTTGGCGCCCCAGCCCGTGTAGACCAGCTTGCCCTTGACCAGGTCGCCGTTGATCGCGAGGCCCAGGTCTTCCAGGGCGACGTTCTTCAGGCCGAAGGGCTCCACCCAGCGGCCCGAGAGCATCAGCGAGCCCTCGACGCCGACGGGCGCGGTCTTGATCTTGGAGATCGTGGTGCTGCCCTCGATCTTGGCGATCAGCGAGAGCGGCGCGCCGTTGGGCGGGGTCAGCTTGGCCACCGACGAGAGGCTGATGGCGACGTCGGACTTGGCGTTGACGTCCATGGCGAGCTGAATCTGGTCGAGGGCCAGGGTCTTGATGCCAGGCACCTTCGCCGTCTCCGGGATCCACACCCACGGCGTGCCCAGCACGTAGGCCAGGGTCACGCTGTACTCGATGGGGCTGCCCCAGTTGAGCAGGATCTGCAGGTTGTCGGAGGCCTTGCCCAGGTCCACGGGCAGCTTGTGCATGCCCGTGAGGGTGACGCCCGGGTTCAGCTTCAGCACCGGCTTCCACACGCTGCCGGCCCAGGACTGCAGGCTCTGGCCGAGCACCGGCGCGTAGGTCACCGCCACGTTGTAGTTCACCAGCTCGCCGTACCAGGGGACGGTCACCGAGGCGATCTGCCCCTTCCACCAGGCGCCGCCGGGGGCGTCGAAGCGCACCTCCCCCTGCACGGTGAAGGGCTTGGTCGCGCACGCGCTGAAGAAGCAGACCATGGCGCGGTGGGTGGTGCCGATGTGCTCCGAGCCGCTCTTGTCGACGTCGATGGCGACCGTGGTCTGGTCCAGCACCCACGACTTGAAGCCCGTGACCGTCTGCATGGGGTCGAGGGTGTCGTTGTTGACGCCGGTCAGCTTCATCGCGCCGTCGGGCCACATCGAGCCCGAGAGCTGGGTCGCGAAGGAGGCGTCGCCCATGACGATCGTGGTCGAGGTCGCCGCGCCGCCGCCCACGCTGAACACGCCGCCACCCTGGGGCAGGCTGAAGCGCAGGCCCTTGAGCTCGGTGCCCTGGGCCAGCTTGACCGCCTTGTCGACGTTGAGGGTCACGGTGGAGCTCTGCCCCACGGTGAAGCTGCCGGTGACCACGTGGCTCTTGCCGTAGAGCGTCACGCCCGCCCACAGCACCGTGCCCTGCATCGCGGTCGAGCCGGTCCGGCAGACCTTCAGCTTGGCGTCGGTGAGCGTCAGCGCGGTCTTGCCGCCCGCCACCACGGGCAGGCTGGCGACGGTGGTGTCGACGCACCAGCTGATCGCGCCGCCGCTCGAGCGGGACGCCGTGCCGGTGACCTTGTGCTTGCCCAGCACGCCCATGTCGAAGGTGCCCTTCACCGTCGCGCTGAAGCTGCTGGCCAGAGACGAGCTCGACCACTCGGAGTCGGGCATCAGCCCGCCGAAGGCGCCGTCGCACACGGGCCGCGCGAGGTCGTCGACCTTGCCGTCGCAGTCGGTGTCGGTGAAGTCGCACACCTCGAGCGCGCTGGGATCGCCGGCGCAGGTGTACTCGCAGCCGTTGTTGCCCTTGCCGTCGATGTCGTAGGTGCCGCTGGGGCAGCTCTTGACCTCACACTGCTTGGCCTTGCACACGCCCTGGGCGCCCCCGGGCAGCGGGCAGGGCTTGCTGTTGGCCGCGAACACGCAGCCCGACTTGGCGTCGCAGCCGTCGTCGGTGCAGACGTTGCCGTCGGCGCAGCTCTTGGCCGCGCCGGCCTGGCATGCGCCGCCCTTGCACGCGTCGTTGAGGGTGCACACGCTGCCGTCCTCGCACGGCGCGGTGTTGGCCACGTGCAGGCAGCCCTTGGTCTTGTCGCAGCTGTCGTCGGTGCACGGGTCCCCGTCGTCGCAGCCCGGCAGCCCGACGCGCAGCCCCTGCACCTCGCAGGCGCTCAGGGCCCGGTCGAGGATGGTCAGCTCGTCGATGTCGCCCATGAACCGAATCGGCGTGTTGATGTAGCCGTAAGCCCCCACCAACACCCGCTGCTTGTTCGTGATCGGCGGCGCCCCGACGTTCGTCCACTCGGCCTCGAGCGCGCCGTCGACCCAGGTCCGTTGCACCCCCGCCCCGTAGGTCGCCACCACGTGGTGCCACTGGCCGTCGCGCACGTCGGTCTTGCCGTATTGGTGGCCGTTGGTCTGGGAGAAGTGCACCCGCCCGGTGTCGGGGTGGACGAAGAGGCCGAAGTGTCGCGCGTTCCACACGTCCTGGCGGAACACGTCGTCCTTGCTGATCACCGGCTGCCAGCTGTAGCTCCCCTTGGGCATCCGGATCCACACCGAGATGGTGAAGGTCTTGAGGTCGAGGGAGGGCTGGTAGTCGAGGTCCAGGTGGTGCTGGCCGCCGAAGTGCAGGGCCTTGCCGACCACACCGGTGACATACCCCGTGGGCTGGAACGACACCTTGAGCCCGCTCGCCGTCTCCCACGGCACGCCCTCGCCGCTCATGCGGAAGACCACGCCCTTGGGGTGGCCGGCCCCGCCCTTGCACACGCCGCCGCTGCACACGTCGCGCGACGTACACAGGTCGCCGTCGCAGCAGGGCTCGCTGTTGGCGGTGAACTGGCAGCCCGCCCCCGGCTTGCACCAGTCCGTGGTGCACACCTTGCCGTCGTCGCACACCTTGGCCACGGCCGCCGCGCAGCCACCCTGGCCGTCGCACAGGGGCGCCGCCGCGCACGGGCTCGCCTTGCCGCAGGCCACCGAGGTGCCCGCCGGCGTGGTCGTGCAGCCCGTCGCCTTGTCGCAGCTGTCCACCGTGCAGGGCTTGCCGTCGTCGCAGGCGACCTTCTTGCCGGGCTTGCAGGCCTTGTCGACGCAGCTGTCGCCCACCGTACAGGCGTCGCCGTCGCTGCACGGCAAGGTGGTCGCGGCGTGCACGCAGCCGCCGCTGACGCTGGGCTTGCAGACGTCGGTGGTGCACGGGTTGCTGTCGTTGCAGCTGCGCAGCGTGCCGGACTTGCACACCCCGTCGACACAGCCGTCGCCCACGGTGCAGGCGTCGCCGTCGTCGCAGCTGGCCGTGGTGGGCGTGAAGGTGCAGCCCCCCTTGCCCTGGTCGGAGGTACACGCGTCCTTGGTGCAGGGGTTGCCGTCGTCGCAGCCGAGCGCCTTGCCGGGCACGCACGCGCCCTTGGCGCAGGTGTCGCCCACGGTGCAGGCGTCGCCGTCGTCGCAGGGCAGCGCGTTGGCCAGCCCCACGCACGCGCCGAGGCTGCCGCTCGCGTCCTTGGCCTTGGGATCGCAGGCGTCGGTGGTGCAGGGGTTGCCGTCGGCACAGGCCTTCGGCTTGCCCGGCGAGCACGCGCCCTTGGCGCAGGTGTCGCCCACGGTGCAGGCGTTGCCGTCGGTGCACGCCCCGGTGGTCGCGGTGGCGACGCAGCCCCCCGCGCTCTTGCTGCACGCGTCCTTGGTGCAGGGGTTGCCGTCGTCGCAGCTGCGCGCCTTGCCCGCCGCGCAGGCGCCCTTGGTGCAGACATCACCCACGGTGCAGGGGTCGCCGTCTTCGCACGCCAGGGCGTTCGGCGTGACCACGCAGCCGCTGGTGACCCCGCACGTCTCGGTGGTGCAGGGGTTGCCGTCGTCGCACGACGCCGGCTCGCCCGGCGTGCACACCCCCGCCTGGCAGGTGTCCTTGCCGGTGCACTTGCTGCCGTCGTCGCAGGGGGCGGTGTTGGGCTTGTGCCAGCAGCCCAGCGCGCCGGTGCTCTTGCCGGTGGCGTCACAGCCGTCGTCGGTGCAGGGGTTGCCGTCGTCGCAGCTCAGCGCTGCGCCCCCCTTGCAGCTCCCGCCGCTGCACTGGTCGCCCGTGGTGCACGCGCTGCCGTCGTCGCAGGCCACCGCGTTCGGGCTGGTGGTGCAGCCGCCCTTGGGGTCGCAGCTGTCCGTGGTGCACGTGTTGTCGTCGTCGCACGCCACCTGCTTGCCCGGCACACACGCGCCCTTGGCGCAGGTGTCGCCCTGGGTGCACGCGTTGCCGTCGGTGCACGCGCCGGTGTGCTGGCTGTGGGTGCAGCCGGTCTTGGCGTCGCAGCCGTCGGTGGTGCAGGGGTTGCCGTCGTCACAGGCCACGGCCTTGCCGGCCTTGCACAGGCCCTTGGCGCAGGTGTCGCCCAGGGTACACAGGCTGCCGTCGTCGCAGGGGCCCGAGCGTGGCGTCGCCACGCAGCTGCCCGCGCTCACGTTGCCCGCGCTCGCCACGGCGCAGGTGTCGGTGGTGCAGACCTCGCCGTCGTCGCACACCTTCGCCGCGCCCGACTCGCACGCGCCCTTGGCGCAGGCGTCGCCCACGGTGCAGGGGTTGCCGTCGCTGCACGGCCCCTGGTGCGCCAGGAACACGCAGCCGGTCTTGGCGTCGCAGCCGTCGGTGGTGCAGGGGTTGCCGTCGTCGCAGGGCTTCACCACGCCCTTGCCGCACACGCCGCCCTTGCAGCGCTCGCCGTGGGTGCACACCGAGCCGTCGTCGCAGGGCGCCGTGTTCGGCGAGGTCACGCAGCCACCCTTGGCGCCCTGGCCCTGGCCCTTGACCCCGGGCAGGCAGGTGTCGGTGGTGCACGGGTCGTCGTCGTCGCAGGAGCTCACCTGGCCGGGCAGGCAGGCGCCGCCGTCGCACGCGTCGCCCTTGGTGCACACCGAGCCGTCGTCGCAGGGCGCCGTGTTCGCCGCGAAGGCGCAGCCGCCCTTGCCACAGGTGTCGTCGGTGCACGGGTTGCCGTCGTCGCACACCACCGGCTTGCCGCCCTTGCACACCCCGCCCGCGCAGGCGTCGGCGGTGGTGCAGTCGTCGCCGTCGTCGCAGGCGACCGTGTTGGCCTTGTTCTGGCAGCCGCTGCCCGCGTCGCACCAGGCGGTGGTGCAGGGGTTGCCGTCGTCGCAGGGCGCCACGGTGCCGCCCTTGCACACGCCGCCCTTGCAGGCGTCTTTGCCCGTGCAGGCGCTGCCGTCGTCGCAGGGCTTGGTGTTCGCCACGTGGCCGCAGCCCGCCTTGCCCGTGGTCTTGCCGGTGGGGTCGCAGGCGTCGTCGGTGCAGGGGTTGCCGTCGTCGCAGCCCAGCGCCGCGCCGCCCTTGCAGGCCCCGAGCGCGCAGGTGTCGCTCGTGGTGCACGCGTCGCCGTCGCTGCACGGCGCGGTGTTGGGGGCGTGCACGCACGCCTTGCTGGCGCTCTTGGCCCCGGGATCACAGCCGTCGTCGGTGCAGGGGTTGCCGTCGTCGCAGTCCGCGGTGGCCTTGGGCGAGCAGGTGCCCTGCCCACACTGGTCGCCGCTGGTGCAGGCGCTGCCGTCGTCGCAGGGCAGGATGTTTGGGGTCGAGCTGCAGCCGACCACGCCGGTGGTGGCGCCCGTGGAGTCGCAGCTCTCGGTGGTGCAGGGGTTGTTGTCGTCGCAGCTCGTCGCGGCGCCCGAGGCGCACGTGCCGGCCTTGCAGCTGTCGCCGGTGGTGCAGGCGTCCCCGTCGTCGCAGGGGCCCGCCTTGGCGGCGTGCTGGCACCCGAGCTTCACGTCGCAGCTGTCGGCGGTGCAGGGGTTGTCGTCGCTACAGGGCTTCGGCTGGCCCGGCTTGCAGGCGCCCAGCGCACAGGTGTCGCCCACCGTGCAGGCGCTGCCGTCGCTGCACGCCGCGGTGTTGGGTGTGCTGCCGCAGCCGGCCTTGCCGCTGGCCTCGCCGGTGGGGTCGCAGGCGTCGGTGGTGCAGGGGTTGCTGTCGTCGCACACCAGCGGCGGGCCGCCCTTGCACACGCCCCCCAGGCAACCGTCGCCGGTGGTGCACGCGTCGCCGTCGGTGCACGCGGCCTTGTTGGCCGTGTGGGTGCAGCCGCCGTCCTTCTTGGGGTCGCAGGCGTCGCTGGTGCACGGGTTGCTGTCGTCGCAGTCGGTCGCGGCGCCGGGCAGGCACACGCCGCCCTTGCAGGCGTCCGCCAGCGTGCAGGGGTTGCCGTCGCTGCAGGGCGCCGCGTTGGCCTTCGCCGCGCAGGCGCCGTCCGCGCAGCTGTCGGTGGTGCAGGGGTTGCCGTCGTCGCAGGCCAGCGGCGTCCCGACCTGGCAGGCGCCGCCCTTGCAGGTGTCGCCGGTGGTGCAGGGGTCGCCGTCGCTGCACGGGGCCGTGTTCGCGATGTTCTTGCAGCCGGCCAGGGCGTCGCACACGGCCGTGGTGCAGGGGTCGCCGTCGTCGCAGCTCGCGGGCTTGGCGGCCTTGCACACGCCGCCTGCGCACTGGTCGCCTGTGGTGCAGTTGCTGCCGTCGTCACAGGGCAGCGTGTTGGCCGCGTGCTGACAGCCCAGCTTGGCCTGGCAGCTGTCGGTGGTGCAGGGGTTGCTGTCGTCGCAGTCCAGGGCCTTGCCGGGCACGCACGCGCCGCCCTTGCATGCGTCGCCCAGGGTGCACAAGGAGCCGTCGGCGCAGGGCTGCTGGCTCGGTGCGCTCGTGCAGCCACCCGCGCCCGGCAAGCACGCGTCGACCGTGCAGGGGTTGTCGTCGTCGCAGCTCTTCGCCTGGCCGGGCGCGCACGCGCCGGCCACGCAGGCGTCGCCCACCGTGCACGGGTCGCCGTCGTCGCAGCCCGCCGCGGTGGCGACGTGGGTGCAGCCGGTGGCCTTGTCGCAGGCGTCGGTGGTGCAGGGGTTGCCGTCGTCGCACTGCGCCGTGGTCCCCGGTGCGCACACCACGCCCTTGCACGTGTCGCCTACGGTGCAGGCGTCGCCGTCGGAGCACGGCGCCGGTGTCGCGGCGTGGGTACACCCCAGCTTGGCGTCGCAGCCGTCGGCCGTGCAGGGGTTGTCGTCGTCGCACTTCTTGGCCGCCCCCGCCACGCACAGGCCCTGCTGGCAGCTGTCGCCCTCGGTGCACGCAGAGCCGTCGTCACAGGGGCCCGTCTTCGTCGCCGCGGCGCAGCCCTGGCCGCCGCCGCAGGTGTCGGTCGTGCACGGGTTGCCGTCGTCGCACAGGGGCGTGTCGCCGGCCTCGTCCACCGCGCCGTCGCAGTCGTTGTCGAGCCCGTCGCACACCTCGGGTGCGGCGCTCTGGGCCTCGCAGGCGCCGAGCCCGCTCGGGCCGCAGCTGCGCTGGCCGCGACACACGCCCTGCGCGCTCGTGGCGCTCGGGTCGAGCCAGCAGAAGGTCTGACGCCCCAGCGCGTCGGCGGGGCAGGGGCAGGCGCCCGGCGGCCCCTTCGCGCTCTCACCCTCGGGGACGCACTGCGACACCAGGGTCCCGGTGCCCACCTCGTGCAGCGCCCGACAGCTGGCGCCCTTGGGGCATCCCGAGCCGCAGGGCTGTCCGCAGTACGCGCCCGCTGCGCCGTGCACCACGCACGCGCCGGTGGCGCAGTCCGCTGGCTTCTCGCAGGGCGCGCAGTAGCCGGCGCCCGGCGCGACCGAGGCGGCGTCGCTGTCGGCGTCGTCGGCCGGTCCCCCGTCCCCCTGCGCGCCGTCGTGCTCGCCGTCGTGCCCGTCGAGCAGCGCGTCGAGCAGGCTGTCCATGGCTGTGCCGTCGACCAGGGGCAGGTCGGGCAACACGCCGTCGGCCACGCCGCCGTCCTGCACCAGACTGTCCACGAGGCTCGCGTCCCCGGCCACGTCTCCCGCTGCGCCCACGTCGTTCGGATCGTCGAAGCAGCCGACCGGGGCCAGCAGCACGACCAGCAGCGCCAGTCGGCCAAAGGTAGCGTGCTCAGACATCGGAGGTGTGCTCCACAGGGGCGGGAGGGGTGCAACGGGTCCGCGAATCGTACTGGAAGCGCAACGCCAGGGGTAGCGTGAACCGCCCCCGGAGCCCGTGTGGACGGGGTCTCTGCAGGTCAGTGGGCGAAACACTTGTTGTGGGACGCGGACAGCCGTAGCCTCCGGCGGTTCCGACTTGGCCACGCCACTTTGACCAGGCCCAAGCCCGCTCCAGCAGGAGCCACAGCCCGGAGTGCATCATGCGCGCGTCTCTTCTCTTGCCCCTGGCGCTGATCGCGCTGGTACCCGCGACGGCGCTCGCCGTGCCGAGTACCTCGTCTGTTGAAGGCGCCCTCACCAGCGCCGGCGGCGGCGCTGCGGCCGACGGCGACTACGACCTCACCTTCTCGATCTACACGTCCAAGACGGCGCAGTCGGCGGCCTGGTCCGAGGGGCCCGTCAAGGTCGCGGTCAAGGGTGGCCGCTTCAGCTACGCGCTGGGCACGTCCAAGCCCCTCGACGCCAAGGCGCTCGCCGCGCTGGCCAAGCCCTGGTTCGGCGTCAAGGTCGGCGCCGACCCCGAGCTGCCGCGTCAGCCGCTCCACAGCGTCGCCTTCGCCCACGTGGCGCAGACCCTCGCGTGCACCGGCTGCGTCAGCGCCAGCCAGGTCGCCAACGGCGGCATCTCCGCCGCCAAGGTCGGCTTCAACTACGCCGGCTCCACCACCAAGGGTGGCCCGGCCTCCGACCTCGCCTGCACCGGCTGCGTCTCCAGCAAGGAGATGAAGTTCGACGGCGACATCGACCTCGGCGGCAACAGCCTCAAGGCCAAGAACGGCACCTTCACCGGCGACCTCGCCGCGGGCACCGTCACCGCCACCAGCTTCGTCGGCGACGGCTCCAAGCTCACCGGCATCAAGACCCCCAGCGGCGAGTGCAAGACCGCTGGCGAGGTGGTCAAGGGCATCAACGCCGACGGCAGCCTCAAGTGCGTCGCGGCGCTCGACCCCAAGGCCCTGCCCAAGGACGGCCTCAACGAGATCAGCAACGACCTCATCTCCAACCAGTTCATCGACACCATCGAGACCGCGCAGAAGAAGGTCCCGATCCCGGACAACCAGGGCTCTGAGGCGGTCAGCAACCTGACCTTCCCCAACATCGGCATCGCCCAGAAGTTCGACATGTTCGTGCACGTGGAGAACACCGACCTCAGCAAGGTGGCGATCACCGTCCTGCCGCCCAACGACAAGAAGACCGGCTGGGTGCTCTGCGACCCCTGCGGCGCGAAGGACGCCAAGATCTTCAAGAAGACCTACAACAACGGCGCCAAGCCCAAGAGCGGCGACATCGGCTACTGGATCGGCAAGAACCCGCAGGGCCTCTGGAACCTCAAGGTCAAGGACACCTCGTTCTGCATCGTGCAGGCCCCGGGCAACGCCAAGTACTGCAACCCGACCAAGAAGGAGGACGGCTGGATCGAGACCTGGAACATCAAGATCCAGACGCTCAGCAACCAGAAGATCGCGGTGGCGGGCAACCAGTTCAACTCGGGCAGCCTCGAGGTCGGCAAGGACCTCACCGTCAAGGGCAACCTCAAGGGCAACGCCAAGATCGCCAAGGGCGTGTTCGCCGAGCTCGCGGGCAACAACTGGAAGCAGTGCTCGTGGCACAACCTCAACAGCGGCCTCGACGTCGGCCTCGTGGTGACCTGCCCCTACACCAAGGCCTACGACGGCTCGGTGCTGCGGCTGGTCTACAACGGCACGCTGCGCTCCGGCTACGGCTGCAACAGCTGCTGCAAGGAGTGGTACTTCACCATCGACGGCAAGGAGTGCACCAGCCCCGCGGCCATCGAGGGCGTGCGCTACCAGCACATCCCGGGCGCTTCGTGGTCGGACCTCCACCACCACGGCCACATCGAGGGCATCTGCCGGCTGGCCGGTGGCAAGGGCATCGCGTCGGGCGCGCGCAAGATCGAGCTCCGCATCCGCAACTGCGCTGGCTACGGCAACAACGACGGCTACACCGGCTGGAACTCGACCTCGCGCATCATCATCCAGGAGATGCCCCTGGGTCAGTAGCCCACGGCGCCCGTCGCCTCGCGCGGCACGGCGCACACAGACCCGCGGGCCGCGGTGTCGGGACACAGCCCGGCACCGCGGCTCGCCCGGTTTTTGGGGAGGTGCGCGCGATGTGGGGCGCCGCGGCCCGCTACGAGTGGATGCGCGGCAGCGGCTTGGCGCGCTCGATGGCGCGCACCTCGACCTCCGCCAGATGGCGGAGGCGCTCGTGCACGGTGACGCGGTCGGCCTGCGACTCGGCGAGCCGCACGAAGTCCGCGTGGTGGCGGGCCTCGCTGACCAGCAGGTCGCGGAACACGGCGCGCAGCTCGGGATCGGGGTGCCGCTCACTGAGGATCTTGAAGCGCTCGCACGAGCGCGCCTCGATCAGCGCCGCGACGAGGAGGCGGTCGATCAGCCTGTCGGGCTCGGCCTTGCGCACCTTCTTGAAGAGGCCGGACTGATAGCCGGTGGGCGCCTGAGGCTCCGGGGTCAGCCCGCGCGCCGCCAGCAGCCCGCAGACCGTCTCGAAGTGCTCCAGCTCCTCGTGGGCGATCGCCACGACCGGCGCGACGAGCTCCAGGTGCTCTGGATACTCGGCGAGCAGCGTCAACGCCTGGGTCGCCGCCTTGCGCTCGCAGTGGGCGTGGTCGATCAACAGGGCTGGGGTGTCGGCGATGGCGCGCTCGAGCCAGGCGGCCTCGGTCGCGCTCTTGAGGCAGAGCATGGGGGGTCCTCCGAATCGTCTGACGGGCTCGCTCGTCTCAACACAGGCCAGGCGCTACGCTCTGCGCCCCCGCCGCGGCTGCGGCTGCACCTCCCATAGCCGCGCCGACGCGCGTCGGCAAGGACCGCCCCCCATGCTTTCACGTCGTCTGCTCATCGCCACCCTCGCCGCGACCCTGCTCTGGGGCGGCGCCGCGGAGGCGGCCAAGCCCGCCACGACCGCGGCGAGCAAGCGTCGCAAGCGGACGTCCAAGCGTCGCAAGGCCAAAAACCCGACCGGTGGTCCGAAGCGGGGCGCGACCAGGCCCGCGTCGTCGCAGGCTGTGCCGCTGCCTGCGCTGACGTGGCTGCGCGGGCAGCTGGCCGCGGCGCAGAAGACCGGCAAGGGCTCCGACCTCGCGACCTTGCTCCTGACCGGCGTGCTCGAGGGCGCGCTGCCCCAAGCGCTGCACACGCACTACGCGCTCAGCGGTCTGGGCAAGGCGCTGCGCAAGGGCGCGATGGACAGCGACGTGGTCGCAGGCATGGCCGCCGACATGGCGGGCAACCTCCGCAACGGCGCGCGCACCTACCGGGCGCTGGGTGCCCACAAGGCCTTCGGGCAGCTCGCCGGCACCTTTGCGGCCTTCGCCGCGCTGAGCGGCCAGGGCGCCGCCGCCGCGGACGCGCTGGCGGCCTGGGCCAAGGGCCGCGGGACGCCGGCCGCCTTCGACAAGGCGCTCGAGGCCTATCGCGCCGCCGTGGACGCGTTCAACGCCCAGCTGCGTGGCGGTCGATGACGCGGCGCCGCCCTGTGTGCGGAGACGTCCCGCGCGCCGCACGTGCGCGACGCCGTGTGTGGGCCGCTGGCCTCGCCGTGGCAGCGGCGCTGACGACCCTGGCCGCGCCGCGGGTGAGCGAGGCCCAGCTGCCGAGCGACCCCAACGCCCTGTGGGCGGGGCTCGACGTCAACGAGGCCGCGTTCAACGAGCTGGTCGACCTGGCCCGACAGGTCCACCTCACCGGGGTCGTCCCGCCGGTGGCGTGGGTGCGCGCCGCTGGGGGAGCGGTGCGCGCGCTGCGGCCCAAGCGCCGGCTCACGGCCCGCGCGTTGCGCCGCGACCCCCGCTTTCGTCCCCTGCTGCAGGGCCGCGTGGACCCCGTGCCGTGCCTCAACGGCGCGCTCACCCTGGTGCGGCTCGACAAGCAGCGCCGGCCCGACTCGACCCGCGCGCTGCGGGCCTGGCGGCTGGCGCGACGCGCGCTCAACACCGCCGAGCAGGCCGCGTTCGCGCGGGTGTCCTTCGGGCCAAAGGGCTTCCGCTGCGTCATGTCGGCGCTGCAGGCGCGGCTGCCCGAGCAGACTGGCCTGCCCGCCGAGGCCACCGCCACGGTGACCCTGCGACGACAGGCCTGGCGACTGGCGGCGAACCACCTGCTGAAGGCCATGGATCCGCACGCCATGATCATCCCCAACCGGCTGCTGGAGCGGCTCGACAAGGAGTCGGGCGGCGTGGGGCGGGTCGGCGTCGGGCTCGAGGTGGCGGTGCGCCGTGGCGCGGCCAAGGTGGTGCGGGTGGTGGAGCAGGGGCCCGCCTGGCGCGCGGGTCTGCGGCCGGGGGACACGCTGCTCAAGGTGGCTGGCCGGCCGGTGACAGGGTGGCCGGCCGGGCGCATCGACCGCGCCCTGGCCGGCCCCGTGGGCTCCGAGCTGCGCCTGGTCGTGGCGCGGCGGGGGCGCGAGCGGCCCGTGACCGTGGTGCGCGCGGCGGTGCGTCGGTCGACGGTCACGGGCCGGCGCCAGGGGCCGCGCGACGAGGTGCTGGTGGTGCGCCTGCCGGTGTTCGCCTCGGGCGCGGGCAAGGACCTGCGGGTGCTCTTGCGTCAGCTCAAGGGGGCGTCGCGCCGCAGCGCCCGCGCCGTGGTGCTCGACATGCGCGGCAACACGGGCGGCTGGGTGCAGGAGGCGACGGCCATCGCCGACACCTTCCTCCGCAGCGGCGAGATCGTTCGGGTGAAGATGCGGGGCGAGCCAGACGAGGTCCATCGCGCGCGACGCAGCCGGGGCGACAGCCGCTTGCCCCTGATCGTGCTCGTCGACGGCAAGTGCCGTTCGAGCTGTGAGCTGGTCAGCGACGCGCTACAAGCCCACGGCCGCGCGGTCGTCGTGGGCGCGACCACCTATGGCAAGGGCACGGTGCAGGGCGTGTACGAGGCCGAGCGCGGCCCCTGGTCGCTGCTCGTCACCATCGCCCGCTACCACGGCCCCGACGGCGGCAGCGTGCAGGTCCGGGGCGTCACGCCGGACCTCGAGCTGGCGGGCGTCGCCCGCGGCGGCTTCCGCGAGTCGAGCTACCGCGGCGCGCTGGCCACGGTCCATGGCGACCCCAAGCGGCGCGCGGGCCCCTCGTCGGCGCGCAGCGCGCGGCTGAAGGGCTGCCTGGCCCGTGTCCGACGGGGCGAAGGCGGCGCGCCCCCGGCGTGGTTGGCCGCCCTCGCGCAGCGCGACGCGCCGCTGGCCGACACGCTGCGCCTGGCGGTCCACTGTCGCGCGACCTTCAAGTAGCGCCCGCGGCCCTCGCGACGGGCGCACCCCTGCGCCGCAGCGCTACAGCTCGTGTTTGTAGCCCACCATCAGCAGCCGGCGCATGCCCGGGCGGGCGCCGAAGGGCCGGTAGCTGACCACCTGGGCGCTGTCCGCGAGGTTGCGACCGGTGACGTAGGCCTTGCCGTGACGTCCCAGCTTCACGTTCAGCGCGGCGTCGAAGACCAGGGTCGTGTCGGTGAAGCGCGCGTCGTCGCCCTGGCTGGCCACGTCGCGCATCGGCGCGCTGCCGCGGGCGGTGAGCGCCAGCTCCCAGCGCTTGGCGCGGACGCCCGTGTTCAACGCGCCCTGGTGCACCGGGACGTAGGGCAGCGCGTCTCCCACCGCCACCTGCCCCCACTGCGGGTTGGTCGACACGAAGCCGGTCTGAAAGCTGCTCTGCGTCAGCGTGTAGGTCAGCGAGACCGGGACGCGCAGCCCCTTGCGCTTGCCGAGCAGGACGCCCGCCGTGGCCTCGGCGCCCCAGATCCACACCCGGCCGCCGTTGAACTCCTGCCCCACCACGCCCACCGCGCAGCCGGAGCTGAACGTGCACGTGCCCTTGAGGTTGCTGTAGTCGTTGAAGAAGCCCATGATCTCGGCGCGAAAGCGACGGCGGTTGTAGCGGGCGCCGGCCTCGAAGTTCCAGCTCGACTCCGGCTGGGTCTCGGGGGCCTGACCAGGCGACACCGGGCTGAAGCCGCGGTGCACCCCCACGACCAGCCCGAGCCGCTTGCTCGCCTCGACCAGCACCCCCACGCCCGGGATGACCGCGGTGAAGTCGGCCTTGTCCTCCCGGTCGGCGTCCAGGTGGTCCACCCACGACGTCCGCACGTGCTCCAGCCGCAGCCCCGCGCTCACGCGCACGCGCCCCAGCTGCACCGTGTCCTGCACCCACGCCGCCAGCGCCAGCGCGCCCGCCGTCGCGTCGCGCAGGGTCGCGGTGGGCAGCCCCGCGCTCACCAGCGCGCCGCCCTGCATCAGCCGGGTGTCTTCGGTGGCCTTGCGCTCGACCGCGTCGCTGTGCAGGCGCACCCCGGCGACGATCTCGTGCGTCACCGGGCGCGCCGCCACCTCGCCGGTGGTCCAGGTGGTCGCGAAGTCCGCCTGCGCGCCCTGTGAGACGAAGCCGCGGGCGTTGGTGCCGAGCACCAGGGCCTCCGACGCGTCGGTGCTGTCGTTCGCGCCGGTCAGCACGCCATAGAGCACGGCGTTGGCGCCGGCCGTGGGCTTGTCGAGCACGGCGCCGAGGCTCTTGCCCGCGGAGAAGCCCGCGAGCTTGGCCCAGGTCCGGTCGAAGTGGCTGCGGTAGAGGGTCAGGTGGGCGCTCCACTCACCGCCCCCGGCGCGCTCGCCTTCGACGCCGTAGCGCACCCGCCCGCTCACGCGCCGCCAGGTCAGCAGGTCGTCCCGGGTGCCCCGGTAGCGTCGCCACGGGTTGGCCTCGAAGTCCGCGTCGGTCAGCCCGGTGTAGGTCTCGTGGCTGGTCTCGTCCGAGGCGTCGACGCGCAGGTCGAGGGTGTGCCGGGTGGCGCGGCTCTGGTCTGTGTTCAGGTGCAGCTTCGCCACGCCCTCCCACTTGGCGAAGCCGGTCGGCCCCCCGCCGTCGAGCTCCTTGAAGCCGCTGGAGCGCAGCCCGACCCCCTCGACCCACCAGCCGGCATGCTTGGTGCGGTCGCCGTAGCCCAGGTGCGCCTTGCCGTACCAGGTGGTGCCGCCCGCCAGGTCCACCAGCAGCTTGCGCCGCTTCGGGATCGGGGCGCTCACCAGGTTCACCGCGCCCCCCACGGTCGACGGACCGAAGCGGATGCCCGCGGGCCCCTTGATCACCTCCAACCCCGACATGCGCGCCACCAGGGGGAAGTAGTAGGCCGCGGGCGCCGCGTAGGGCGCTGGCGCGATGAGCACGCCGTCCTCCATCAAGGTCACCTTGGCCGAGCGCTCCGAGCTGGCGCCGCGCATGCCGATGTTCGGGCGCAGGCCGTAGCCGTCTTCTTCGCGCACGTACACGCCCGGCACCTCGGCGAGGCCCCGGTGGATGTCGTCGGTCTTGTGGCGCTCGAGCTGCTTCTTGTTCACCGCGTGCGCGCTGCCCGGCAGCTTGGCCCGCCGCGCGCGCCGCCCGAACACGGTGACCGCGCCGGTGGTGTGGGCGCGCCGCCGCCTGCGGGTCTTGGCCCGCCTCCGGGCCCGGCGGGACTTGCGGGCCGCGCGCTCGGAGGCCGGGTCGTCGGCGCTGGGGCGCGTGACGGGGGCCGCCACAACCGGCGTGGCGCTGGCGGGCAGGGTCGCCACGCCACCCGCTGGCGCGCTCGTTGGCGCCGGCTGCGCGGCGCAGATCGTCGCCGGGGCGTAGCTCACCGCGGCGACGGTGAGCAGCCCCACGAGGTGGGCGTGTCGGATCCCGGCGGGGTGACTCGGTGATGCCATGGTCTCGGTCTCCTGGTCGCCGCTGCGCGGCGTTGGCGCGCGATCAGCGGCGGGCGATGGCAAGGCTGGCGGGGACGTCGCCCGTGGTCGTGGCCGCAGCCCGCGTCACCGGGCGTCGTCCGAGCCGTGGCGGGGCGCTCGTCGGCGCCGGCCGCAGCCACCCCTTGGGCCCGAGGCCGTCGTCGACCCGCAGCAGGTCCACCGTGGGGTCGATCAGCAGCTGCGGCGGCCGCCCGTTCAAGCTGACACGCGCGGTGGCCCGCACCTGCACGTCGCGCCAGCCGCGGGCGGTGAAGTCGCGGCCGATGTGCTGGGCCAGCTGCCACACCAGGTCCGCCTGGCCCGACATCTCCCGCTCCTGCCGTCCGTCGAGGTAGCGCCGCGGCGACACCTCCACCTCCGCGCCGGTGTCGCCCTGGCGGACGCGAAAGCTCACGTCGCCATGCTTCTCGCGCAGCATCACGCGCCAGCTCCAGCGCATGCCCTCCTCCTGCCAGATCACGGACCCGGGGTAGAGGTGGCTGCGCAGCGGCACCGCCACCTGCACGGCGAGCCAGAGCCCACAGGCCAGCGCGACGCCGCGGGGCAGCGCGTGGGGGCGCGTCGTCGCCGCCGCCGGCTCGCGGGGCCGGAGCCGCTCCGGGGCGCGCCCGCGCAGCCGCCGCGCCAGCTGACGAGGCCACGCCGGGTCGAAGAAGAGGGTCGCGCCCACGACCATGAGAAAGGGGAAGATGCCGATCTGAAAGAGCAGCCCCACCGTCACGTGAAAGCCCACCACCAGCGCGAAGGCGGCCGGGCGCGTTCGCCGCCAGCTGAGCCACGCCGCGATGGTGAGGTCGTAGAGCAGCCCGCCCCAAGCGAAGGCGTAGGCGGTCTCGGGCAGGTCGAAGAGCCCCCAGCCGAACTCGCTGCGCGCGTGGAGCCAGGTGGTCAGCGGCCACGCGTGTCGCCACCAGTCCGGCTCCAGCTTGGCGACGCCGGCGAAGGTCCACACCAGCCCAAACTGCGCGCGCAGCAGCCACAGCGTCCAGGCCGGCACCTCGCCCTCGCCGCGCACGGGCTCCGTGCCGCGCCGCCGCCGCGCACGCCACGCGTCCACGGACGCGACCCGAGCGCTGGGCAGGGCGGCCAGCAGCAGCGTCAGGAGGGTCACCAGGTAGTAGTGGTTGAGGTAGGTGGTGACGTCGATCAGCTCGGTCCACAGAAAGCTCAGCGCGAAGCCGAGCGCCGCGGCGCGGGTCCACGCGCCGAGGGCCAGCAGCAGCGCGCACAGCGCCTGCACGGCGAGCAGCCCGTGGAGCCCGGCCTCGCTCGGCACCGGCACCCAGGCGAAGCCCCAGTAGCGAAAGTGAAAGTCCGGGTCGACCCAGAAGCGCGCCACCCAGCCCGACGCGGCGAAGCGCAGCGTGCTCCCCAGGAGCAGCAGGCCGAAGAGGACGCGAAACGCCGCCAGCGACGCGCCGTCCACCGGCCGCGCCGCCCGCTCCGCCCAGCGCGACAGGGTGTGCGGTCCTCGCTCGTCCGCGGGTCGGGTCGGCTGCGGCATCAATCGTTGTCCGCCGCCGCCGCGTCCGGCAGATCCAGGCTCAGCGTGGTCAGGAACTGGCTCTTCAAGGTCGCGCTGACCTCCTTGCCCGCGGCCCACGCCTCGGTGACCTTGGCCCGCCCGGCCTCGTCTTCGATGGCCGTGCCGAGCGCGCCGGGGATCGCGTCCACCGCCTTGCGCAGCGCCGCCGTGTCCGCGCGCAGCTTGTCCGCCAAGGCCTGGGCGCCGACCTTCACCAGCCAGTCGTCGAAGCTGACGCCCTCGACCCCGTCGCTGCCGATGCCGAAGAGCAGCGCCTCGAACGCGCGCAGGTTCTCGACCACGTTGACCTTGCCGTGCTTGGCCCAGGGGCTCTCCAGCTCCTTGGCGCAGGGGGCGTCGGCAGTGCCACAGCTGTTGGCCACCTTGCCGGCCGGCTGGCCCAGCTTCATGCCCTTCACCTCGGCGTCGAGGTAAAAGAGCGTGTCGCTGAGGGCGTTGAGCGCCTCGCGCTGGCTCGACCACGGGTTGCCGCTGCCGCCGGCGCCCTTCAACACCGCGGCGTAGTCGCCGCCGCCCACCTTCCAGGCGTCGCTCAGGGTGTCGCCGCTGGCCTGCAGGTCCGCCGCCGCCGCCGCCGCGTAGCAGGCCCGCGCCTGCCAACGGGAGTCCTCGTCGAGCTGGTCCCAGCCCTTGGGGGCGGCCACCGGCGAGCAGGCGTGGGCGGTGTCGGCGCGGAAGAGCAGCGCCTCGAGCGCGTCGAGCCCGCGGCGGTTGGGCAGCGCCTTGGCGACGTCCACCGACGCCGGGTCTGCGTGCCGCAGGGCCACGGCCTGGTCCACGGCGCACGCGCTGACCACCGGCCAGCTGTAGATCTTGTCGCGCAGCTCGCCGTCGTTCATCGCCGCGGGGCCGATGCGCAGGACCTCGAGCCGCTGCCAGCGCACCATGGCCGCCTTCCACGCGCTCTGCGCCGCCTGCTGGGCCTGCAGCCGAGCGCTCGCGTCCGGTGTGCCGCCGCCCTGGGCCGCCGCGCACCACGCCGAAGCGGCCGTGGCCAGCGCCCCTGCGCGCTGGGCGAAGGCGCTCACCTCCGGCCGCACCACCCGCTCGCCGATGTGGGTCAACATCGCGGCTCGGTCGAAGCCGTCGTCCACCGGCTCCGTGCCGCCCGCCTTGGCCCCGCAGCCGGCCGCGCTCACACAGAGCGCGCCCCACACCGCGATCCAAGCCCCAGCCTGTCGCAGGCCCGTCGTCTTGGCTCTCATGACTCGCCTCCTGCGGCCGCCTACCAGCCGCCGGCGCCCTTGTCGTCGCCGAGGAGCTTGGCGTCAAACCCATAGGCCGCGCCCACGAGCGCTCGGGCCTCGCGCAGCGCCTTGGCATAGGCTGTCACCTGGGCCGCGTCGGCGGTCGAGAGCACCGGCTTGTCGCCGATGAGCGTGTGCAGCTTGGCGAAGTCCTTGAGCGGCGAGCGGCGGTTGAACTGCAGACCCAACGCGAAGCCCTTGAGCTCGCTCCAGTGCTTGGCGTGGTCGTAGAAGTCGTAGTCCGCGGTGCCGAAGGCGGCCATGTCGGCCAGGGTGTCGTTGATGTAGTGCACCACCGTCGCGGCGATGGCCGACTCCCACGCCTGCACCGCCTGGTTGCGATAGCCCCGCAGCTCGTCGAGCTGCGCCGGCGTCAGCGCGCCCGCCGCGCTGGTGATCAGGTGACGACCGCGGACGAAGCCGTCCCACGCCGCCCGCGTGAAGTCCGTCGCGGCCAGGTCCTTGGCGCCCCGGTCGCGCTTGGCTGCGTTGGTGCTGTGGCCGAAGTTGAGCTCGCTCTTGAGGTCGATCTTGCCGTCGCCGTCGGTGTCGTGCCAGCCCTTGGACCAGCCCTCGCGGCCCCCCTTGGCCGCGAGCTCGTCGTCGCTGTAGTCGCCGTAGTCCCGGGCCGCGCCGAAGTAGCCGAAGCCCTCGTCCCAGTGGTGCTCCAGCGCCGTGTAGTTGGCGCCGTCGGACTCGGGCTTGGTGTTGTCGCTGAGCAGCCCCTTGCCCTCGAGATCGTCGTCCAGGTAGTCGTCGGCGCCCTGGCTGAACGACACCGCGACGCCCAGGAACTTGGCGATCAGCTGCTGCAGGTCCAGCCCCTCAGCGGTCACGTGCACCACCTTCAGGTCGCTGCCGTCCGGCGCCTTGCCGGGGTTGCCGGCCACGCGCGCCACGGCCGCGGCGTCGAGGGCCTTGAACCAGCTCCGCAGCAGCCCTTCGGCCGAGGTCTGCCCCGCCCAGCCCGCCAGCGCTTTGGTGAAGTCCTTGTGCTGGCCCTTGGGGTCGTTGCCCGCGAGCTTGCCGCTGAGGTTCTTGCTGCCCAGGTCGCCCAGCTTGGTCTGCAGCGCCGCCGGGTCGGTCGTCAGCCGAATCGCCGTGTCGGCGCCGACGGACGCGTCGTAGGCGTAGTAGAAGTCGCAGCCCGCCTCGACGTCGCCGGCCTTGAGCGCCTGGCCACCGTCGATGTCCGCCGTCAGCCCGGCGATCCACGACGACAGATCGCTGATCAACACCTGGCGGTGAACCTGGCCGCCGTAGCTGACGCTGCTGCCCTCGCCGATGTGGCTGGTGAAGGCGTAGGTGCTGGGCGCGCTGCCCGAGGTCCCCTCGCCGCCGCCCTCGCTGCCACAGGCCGCGGTCCAGGCCGCGGTCGCGAGCAACGCCGCCGCCCAGGTCGCCGCGCGCGGCAGGGTCTGGCGGCCCGTGCGCGGTCGGGTGGGCGGGCGCGGGGCGGTCGAGGGGAGCGTGCTGCGGGCCGGTGCGGGCCGCGGGTCGGGCGTGGTGCGTCGGGTCATGTTCAGGCCTCTCTCTGACGTCCTGTCCTTGGCGGACCTCCAGCGGCCCGGGCGCGCAGCATAGGCAAGATGAAATTGAAATCAACTTTCAATTTCAATTGGGGCGCGCGGGGTCCCCATTGCACCCGCCTCTCGGCCCAGCCGGCGCACGCAGACGTTGCGTGGCACTCGGCAAGCTGGAATCCTCCGCCGCGCTGCGCCCTGGCAGCGAGGAGACGCCATGCCCACCTATGACGACACCCGAGAGTTCGCGGCTGTGAGCACAGAGCAGGCCCCCCGCGCCATCGGCCCCTACTCGCAAGCGCTGACGGTGAGCGAGGGGCGCATGGTCTTCACCAGCGGTCAGATCGGCATCGAGCCGGGGACCGGCAAGCTCGTCCGGGGCGGCGTGGCCGAGCAGACCAAGCAGGTCATGCACAACCTGCGTGCGGTGCTCGAGGCGGCCGGTGGCCAGCTCGACAACCTCGTGAAAGTCACGATCTTCCTGAAGAACCTGGAAGACTTCGCGGCGGTGAACGCGGTCTACGCCAGCTACCTGATCCAGCCCTACCCGGCCCGCGCGACCATCGAGGTCAGCCGCCTGCCCATGGACGCCCTGGTGGAGATCGAGGGCATCGCCGTGGTGCCCGACTCGGAGTAGCTGCGCCCGCGCCGGTGGCCTGCTCCCCCCAACACATCCCCGGCGCTGTCGGCGGCCACGGCGGCGTCCAGCAGCGGCGCACAGAGGTGACATGCGCGATCTGGACCTGGTTCTCCTCGGGGTCACCGGCTTCACCGGGCGACAGACCGCGCGCTGGGTGGCGCGCTATGTCTCCGAGGCCGCCGCTCGGCAGGCTGGTGACGACGCGCGGCCACCGCTGCGCTGGGCCCTCGCGGCCCGGCACCGGGGCAAGCTCGAGGCGGTCCGCGCGGACCTGGGCCCCGACTTCAGCGAGCTGCCCCTGCTGGTCTGTGACACCGGCGACGACGCGGCGGTGACCGCGCTGGCGCGGCGCACGCGCGTGCTCTTGACCACCGTCGGCCCCTACGCCCAGTACGGCTCCGCGGTGGTCGCGGCCTGCGCGGCGGCGGGCACGGACTACGTCGACATCACCGGCGAGACGCCGTGGGTGCGCGACATGATCGACGCCCACCAGGCCACCGCGCTGCGCACCGGCGCGCGGCTCGTCCCGTGCTGCGGCTTTGACTCGGTGCCCTCGGATCTGGGCGTCTGGCTGGTCGCGCGGGCGCTCCAGGGCGCCGGCACCGACCCGGTGGACGTGCGGGCGAGCTTCTCGGCCAAGGGCGGCTTCAACGGCGGCACGCTGGCGTCCGGCCTGGGCATGATGGCCTCCGGCGAGGGGCGGCGGCTCTTCGATCCCTTCTTGCTCAACCCGCCCGAGCGCAAGCCGGGCCCTGCCGCGGATCGCAGCCAGGACGTGAAGCGGCCCTACTACGACGACGTGCTCGGCTCCTGGGCCGCCCCCTTTCTCATGGCCGCGATCAACACCCGTGTCGTGCGCCGCAGTGACGCCCTCTTCTCCGCGGAAGGCCAGGGCTACGGGCCCGACTTCGCCTATCGCGAGGTCATGCGCTCCAAGGGGCGCTCCGACGCGTGGCTGGTCTCCGGCGCGCTCGGGGTGGTGACGGCGGTGGGCATGCGAGAGACCGGCCGCAAGCTGCTCAAGCGCGTCGGACCGGCGCCCGGGCAGGGGCCGTCCGAGGCCGCCATGGACGGCGGTTTCTTCCGCACCCGCCTCGTCGGCCGCGGCGCCAGCGGCGTGGTGGTCAAGGGCGAGATCTCGGGGCCGGGCGATCCGGGCAACCGGGCCACGGTGCGCATGCTCTGTTCGGCGGCGTTGGCCCTGGTGGAAGATCGTGAGCGCTTGCCGGAGCGCGCGGGCTTTCTGACGCCCGCCACCTGCTTCGAGCAGGTGCTCGTGGACCGGCTGCGCGACCGCGGCATGACCCTGAGCGCGTCTGTGGTCGGCGCGGTCTCCTCGGCCGACGGCCCGCCCACCGCGGCGTCCTCGTCCGCGCGCGGATGAGCCCCGCCCCGCCCCCTGCGCGCCCCGCCTCGGCTGAGGTCGCGCGCTCGACGCACCCGCTCGCGCAGCCGGCGCCGCTAGCTGGCGCAGCCCCCGCGGTGGCGGCGCCGCGCGTCGACGCCGTCGCCCGGGCCCGTTGGCGCGACTCCCCCTTCGCGGCGGCCCCCTACGGCTGGGCGCACCCGACCATGCTGGCCCCCATGGAGGGCGTCAGCCACCCCAGCTTTCGCGCCCTCATGGCCGAGGCGGGTGGCCTCGGCATCGTCTGTACGGAGTTCGTGCGCATCACCTCGCAGGCGGTGCGGCCGCAGGCGCTCGCGCGCGAGGTCGTCCGTCATCCAGGGACGCCGCTGAGCGTGCAGGTCATGGGCAACGACGTGACGCACATGGCCCAGGCCGCGGGCTGGATGGCGGAGCTCGGCGCCGACGTGGTCGACATCAACCTCGGCTGCCCGGCGCCACGGGTGGTGCGCAAGGGCGTCGGCGCGGCGATGCTGCAGGACATCGACCTGCTGACCCGCGTGCTCGCCGCCATGCGCGCGCAGGTGCCCGGCGCCCTCAGCGCCAAGATCCGCGCCGGCTTCGACCGCGCGGACCAGTTCGTCGCCATCGGCCGCGCCATCGAGGCCGCTGGGGTCGACTTCCTGGTGGTCCACCCCCGCCGGCGCGCGGACTTCTACCAGGGCGTCGCCGACTGGCGGATCATCCGCACCCTCAAGGACGAGCTGCGCATCCCCGTGGTCGGCAACGGCGACGTCTGGTACGCCACCGACGCCTTTCGCATGCGGGCAGAGACCGGCTGCGACGCGGTGATGATCGGCCGCCCAGCGCTGCGAAACCCTTGGATCTTCGAGCAGATCGCAGATCTGTCGGCCGGCCGTGAGCCGCGGCGACCCGACGGCGACATGCTCGTGGCGCACCTGCGCGACGTGGCGGCCCGCTACCTGGACGTCTATCCGCACGAGCGCAACGTCATCGGCAAGCTCAAGGAGTGGCTGACCTACACCGGGCGCGCGGTCGACCCGGCCCTCGGCTTCCGCAGCGTGCTGCGTCAGCCGACCGTGGCGGCGCTGCTCGACGCGGTCGAAGGCAAGCTCGCGGGGCTGCCGCCCGAGGAGGTGGACCTGCAGATCTCAGGGCATCTCGGCTATGAGCGGCGCGGCTCCGCGGCGGCGCGTCGCCTGAGCCAGAGCGCCAGCGTGGCCGCCAGCGCGAGCCCGCCCGCGCCCTGAGCGGGGCCCGCGCCTCGCCGGCCTGGGAGCCCCGGACCCGCGCTGCAGCCCCCTTGGGTCACGCCGTCGTCGCAGAGCTTGTCGGGCCCCCGCCAGCGAAAGGTGGTGTTCTTCGCCGGCACCACCTCCACCTCGAAGGTCTCGCTCAGCGCGGCGCCGGTGGCAAAAGGCAGCGTCGTCTTGACGCGGACCACCCAGGGGACCGCGGCGCTCGGGGGCTGGCCCGACCCGTCGCGAAAGCTCCGCACCAGGTTGCGCCGCTGGTTGTCCACCACGTCGGTGACCTGGAGCGACGCCTCGGTTTCCTTGGGCGCGATGACGATGTGGTCGGCCTCGAAGTCCGCGTTCGACGCCACCGGCTCGCTCAGCTGCAGGCTCACCGCGTCGACCCGGTCACCCTTGACCTTGAACGCGAAGTGCAGCACCCGCGGCGCTCCGCCGGTGCGAAAGCGCACCACGCCGGGATCGTAGCCGCAGGGTCGCGGGTTGTTGCCCAGGTCGAGCACCAGGTCGGTGTGGTTGGGCAGGTCCTGGCGCGGCACCACCGTCGCGCGCCCGTCAAACCCGCCCTCGTCCTCCAGGTCGAAGGGCACGTCGACACCGTCCGCAGTCTTGAGCGTGACGAAGAGCGCGCAGCCCGGTGTGCGCGTGATCTCGGGCTGGAGAGAGGGCGCGACGGCGGTCTGACCGTCGAAGGGGCGCTCGACGCGAAAGGTGCAGGGCGGCGCGCGCTCAGCCGCGGCCTGCTTCGCGTCCGCGCTGCTGACCGTGAGCGCGAGCAGGGTCGCCAGCGCCCCGGCCCAGCGTCGGCGACGCCGCGCCGCGAGGCGCGACGGGGGTTCGGGGGCCGTGGGGGCCGGGCTCGGTCCGAAGGGCGGCATGGGGGCTCCTGGGCTGACCGCCGGAGCATACACATCGCTGCGCCGAGCGGCGTGCGCTGTGGGTCCGTTGTCGCCGCGCCCTTGGTCCACCCGCGCGTCAGTCGTGCGTGGTGGCGTCGAGCGGCACCGCGAGGCCAAAGAGCGCGCCGCCTTCGGGACGGTTGCGCGCGAAGGCGCGGCCGCCGTGGGCCTCGGCGATGCGCCGCACGAGGCTGAGCCCGAGCCCCAAGGCCGAGCGCTCCGAGCCGCCGTCCACAAAGGGCGCGAAGAGCTGCTCCCGCGCCGCGGGATCGAAGCCCTCGCCGCGGTCGGCCACCTCGAAGCGCAGCTCGCCGCCGTCGGCCGCAACGCAGAGCTCGTCCACGCCGCCGCCGTGCTTGTGGGCGTTGTCGAGCAGGTTCGCCAGCGCACGCCCGAGCAACGTCGCGTCCACCGCGATCTTCTCCGGCACGCTGGCGCCGACCTTGAGCAGGCCCGGCGCCAGGCCCTTGCGCTCCAGCGCGCGGGCGGCGAGGGCCAGGGGGTCCTCGTCGCGTCGGTGCAGGTCCGAGAAGTCCAGCCGCGAGCTGGCCAGCAGCTCGCCGACGAGGGCGTCCATCTCTTGGATCTCGCGGGACATCTCCCCCAACCGAGCGCGCGGATCGGGCGCGTCTTCGGCCATCTCGAGCAGGATGCGCAGGTGGCCGAGTGGCGTGCGCAGCTCGTGGCTCACCGCCGCCAGCAGGGCCCGCTGGTCGGCGAGCTGCTGTTGAATGCGCCCCGCCATGTCGTTGAGCGAGTTGGCCAGGACCCCGATCTCGCCGCGGCCGCGGTGACCCAGCGCGGCGCGACTGTCGAGCCGGCCGGCGCCGATGTCTCGGGCGACCTCCGTCAGCTGCTCCAGCGGTCGGATCAGCTGGCGGGCGATGAGCCCCACGGCGATCCAGAGCAGCAGCAGGAAGATGCCCAGGCCCACCGTGGCGGTCCAACGGGCGTCGGCGGGCACCCCCACAAAGGCGACGCGCCCGAGCAGCTCGCCGCCCCGACGCACCTCGAGCAGGTTCTCCGGCCCGGCGCCGTCGCCCGCCTGCAGCAGCACGCTACCTTGGGTGTCGAACACGGTGATGCCGACGTCGAAGCACGTGGCGATGTCTTGAGCGAGGTTCTGCCGGGTCACCGGGTCGTCCCACACCCGCGCGAACTGCGCCTGGGTGAAGCGCTCGCCCCCCAGCATCGCGCTCTCGTCGCTCAGGTGGCGGCGGACGAGGTGGGTCACCCCGAAGGTCAACGCCGTCGCCAGGATGATCACCAGCCCGAAGAGCACGAAGAGCCGGGTGCGGAGGTTGCCGCGGACGCGCCGCCGCCGGTGGCCGCGGTCTGGGGGCCAGCGCCAGCTCATGCGTCCACCACCAACACGTAGCCCACGCCGCGCACCGTGCGAATCGGGGGGGTGCCTTCGCCCGCGGCCGTCAGCTTCTTCCGCAGGTTGGAGATGTGCACGTCCACCGTGCGGGGACCCACCACGGCGTCGGCGCGCCCGGCGGCGGAGAGCAGGGAGTCGCGGCTGACCACCCGACCGGCGCGCCGCAGCAGCGCCACCAGCAGGTCGAACTCCAGCCCCGTCAGCGCCACGTCCGCGCCCTGCCAGGTGATCTGGCGAGCGCCGAGGTCGGCCACCAGGTCGCCCCGCTTGAGCCGCTCGCCCACCGCGTGGTTGCCGCGCCGCGCCACCGCCCGCATGCGCGCCAAGAGCTCGCGCGGGGAGAAGGGCTTGGGCACGTAGTCGTCTGCCCCGAGCTCCAGGCCCACGACCCGGTCCGCTTCGTCGCCGCGCGCGGTCAGCATGATCACCGGCACCGCGCTCTTGTCTCGGATGCGCTTGCACACCTCGAGCCCGTCCATGCCCGGCATCATCACGTCGAGCAGCACCACGTCCCAGGTGTCGCGGTCGAGCGCCACAAGCCCGCGCGCGCCGTCGTACGCGCTCTCCAGGGTCACCCCGCGTTCGCCCAGGAAGTCGCCCAAGAGCCGGTGAAGGGTGGGGTCGTCGTCGATGAGCAGGGCGCGCATGGCGGTCTCCAGGAGCTTCGGGCAAGAGCGCCGGGCGGTCGCGGTGACGCGGGTCCTCCGGTCGGGTCAGGGTGAGCGGCCGTGGGCCCGCTGGCTAGCCCGAAGCCCCGTCTGGCTGCGAGCTCGGGGCGTGCACGCCAGACCAGCGGCGACGCCCTACGTCCGGCCGCCAGCTCAGGTTCAAGCGTGGACCGTCAGCGTGAACCACGGTCCATGTGCCAGCAAAGAAAGGTGAAGTCGGGGCCGATCCGCCGCGCTGCGACCCGCTCGTCCCCGGCGCGTCGCCCTCACTCGCAGGTCGCGCCCACGGGGCTCACCGGCGCGGGGAGTCGGGCCACGCCGGTGCTGAAGTAGCTCTGAAAGAAGCAGCCGTACTGGTGCTTGATCCCCTCGAGCTGCTGAAAGACGTAGTGCCCGCCCTTGACGCCGTCGTTGGCGAACTGCGCCACCACGCCGGTGCGCGCGCCGCCGCCGCTCACCGGACGGTTGTTCGCCACGGGGTAGCTCGCCTTGGCGTGCCGCCCCACCCGCGTCAGCGCCTGCTGCATGCCGGGCCACACGTCGGCGCCCACTTGCTGGTGGTCGTAGGCGACCGCCATCGCGTCGAAGAGCGGCTCGGGATAGAAGCTGTCCCCCTGCCCGACGGGCTGAAAGACGTGGCGCGCCGGGTGCCCCGGGAGCGGCCGCGCGCCCACGCGGCTCAAGTAGGGCAGCGTCTCCACGGGCTCCCACGCCGCTTGCAGCACCTGCAGGGTCGGGTGCAGCCAGGTCGGCGGCGTGTCGAGCCCCAGCAGCCCGGCGATGATCGCCCGAATCGGCAGGCGGTCGCTCAGCAGCAGCATCCGGCTCCAGTGGGCCCCCGAGCCCGTCGGGACCACCGCGCCGATTCGGGGCTCCACCGCGCTCACCAGGTTCAGGTACACCGCCCCCTGGCTCTGGCCCATGGCGCCCACCGTGGTGGTGGCCAGGCGCACCGGACCGCGCAGCCCGGGCAAGCAGCCGGCGAGCGCCGCGGGTGGGATCTCGGCCTTGGTCAGGGCGTCCAGCAGCAGGCCGATCTCCAATGTGCCCTGGCGCATGGTGCCTCGGTAGGCCGCGAGGTTGCCCAGGCTCAGGTAGGTCAGGTCCGAGGCACCGGGGTGCCGCTCCGGGTTCAGCGGGAGCGCGTGCCCCACGGTGGCGATGCCACGCTGAGCCAGCACGTGCGCGGGGCCCAAGCCCGGGGTCGCCTTGCCCCCCACCACCTGCACCGGTCCTCGGTCGACCACCTGCGTGCTGAGGCCACCGGAGCCATGGAAGTAGAGGACCACGGGATATCCGCCCGCGGGCATCGCGCCCTTGGGGAGGTTGACGACCACCGGCACCTCGGCGAAGCGCACCGCCTGCGGAGGGCCCGGCGGGATCAGCCCGCCGCCGGTGGAGAAGGGCGGGGTGCCCTCTTGGAACTGAGGCAGGCTCAGGGTGGCGTGCAGCTCGCAGAAGCGGGGGTGCTGGGCGCCGTCGTCCGGGTCCAGCTTCCAGCCCGAGATCTCAGGGGAAAAGCCAGCGCGAACGGCCTGGTAGTGGGCCGCCATGGCGCCCACGACGTCGGCGGTGGTGAACGCGGTCGCGGCGGCGACCTCGGTCATGGGCAGGCCGAGCGTCTCGAGCGTGTCCCAGGTCGAGGCCAGGGCGGCTTGGGCCCGCGCGCCGCGCGCACCGGCTGGGACGCCGCCGTTCATGAGCTGTCGCAGGACCGCCGGCACACCGAGGGGGGCGCCGGCGTCGTCGTTCGCCGAGCGCAGCACCACGGCGGCGTAGCGGGTGTGCGGTCGCAGGACGACGCCCGGCATGGGCGCCAGCGCGAGCACGTGGCTCGGCACGTACAGGTCTTGCGCCAGGGTCTGAGCGAC
>JAUIAC010000416.1 GCA_030425545.1 bacterium | reverse complement strand
TGTGCAACGTGCTCTTCACCCGCGAGCTGGCGCGGCGCCTCGCGGCCTCCGGGGTCGAGGGCGTCGACGTGTACGCCCTGCACCCGGGCGTGGTGGCCTCCGACGTGTGGCGCCGGGTGCCGTGGCCTGCGCGCTCGATCGTCAAGGCCTTCATGATCACCAACGAGGAGGGCGCCCTGACCTCGCTGCACTGCGCCACGGCGCCCTCGGCCGCCGGCCAGACCGGGCTCTACTGGGACAAGTGCAAGGTCAAGAAGGCCCACAAGAACGCCCTGGACGACGCGCTGGCGTCGGAGCTCTGGCAGCGCAGCCTGGCGTGGACCGGCCTCGAGGGCGCCGACCCGACCGCGACGCGCTGACCCGACGGGCCGCTCCGGCGGTCGGCACCGGCCGCGCGCGGACAGCGCCGCCCCGCGACACGTCTGTGTGAGGTCGTGAGCGAACGTCGCGATCTCCCACAGCCATTGGCAAGCCGAGCGGCCAGCGGGGTGTCGCCGACGCCCGCGCCGCTGAGGTTGCTCGCCGCGGGGCACTGCGGACCGCGGCGGACCTAGCGCTGGGGCGCGCGAGAGAAAGTTGAGCCGTTTGCGCCAGGCGCAGCGACTGTAAGAGATGTGACGTCAAGCGGGAGCGGGCCCGCAGCGCACGGGGAGAGGCGGGGAGACAGGTCGTTCTAGGACTGAACAATCTCTTTTCTTGCAGGGAGTTGGACTTCACCCACGCAAAGGTGATAACTTTATCAGGCGTGGGAGAGGTGGGGAGCAGACCAATGCAGACAGTTACGCGCCTCGGGGTGATCGTCCTGATCACCACGTTTGGCCTTGTCTCGTGCAGCGACGACCCCAACGACAAGGGCGCCGCTGGCCAGAGCGACGTGGTCGCCGACGCCGGCGGCGGCGGGCAAGACGCCACCTTGGACGGGGCGGCCCAGGACGTGGTGACCGACGTCGCCGCCGATCCCGACGTCGCGGACGCCGCCGTGGCCGACACCGCCGTGGCCGACACCGCCGTGGCCGACGCGGCCGTGGACGACAGCGCGACCCCCGCCGACGTGCCCAGCCTGCCCGACGCGCCCCTCGGCGAGGTGGTCGATCTCGACGCCAACCCGGTCGCCTGCGTCAGCTCCAAGGACTGCCCGCTGCCCTCGGTGGCCTGCCAGCAGCGCCTGTGCAGCGCCGGCCAGTGCACCTTCGTCGCCGCGCCCGAGGGCCTGGCCTGCAACACCGGCTCGGCCTGCGTCACCGCCGCCTCCTGCAAGGCCGGCGCCTGCGTGCCCACCGCCATCAAGGACTGCGACGACGGCAACCTGTGCACCGAGGACAACTGCAAGATCTCCACCGGCCTGTGCGACTACAAGCCGACCAAGAACGGCTTCGCCTGCGACGACGGCAACAAGTGCACCCTCACCGCCGAGTGCTTCAGCGGCGTGTGCATCGCCCAGGGCTTCGCCAAGTGCGACGACGGCGACCCCTGCACCACCGACCTCTGCGACCCCAAGACCGGCAAGTGCCTGGCCAAGCCGGCCACGCAGGGCACCGCCTGCGACGACGGCAGCGCCTGCACCTCGGGCGACACCTGCGACGCGCAGGGCCAGTGCGTCGGCGGCAACAACACCTGCAAGTGCTCCACCACGGCGGACTGCAAGACCCACGAAGACGGCAACCCCTGCAACGGCACACTCTTCTGCGACGCCCAGGCCGGCGTCTGCCAGGTCAACCCGAGCACCGTGGTCCAGTGCCCGGACCTCAGCCAGAGCGCCTGCCAGGTCACCGCGTGCAACCCCAACAGCGGCAAGTGCGAGGTCAACGACGCGCCCAACGGCGTCAGCTGTGACGACGGCGACCCCTGCACCACGCCCGACCAGTGCGACCAGGGCACCTGCAAGGCGGTGGGCAACGTGTGCGGCTGCATCTCCGACGCGGAGTGCGTCGGCAAGAACGGCGGCAACCTCTGCGTGGGTACGCACTTCTGCGACAAGACGGCGGTGCCCGCGGTGTGCAAGATCGCGGCGAACACGGCGGTGGTCTGCGCCAAGGGCAAGGACACCTACTGCGCCAAGAACACCTGCGATCCCAAGACCGGCCAGTGCGGCGTGGTCTTCGAGCCCAACAAGACGGTGTGCGAGGACGGCGACGGCTGCACCACCGGCGACTACTGCCTCGCCGGCAACTGCAAGTCGGGCACCGACACCTGCGCCTGCAGCCAGGACGCCGACTGCGCCAAGCTCGAGGACGGCAGCCTGTGCAACGGCACCCTCTTCTGCAACGTCGCCAACGGCCAGTGCGAGCTCAACCCGGCCACGGTGGTGAAGTGCCCGAGCGCGCTCGACACCTTCTGCCAGCAGAACACCTGCCACGCCGCCACCGGCAAGTGCGCCTTCAAGGAGCTCAACGAGGGCAAGGCCTGCGACGACGACAACGCCTGCACCGAGGGCGAGATCTGCGCCAAGGGCGCGTGCGAGGGCGGCAAGAACCTGTGCGCGTGCAAGGAAGACGCCGACTGCAAGGACGACGGCAACCTCTGCAACGGCACCCAGTTCTGTGACAAGTCCGTCGGCCAGTGCAAAGACAACCCGGCGTCGGTGATCAGCTGCCCGTCGGTGGACGACAGCACCTGCGCCAAGAACACCTGCATCCCCAAGACCGGCAAGTGCCAGCTGCTGCCGATCAACAACGGCACCGCCTGCGACGCCGACGGCAACAACTGCACCAAGGACGACGTCTGCAACAACGGCACCTGCCAGGCCGGCGTCAACGTGTGCCAGTGCGAGGCGGACAAGGACTGCGGGCTCTTTGAGGCCGACGACCTGTGCAGCGAGCTCTTCTGCAACCTCAAGACCAAGAAGTGCCAGGTCAACCCGAACACCCAGGTGGTGTGCGCCAAGGCGGGGGACACCACCTGCGCTGAGAACCTGTGCGACATCAAGACCGGCAAGTGCGCCATGAGCCCGAGAAACCAGGGCGTGAGCTGCGACGCCGACGGCAGCCCCTGCACGGTGGAGGACGCCTGCGACCAGGGCACGTGCAAGGCCGGGCCCAACACCTGCGGCTGCCTCAAGGACAGCGACTGCAAGGACAAGGAAGACGGCAACCCCTGCACGGGCACGTTGATCTGCGGCAAGGACAACAAGTGCGCGGTGGACCCGGCGACGGTGGTCACCTGCCAGGACGGCTCGGACACCACGTGCGTGAAGAACCTGTGCGAGGCGGCCACGGGCAAGTGCAAGCTCACGCCCATCAACCCCAAGGTGCCCTGCGGCAAGGGCACGCTGTGCACCGGCGTGCCGCTCTGCGACGACAAGGGCGCCTGCCAGAAGGGCAAGGTGGTCGACTGCAACGACCAGTCGCCCTGCACGGTGGACAGCTGCGACGACTACAAGGGCTGCCAGTACAAGCTGGTGACCGGCGTCGACTGCGACGACGGCAGCGTGTGCACGACCAAGGACGTGTGCGTGAAGGGCGTGTGCACCGGCGAGAACACCCCCTGCCTCGGCGGCACGGCCTGCACCGAGGACAGCTGCCACCCGCTCAACGGCTGCCAGTACAAGCCCAAGGTCGGCACCTGCGACGACGGCAACAAGTGCACCGACTCGGAGAGCTGCGTCGGCACCTACTGCGTGGGCAAGCCCATCGAGTGCAACGACGGCAACCTGTGCACCACCGACAGCTGCTCACCCAACGCCGGCTGCGTGTTCACGCCCAACGCGTTCGTGTGCAACGACGGCGACCTGTGCACCAAGCAAGACAGCTGCGACAAGGGCAAGTGCGTCGGCCTGCCGCTGAACGTGACCGTGGACTGCGCCGACGGCAACCCGTGCACCGACGAGTCGTGCAACGCGGTCAAGGGCTGCCTGTGGATCAAGACCACCAAGGCCTGCGACGACGGCGACCCCTGCACGACCGACGACGTCTGCGCCAACGGCGTGTGCCAGCAGGGCTCCGGCGCCAAGTGCGACGACGACAACGGCTGCACGGCCGACGCCTGTGACCCCAAGACCGGGGCGTGCGCCAACCTGCCCCACGGCGCTTCGGTGACCTGCGACGACGGCAACCCCTGCACCCTCGGCGACGCTTGCGGCGGCGGTGGCTGCAAGCCCGGCAAGCTCGACACCTGCGACGACGGCGACGGCTGCACGGTGGACTCCTGCGATCCCAAGCCCAAGAGCGGCTCCCCGGGGTGCCAGCACACTGCGTCGTCGGGCGGCACCTGCGACGACGGCAACAAGTGCACCGCGGACGACAGCTGCGTGAAGGGCAACTGCACCGGCACGAGCATCCAGTGCACCGAGGGTACGGCGTGCACCGTGGACAGCTGCCACCCGCTGCTCGGCTGCGTCTACACCCCGGTCAACGAGCTCTGCGACGACGGCGACCCCTGCACCACCAAGGACGCTTGCAAGGACGGCAAGTGTGTGGGCACGGCGACCACGTGCGACGACAAGAACCCCTGCACCGACGACGCTTGCTCCCCCAAGAGCGGCTGCGTGTTCACCCACAACAGCAAGGCCTGCGACGACGACGACCTCTGCACCAAGTCGGACGCCTGCCAGAAGGGCACCTGCGTCGGCCTGCCGCTGCAGCTGACGGTGGACTGCGACGACGGCGTGTTCTGCACCGACGACCTCTGCAGCAAGACCTTGGGCTGCTACCACACCAAGCCCACCAAGCCGTGCGCCGACGACGACCTGTGCACCACGGGCGACACCTGCAAGGGCGGCGTGTGCATCGCCGGCACGGGCAATCTGTGCGACGACGGCAACAAGTGCACGCTCGACTCCTGCACCAAGGGCAAGTGCACCTTCGCGCTGCCGAAGCTCTACTACGCCTGCGACGACGGCGACCCCTGCACGCTGCTCTCGCGCTGCGAGAACGGCCAGTGCTACACGCCGACCAACGGCAAGCCGAACCCCAAGTACAACGCCTGCACGATCCCCAAGGGCAGCAACGGCTACAACCAGGCGGCCAACTTCAAGAGCTGGTGGCAGACCTGCTGCGGCGCTGACGGCAAGTGCTGTGCCGCGGTGGGCGACCGCTGCCACCAGAAGGACCTGGTGCATGTTCGGGCGTGCAAGAACTGCGCGACGCAGATCCCGAAGATCTCCAACTTCCTCACCTGCAACGACAACAACCCCTGCACCACGGACAAGTGCGTGGCGGGCAAGGGCTGCGTCTACACGCCGCTCGTCGACAAGGCCTGCAGCGATGGCAAGCCGTGCACGGCGGAGGCCAAGTGCAAGGACGGCGCCTGCGTCAAGACGA
>JAUIAC010000415.1 GCA_030425545.1 bacterium | reverse complement strand
CACGGCCGAAGTGGGCTTCGGTGGCATTGACAGCGGGGCTGTCTTTGCGCATAAGAGGCGCCCGCGCGCACCCGCTTTCCCGAGGGTCGTGCACAGGCGGGGTGTAGCGCAGCCTGGTAGCGCGCTTGCTTCGGGAGCAAGAAGTCGCTGGTTCAAATCCAGTCACCCCGACCCAGAGAGGGGCAGAGCGCGCGAGCGCTCTGCCCCTCTCGCACTTTTGCGCGAGGGCAGGTCTCCGGGCGCGGGCGGCATCGTGGCGCGCCCCGGGGCGGCCGGGCGCCGCGGCACCGCCGGCCGGTCGTGGCCACCTCGACAGCCCTCTGCGCGGGTGTCAGCCTGCGCGTCAGGAGAGACCATGAGCCCAGCCGCCCGAACCGACGCTTCCCTGCCGCCCCGCGTGCTCTTCGAGGACGAGCACGTGCTCGCCGTCGACAAGCCAGCGGGCTGGCTCGTCGCTGAAGACGGGCGGGACCGCACCGTGCTCGCGTGGGCTCGGAGCCACGCGAGCTCCCGTGGCGAGGACCCGGCGGGCGTCCACCTCGTGCACCGGCTCGACCGCGACACCAGCGGCGTCATGGTGCTGGGCAAGTCGGTGGAGATGGCGCGACGCCTCACGGAGTCCTTCTCCGAGCGGCGCGTGTTCAAGCTCTACGTCGCGCTGACCTTCCCCGTGCCCTCCGTGCGCTGGGCCCGGGTCGAGCACCGGCTCAAGGCGCGCCGCATCCAGGGCGGCGAGCGCATGGAGGTCGTCGAGCAGGGCGGACAGCTCGCGCAGAGCGAGGTCGAGGTCCTCGCCCGCGGGCGCCGCTACGGCTTCGTGCGGGTGCTGCCGGAGCAGGGACGCAAGCATCACGTGCGCGTCGCGCTCTCGGACATGGGCGCGCCGATCGTGGGCGACTTCCTCTACGGTGGCCGTCGCGCGGCCCGCCAGGCCAAGCGCATCATGTTGCACGCGCGGCTGCTGGAGGTCGCGCACCCCAACGGCGGCGAGCACCTCAAGCTCAAGGCGCCGGTCGCGGCGGACATGCGTCGCTTCTTCGAGGACGACGGCGGGCGTGTGCCCTCCGACATCGACCGACGCCACCGTCGCCCCAAGCCCAAGCGCAAGGGCCCCCAGGGCCCGGACGGCCGACGCCGCTGATCAGCTCCCGGGCAGCTTCGGCAAGCTCGCGCCTCGGGTCAGCACACAGCCGACCAGCGGCTTGGCCGGGTTTTCGAAGCTGCCGCCGACCATGACCTGGGTGTGCTTGTCGGCCCACGCGCCGTGGAGCGTGAGCTGGGTCAGCGGGGGCTCGACGCCGGGCAGCTCGTCGGCCGGCGTGTCGGCGTCCTGCTTGCCCAGAAAGCCGTAGCTGCCGCCGACCAGGGCTGCGCCACCGGCCGTGTAGGCGACCGCTGAGAGCCCGGAGATCCAGGCGTTGGCGCCGCCGGCGACCTGGCTCCAGCCCTTGGCCGTGCGCCGCGCCACGACCCCTGCGCCGCGCCCGCCCACCGCCACGAGGGCGTCTGCGCTGGAGCCCGAGATGCCGATCAGCACGTCGGTCTTGACGATGGCCTCCACGGCCCAGGTGTCCTTGGCGCGGTGCCAGATGGTGCCGCCGTCGCCCACGGCCCAACGCTGCCCGTCGGCGGTGCCGATGACCTTGAACACGACACCGGCGTCCGCGCCGAGATCGACCTTCGCCGCGCTGGCCTCCGGCGTCTTCGACAGCGAGTCGGCGTCCACGCGCCACAGCAGGCCGGTGCCCTTCTGCGGGTTGCCGCCCGCGATCCAATAGCGCTTGGCGCCTGGGGCGAACCAGACGCCGTAGAGCGCTGTGCCCTCGGCGGCGAGCGACTTGAACACCGTCACGGTGGGCTTGGCGTCGCCCTCGGTCCACGTCACCAGCGTGCCCTTGTCGCCGACCGCGGCGCGGTGGCCGGCGTCGTCGCCGTGGACCCACCACAGCAGCCCCGTCTCGTTGACGTCGTAGGCGGACCAGGTGTCGCCCGTCAGGGTCAGCACGCGGCCGGTGGTCCCGTCGCCGCCCACCAGCGCCCAGCGGCGCGCGTCTCCCGCGGCTCCGTTGCTCCAGGCCGAGGCCAGCGCGCCCTTGGCGTAGACCTTCGTGTGGGCGGTCCAGCCGGCCAGCACGTCGCCGGCGTCGCTCTCGGCGTCGGCGTCGGCGTTCACTGTGTCTGGGTTCACTGCGTCCTGGGTTCCGGTGTCGGCACCGCTGCTGACCGGGCTGCAGCCGAGCAGGGCGGAGGCGAGCGCGCAGGTCACCGCGACGCGGCAGCGCACCCCGCGGCGCGCGTCGTCGCTCACAGGTGCCCCCGCTTGCGGCTGCCCCGCGGCGGGTCACCCAGGCTGCGCTTGCCCGGCTCGTGGTCGACGCGCGAGATGAGCCACTCGTAGCCGCGCAAGGTCCAGAGCACGCGCCACTCGCGCTCGCCCCGTTTGGTGACGGGCGGGCGCCAGCGCATCTCCATGACGTCCGACCGCCCGGGCAGCTTGCGAAAGCTCACGCCGCGGGCCCGGGACGCCGCTAGCTGGGCTTGGCTCGCGCCCTTGAACTGCGCCAGCCATCCGCTCAGCCAGGTGGCGATGGCGCGGTTGCGTTCGTCGTGCTTGCGCACGTCGCCCCAGAGCTCGGCCCAGCGCTCGCCGTGGGCGTCGCCGTCGACCTCCAACAGGGACCAGTCGAAGAGCTGTCGGGCGGCCTGCGCCGGCTCTGGGCTGCCCAGGGCGGTCAGCAACGCGCCCGCCGCCGCCTCGGGCGTCGCGCAGGCCTCTGCGCAGCCGCCGATCACGGCGGGGAGCGGCTTCCTCCGCTGGCGCTGATACTGCGCGGCCTCCGCCGCAGCGGCCTGCGTCGCCGCGTGGGCGAGCGGCGCGGCGGGCGCCTTGTGCTTGGCGCTCGCGGGCGGCTTCGCGACGGGCTGGGGCTTGGGCTTGTCGCCGCAGGCTGTGAGGCAGAGCGCGAGCGCGAGCAGGCCGAGGCCCGCGGGCGAGCGCGGCCGTCGCCTGGGCCCTGCGTGGCGGCTCACTGAACCTCGCTGCGCGGCACGGCGATGGGCGGCACGGCCTGTCCGGTGCGGGCCATGTGGTCCGAGCGCGTCGCGAGCAGCCGGTCGAGGCACTGGTCGAAGGCCGAGATGACCTTCGGGTCGAAGTGCGTGCCGTTGAGCCCGTGGATGTAGCTGACCGCCTCGTCGATGCTCCACGCGTCCTTGTAGACGCGCGGCGACGTGAGCGCGTCGAACACGTCGGCCAGCGCGACGATGCGGCCTGCCAGGGGGATCTCGTTGCGCGCCAGGCCGCGCGGGTAGCCGCTGCCGTCCCACTTCTCGTGGTGGGTCGCGGCGATCTCCTCGGCCATCTTCAAGAGCTTGCTCCGCGAGCCCTGCAGGATGCGCGCGCCGATGAGCGGGTGCTGCTTCATCACGTCGTACTCGTCCGGCGTGAGCTTGCCTTCCTTCAGCAAGATGCTGTCGGGGATGCCGATCTTGCCGATGTCGTGCATCGGCGCGGCGAGCTTGATCAGCGCCTGCTCTTCGCTGCTCATGCCCATCTGCCGCGAGATGATCTGGGCGTAGGACGACATGCGGTCCACGTGCTCGCCGGTGTCGCCGTCACGGTACTCGGCGGCGCGGGCCAGCCGCATGATCGTGTCGCGGCTCGCCTCGAGCAGCTGGTTGTTCACCGTCCGCAGCCGCTCGAGCAGCGCGGTCAGGTCGGCGGTGCGGTTCTCGACCATCTCCTCCAGGCGGCGATGGCTGTCGCTGAGCTGGATCTCGGCGCCGATGCGGGCCGCCGCCGCGCGCAGCACACGCAGCCGGTTGTGGTTTGGCAGCTGCTCGCCACCCCACGCGTGCAGGGCCCCCAACACCTCGCCGTCTTGGGCCTGCAGCGGCAGCCCGACGTAGGGCAGGGTGCTCGGGTCTTCGCCAGCCAGGACGCCGTCGGCGTCGTCGATGCACAGCTCGTCGCCGCTCCGAACCAGCTCGCTGTGGCGCCGGTCGACCAGGCTGCGGCCCCGGTTCGGCCCGTCGTCGTGGTGGCGCGCCGCGATGCGCGCGTGGTTCACCGCGCCCAGGGTGACCACCACGTGCGGCATCTCCATCCACTGCGCGAGGCGGCCCGCCAGGCTCTCGAGCACCGCGTCCACGTCGTTGTACCGGTCGGAGAAGGTGGAGAGCTCGAAGAGCTGGTTGAGCATGTCGCGGTCGCGCAGCGCCTTGGCCGCCATGCGGCGCACGCGCACCAGGGTGCGCACCTCGATCGCGACCTCGAGCTGGTCCACCGGCCGGTCGACCATGGCGTCCACGACCACGGCCGTGGCCACGCTGCGGCGCCGCGGGTTGTCCGCCGCGCCGACCAGCAACACCTGGGGACGCACGGCCACGTTGGGTTGGGTCTCGAGCGTCGCCGAGAGGGCGCCCAGGTCGTCGCACACCGGGTGGTCGGCGTCGAGCACCAGGAGCTCCGGGCTGAGGTCGTCGAGGCGCAGCCGCAGGTCGTCCAAGGTGTCGGCCTGAAAGAGCAGCCAGCCCTTCGGCTGCGCGGCCTTGCCTACGGCGTTCAGGACCTCGGGTGTCCGGCTCAGGACGAGGATGCGCGCGTCTCCGCTCAAGGTGCCTCCAGGCTCTACGGGCGCGGGAGGATACATGACGCGCTCGTTGGTACAAAGGCAAACCACCAAGGTGCGCTGACGTCTGCGGCTGAATTGCCGGATGCAGCGGGCGCGGTGGAGGGGGGCTACCTCACGCTGTGTTGGACGGTGGTCGTCGGCCGCTGACCGGCCTCGGGGCCGGACCTGCGCCGCCCGATCGCTTGAGGTAGGGTCCGCCGACGGGCGGCCTGGCGACGGGCGACCTGGCGCCCGCCGACGCACCCCCGCGCCCTCTCCACTGGAACTCGCCATGCTCAGCTCGCGTCGCCGCAGCGCACGCTCCACGGGTCGCCTCGCAGCCCTCGCGCTCGCCGCCGGGCTCGCCTGCACGACCGCGCCCGCGTGGGCCGCGCCGCCTGCCCCCGGCCCCTCGGGCGCCAAGCGCTACCTCACCGGCAAGCTGCCGCTGCACGAGCCGCGCGACCGCCGCGCTGACGTCACCCACATGGCGCTCGAGCTCACCCTCTTGCCCAAGTCCCAGGGCGCCAAGGGCGTCGTGACCTACCGCGGCGTGGCGCGCGCGCCGGGGGCTGTCCTGACGCTCTACGCCCGTGATCTCGCACTCTCCGCGGTGAGCCTGAGCGTCGGTGGCAAGCCTGCGCCCGCGTCGACGCG
>JAUIAC010000414.1 GCA_030425545.1 bacterium | reverse complement strand
TCCCGCAGCATCGACAGCGCGGAGCGTGAGCGTCGCAGCGCCACACGCAGCTGGTGCAGGTGCTCCACGTCCTGGTCTCGGCGCACCCCGTCTTCGTGAGAGCGCATCACGCGGAGCTGCTCGAGGAGCAGGGCCTGAACGGCCTCGAGCGCCGGCGTCGTGCTCGGCGGGTCGGGCACGGGGGTGAGCGGGCGAAGTGCGGGGGTCACCATGCTGTCTCCTGCGGGGATCGGGACCGGAGTGTGCGCGCCCCCACCGCGACGTCAACCTGAGCCTGCCCTCTGTAGCAGGGAGGGCGTGGCGCGTGTCCCTGTCCGAGAGCCGCGGCTGACTATGGATCTGACCGTGAGTCCGTCGGCTGTGAGGGCGTCGACGGGCGCTCCAACGACAGCTGCCCGAGCGCCAGGGCGCGCCCACCCTTCCGCGAGCGTCCACCCAGCACCCGCCACAACGCGTCCTCGTCCCAGACCCCCGGGCCGTGGGGGTCGAGCTGCAGCACGTCCGCCAGCGGAAAGCCCAGCACCGTGGGGTCGGAGGCCGTCGACGCGTCGCGGGAGACCGGCTCGAGCACCGCGTCGAAGCGGCCGTTGTCGAAGGGCGTACCCGGAGCCGCCTCCGCCAACACGAGCCGCTCGCGCTGCCCCGCTCGCTCCCGCTCCATGGCGCGGTGGATGCAGTAGGGGTTGTTGCCGTCACGCCCGAAGAACACGTAGCTGGTCCACGTGCAGCCCGCCTTGCAGACGTCGGCGTAGTAGCAGCCGTGACAGAAGCCCCACAGGTCGTCGACGGTGCGGCCCTTCAGATAGGTCAACTCCGGCGTGCCGCGGACCACGTCGGCCAGCGCGTCGCGACCCAGGTAGCCCCCGGTCCAGCGCTCGCTCGGCAGCGAGGGGCAGCCCTTGATCTTGCCGTCGGCCTCGAGCCCCAGGGTCCACTCTCCGGCCGAGCAGCCCTGCCAGTGCGCGCCCTGGTCTCCGCCGTAGCGCAGCGCGGCCTCGTAGGGACCGAAGTAGCCGATGTTGTTGCCGGGGAAGAGCCGCACGCCGCGCGGATCCAGGCGCTGCTCCTTGATCCACACCAGCAGCGGGTAGAGCTCCAGCAGTTCGTAGGGTTGCAAGAGCAGGTCCGGTCGGTCTGCGCCGTGACCCATGGGCACCGTCAGCTGGATCTGCCAGGCCTTGCAGCCGAAGTCGCCGAGGAGCTGGGCCAGGGCGGGCAGCTCCGGCATCGACAGCCGGTTGATCTGGGTGTTGGTCGCCAAGCGGATCGGGGTCTGCGCGATGCGCTCGGCCGCGTCCACCGCTGCGCGCCATGAGCCGGCGACCCCGCGCTGGGCGTCGTGGACGCGCTCGAGCCCGTCGATGGACACCGAGATGGTGCGCACGCCAGCGTCGACCGCCCGCGCCAGCCGCTCCGGGTTGAGGTTGCGGGCGCCGGTGGTGATGCCGCAGACCATGCCGCGCCGCGTGATCTCCGCAGCGATGACGTCCCAGTCCTCCCGCAGATAGGCCTCGCCGCCGATGAGCGTGACCTCGCGCACGCCGAGCTCGTCGAGCTCACGGACGACGTCCAGGCAGCCCTCGGTGGTGAGCTCCCCCGGTCGCGCCGGCCCGGCTCGGGAGCCGCAGTGCTTGCAGCCGAGGTCGCAGGCGAGCGTGATCTCCCACACGCAATAGAGCGGGTGGGGGGCGCGTTGGTCCTCCGGCGTGGCGGAGCGCACCAGCTTGCGGGGGTCGTTGTCGCCGAGTGTGGGCTCCGGCTGAGCAGGCTCAGTCACCGGGGGGGATGCCGTACTCGGGCTGCGGCGCGCTGTCCGGCGCGTCCTCGGCGTCGATGCTGTCGCCAGAGTCGGTCGTGTCGCCGGAGTCGGGCTGCTGCAGCGTGTCGGGGGCGGGGATGCCATAGAGCGGCGAGATGGGGATGTCCTTGGCCGGCTTGGTGTCGTTGGCGTTGGTGTCGTCGACACCCGCGTCGGGGGTGCCGGCGTCTGGGGTGCCAGCATCCGTCGTGCCAGCGTCCGTCGTGCCAGCATCCGTCGTGCCAGCGTCCGTCGTGCCAGCGTCCGTCGTGCCAGCGTCCGTCGCACCTGTGTCGGGGTCCAGCACGTCCGCCGGCAACCCGTAGAGCGCACCTCCGCCCCCCCCGGTGTCCGCCGCCGTGTCCACGGCCACGTCGGCCGGGCCCGTGTCGCCTGCGCCGCTGGTGTCGCCCGTCCCGCTGCTGTCACCGCTGCTGTCAGCGACGGTCCCGTCTCCGGTCGCGGCGTCGACGATCCCCGCGTCCACCCCCTCGCCGCTGGTGTCGTCACTGCATGCGGCGGTCGACAGCGAGAGGCTCAGGAGCGACGCCGCCAGGGTCCCCGAGCGGCTGTTCACGCTGCGTCGCAGCAGCGTCAGCGTGCCCTGCCGGGCGCTGCGTACGGCGTCTTCGAGCCGAGCGCCGCAGAACGGGCAGTCGGTCTCCTGGAGGCGGTCAGCCACGCGAATGTGGGCGTGGCACGCCGGGCAGCTCGTCATGCGGCTGCGCGAGATGCGGATGGGTGGCATGTCGGTTGGTCTCCCGCAGGGCAGCCCCTCAGCGCCCTGCCCCGCGACCGTAGCGAAATGCGATGGGGGAGGCAAAGCGATTTGCGTCGCGGCGACTTGTGTCGATGCAAGCGCGAAGGCCGTGCGTCACGAGACCGCGTCGACCTCCCACACCCGCGTGCGCCCGGCGACCGTCACCTGGACCTCGTCGCCCTCCTGCTTGCCGACCAGGGCGCGTCCGAGCGGCGCGCGCAGGGTGATGACGCGCACGGTCACGCCGTCGACGCTCACCGTGTCTGCGTTGCCGTAGGGCGCCACGAAGGCGACGAGGGTCGACGAGAGCGCGGCGCCGGGGTCGCGGAGCGCGTCGCCTTCGGGCTCGTCGTCTGCGATCAGGCGCACCAGCGCGCCGGGCCGAATCACGTCCGCCGCCGGGGGGAGCGGCCAGAAGTGATACGCCGACAACACCTGACGCAGCGCCGCGATTCGGTCGGTCTGACCCGCGGCGACGAAGCTCATCTCGAGCCCCCGCGTGTCGTACTTGTTCTCCGCTTTGGCCTCGTTGTCCGTGGCGGCCGACTGGGCGTGCTGCAGCACCGTGCGCGACTGCTCCAACTGGGCCCGGACCGCGGCGACCACCGCGTCGAAGACCGCCTGCTTGTCGGGGAGCGTGGGCATGGAGCTCGGGGTCCGCGGGGGCGCGGCGCGCTGTCCGCGCGGCGGCAGGTAGCTTGGGGGTAGGTTCGGCGGCCAGGGCGCGGAGCGCACGGTCAGCGGCGCTGCTCCGGGCAGCATCGCCAAATCACGCGCGCGTGGCCAGCCATGTCCCGGATCGCCAGCGCGCCACGCACGCCACCGCTGTGCCAGCCCGCCAGACGACCATCGCGGCCCACAGCGTCATCAGCCCGCCGTCGCCCACGACGCAGAGCCCGTAGGCTGCCGGGAGGAAGAGCACCCACTGACCCACGAGGCTGATCTTGAGCATCGCCACGGTGTCGCCGATGCCGATCAGCGTCTGGGTGAGGACCACGCCGACACCGTCGAGCGCCTGCACGCTCCCGAGCAGCACCAGAGGGCCGATCGCCAGCGCCACGGTGTCGGGGTGCCCGTGGATGAAGACCTCGAGCCAGGTCTGCGCCCCCAGCGCCAACACGGCGCCGATGGCTCCCATGAGCACCAGGCCGAGCTTGATGACATCGCCGCCCCAGGCCTTGGCGTCGTCCATGTCGCCGCGGCCGAGGGCCTGCCCGACCAGGGTCGCCCCCGAGATACCGAGCCCGACGCCCGGCAGCACGCAGAGCAGCATCAGGTTCACCAGCACGTTGCTCGCAGCCAGGGCGTCCGTGCCGACCTTGCCCGCGATGACGAAGAAGGCGACGAAGCCGGCGGAGAAGGCGAACTGCTGCACGCTCGCCGGCACCGCGAGGCGCAGGATGCGCGGGGTCACAGCCAGGGTGCCCTGCCACCGCAGGAAGCCGCCGTCGCGCGCCTGCAGCCAGCCGAGCAGCGCGTACAGGGCGGTGCCGAAGACCAGGCTGATGGTCGTGGCCCAGCCGGCGCCCGCGACCCCGAGCGCCGGCAGCCCGAGGTGGCCGAAGATCAGCGCCCAGTCAAGGGTGATGTTGACCGCGTGCATGGCCACCAGGGTCACCATGTAGTTCTTCGAGCGGTCCGTGCCGTTCCAGTAGCCGCGGAACGCGAAGTTGCAGGCCGCAAAGGGCGCGGCGACGAAACGCGCGCCGAGGTAGGCCGCGCCCATGCCCTGCACCGCGGCGTCGTCGTTGAGGGCGCGAAAGATCTCCGGTGCGAACCACCACCCCGCCGCAGCCACTGGCACACCCAGCGCGACCGCGAGCACCAGCGCAGCGTTCAGCCCCGTGGCTGTCTCGCTGTGTCGACCTTCGCCCTTGCGTCGGGCCGCCGTGGCCTGCACCCCTGCGCCGAGCCCCAGGAGCCCAGAGATCAGGAGCCAGTTGGCAAAGCCGCCCATGCCGACGGCCGCCAGCGCTGTCTCTCCCAGCCGGCCGACAAACGCGGTGTCGACGAGGTTGAGCACGTTCTGGCTGACCATGCCGCCCATGATCGGCAACGCGAGGCCGAGCACTCGGGTCAGACGCGGGCGCGAGAGCGGCATGGGGGCGCTTCCAGTTGAGTGACGAGGCCCCCGCTGCAGCGCGTGGGCCACGCGCGCTGCACAAGGCCCCAGAGCGGGGAGCACACGCGAGCTCAAGGCGAGCCAGGGCGTGCTTGCGAGACGCGTATACCGCGCCCAGCGTCGAAGCGCTGCCCCCGCGCGCCGCGGGTTTCATTCGCGCTGAGCGGACAGGGTTGACGCGAAAGTAAACGACGTTTACTTTGTGAACATGATTTACCCAGCTGTGCCCGACACACCAGACTCCTCGGCTCCAGGCTCGGCGTCTCGAGGCTCGGCGGCTCCAGGCTCGGCTGCGGGGCGCGCCACGCCCTCACCGCTGAGCAAGCGCAAGGCCCGCAAGCTTCAGGCCCTGCTCGCCGCGGCGCTGCGGCTGGTCGGGGAACACGGGGTCGACGGCTGGACCATCGCCGACCTGGCGCGCGCCGTGGAGCTGACCCCGGGGGCGCTGTATCGCTACTTCGCGAGCAAGGACGCCATCGTCGTCGCGCTGCAGGTGCAGGTGCTGCAGGAGCTCGTCACGCGGCTCGAGGCGGCCCAGGCGGCGCTGCCCGAGCGGGGGGGCCCGCGGGCCCTGGCGTTGGCCCGGCTGCTCGCCGCGGC
>JAUIAC010000413.1 GCA_030425545.1 bacterium | reverse complement strand
CATGAAGACGGTGCCAGAGGCGATCCGCACGCCGGCGCAGCTGGCCAAGCTCAAAGACGACCCGCGGCAGGCGATGATGACCTACCTACGCACCGAGTGTCAGCGCTGCCACCTGGGGGTGAAGGGTCGGCCCAAGCGCGGCGACTTCCGCGGCATGGGCTGCGGCGCCTGTCACATCCCCTACAGCAACGAGGGCATCTACGAGGGCAACGACCGCCACATCCCCAAGATCCTCGACAAAAAGCGCGGTGGGCACGCGCTGGTGCACAGCATCCAGGCCACGCGCGACGCGCCGCTGCGCGCCGGCAAGGTCAACTGGACCGGCATCCCGGTGGAGACGTGCACCACCTGTCACAACCGCGGCAAGCGCATCGGCGTGAGCTACCAGGGGTTGATGGAGAGCGCCTTCGGCTCGCCCTACACCGAGGGCGGCGGCGGGCAGATCGCCCTGCACACCAAGAAGTACATCGTCATGAGCAAAGACGTGCACTACGAGAAGGGCATGCTCTGCCAGGACTGTCACACCTCGAACGATGTCCACGGCGACGGCTTCCTCGCGGGCGCCAACCTGGCCGGAGTGGAGATTGAGTGCACCGACTGCCACGGCACCCCCACCGCTTTCCCCTGGGAGCTGCCCCTGGGCTACGGCGACGAGGAGGAGGGCAAAGCGCCCGCTCGCGGTGCGCCGCGCGGCGTGGCGACCTCGGTCCCGAAGTACCTGGAGAAGGGCAAGGTCTGGGCCAAGCGCGACGGCTGGATCCTGAGCGCGCGCGGCAACCCGATGCCCGAGGTGGTGCGCGTGGGCGACCGGGTCATGGTGCACACGGCCGGCGGCAAGGACCTGTGGCTGGAGCCGCTGAAGAAGCTGACCCGCGAGCGCAAGCTGAGCGACGCTGGGCGGACGGCCATGGTCCAGGTGAGCCAACACATCGACAAGCTCGAGTGCTACACGTGCCACAGCCAGTGGGCGCCGCAGTGCTACGGCTGCCACGTCAAGATCGACTACTCCAAGGGCAAGCAGAGCTTCGACTGGGTGGCCGCGGGCCACGAGCACCAGCGGCCCGAGTACCGCACGAAGAAGGGCGAGCAGGGGCTACCCAAGTCGCGCACGATGATCCCGGGGCACGCGTCGGAGACCCGCTCGTTCCTGCGGTGGGAGGACCCGCCGCTGGGCAACAACGGCGAGGGCCGGGTGACGCCGCTGATCCCCGGGTGCCAGGTGAGCGCGACCATCATCGGCGCCAAGGGCGAGGAGATCGTGCGCAACCACCCCTTTCGCACCACGCCGGGGACCGAGGGGGGCGGCCCCAAGGGGCAGATCGGCAGCGACATGAGCCCGGTGACGCCGCACACCGTGGGCAAGAAGAGCCGCTCGTGTGAGAGCTGCCACGCGAGCGACAAGGCCCTGGGCTACGGCATCGGCGGCGGCGACGTCTCGCCGAAGTGGGACGAAGACACCACGGTGGACCTGACCACGGCGCAAGGCCAGGTGATCCCGGGCCAGGCCAGGGTGCAGGTGGCGAAGATCGACGGGCTGGTGCGCGACTGGACGGCCGTGCTGACCAAAGAGGGCGAGCAGACCCAGACCGTGGGCCACCACTTTCGCGGCTCCGGTCCGCTGACCGCGGCCCAGCGCGAGCGCATCGACCGGCGCGACGCCTGCGTGGCCTGCCACAAGCAGATCCCCAACGGCACGCTCGCCATCAGCGCGCTGCACCACGCCGCCAAGATGGCCGGGCAGCTGCCCGTGACCCGTGACCAGCACAACGCGCTGCTGAGTAAGATCTCGTGGACCGCGGCCTGGGCCCAGGTGGGGGGCGGACTGGTCGCCCTGCTCCTCGGCGCGGCCGTGGTCCTGCACCGCAGGCGCAAGCGCCGCCAGACCTGACCCACCCAGCGCCCTCAACCCGGAGCCGAGCATGTTCGCCAACCGCATCTCCAAGGACTACGTCGCCCGCCGCGACCTGCTGCGCAGCACCTTCCCCTCGGCGCACCAGTTCCTCATGGATCTCGAGGAGCGCAGCGCCCCGGTGGTGTGGCTCAGCACTGGCAAGAACGCCCACGTGTACTGGGAAGACGGCTTCTTGCTGCAGATTCGCTACGTCGGCATCGGCGAGGCCAACACGGGGATTCGGCTCAGCCCCAGCCACAGCGGCAAGCTCGTCGAGGGCACCGAAGACCGCTGCGGGCTGCTCTTTCCGGAGGAGATCCACGACCTCATCGAGACCCACGGCGGGTACCTCTACCGCTGGGCCTCGCGGGTCGAAGACGGCTCGTTCGAGTTCCGCCACCCGGCGCCGGGCAAGTTCTTCCGCGACCTGCAGGCGCGGCTGGAGCGCGTCCCGGTGCGGGAGCGCGCCGACCGCATCGCGGCCACGCTGGCGGAGGAGTTCGCCGAGTCGGAGGGCGCACCGTCGCCGGCCACCGACCGGCCTGCCGCGCCCTCGCTCGCCGCCCCCAAGGCGGGTGACGCGGACACCGAGGATCCGGACGCCATCACCCGCAGGCGCGCGTCTGCCCGCATTCGCGCGCTGAAGCCCAGCGACACCAACCGGCTGCTGACCTTCGAGCACCTGGTCGACACCTACTTCGACTGGGCCAGCGAGCGCGACGAGGCCGCCAAGGCCCCGCTCGAGCGGCGGCTGTTGGCCATGGAGTCGCTCTTTCTCTGCCGGCTGCCCCGGGCGGAGGACCTGCGCGGCCCCGCGAGCTCGGACCGGGCCCAGGTCATCGCCCTCGCGTGGCGCTGCGTGACCCTGCACAACAGCCTGCACTCCCCGTTTCTCGCGCCGCCGAAGTCGGGCCGGGAGAGCATGATCATGGAGCTGTGGGAGGACCACGGCCTCGCCCTGGGCACGCCGATCGAAGCCGTGCGCCGCTCCTGCCGTGAGACCTTCATGAGCGCCCTGCTCTGCCTCTTCCCCGGCGTGGAGGAGACCATCGTGGCAGAGGCCGATGTCGAGGCGGCGATGCAGGACGGCTGAGGCGAGCCCTGTCCGCTCGCTCCGAGAGGGCGCCGTCGCACCAGGCCTTCACGCGTGGGCGCCCGGCGCTGGCACCCGCGCTGGTACCTCCGCTGGTACCTGCTTCGGCGCCGCCGGCCCGGCCCCGACCGCCAGCTTCAGCTCGTGCCAGCCGCAGTAGAGGACCGGCACGACGAAGAGGGTGACGAGCTCCAGCGCCATGCCGCCGAACGCCGGGATCGACATCGGGATCATCACGTCGCTGCCGCGCCCCGTGCTGGTGAGCACGGGCAGCAGCGCCAAGACCGTGGTCGCCGTGGTCATCAAGCAGGGTCGGATGCGCCTGGCCCCGGCCTCCACGACGGCGGCGCGCACGGCCTCGCGGGTGGTCGGCTTGTGCTTGGCGAAGCTCTGGTCGAGGTAGGTGGCCATGACCACGCCGTCGTCGGTGGCGATGCCGATCAACGCGATGAAGCCCACCCAGACCGCGACGGAGAGGTTGACCTGCCGGACGCCGAAGACGTCGCGCAGGTTGTGTCCCAAGAAGGTCGCGTCCAAGAACCACGGCTCGCCCCAGGCCCACAGCGCCAAGAAGCCGCCGCCCATGGCCACGGCCACGCCCGAGAACACCATGGCGGTCGTCGCGACCGAGCGGAACTGCAGGTAGAGCAGCACGAAGACCAGCACCAGGGCGAGGGGAATCAGGATCTTCAGGCGCGCGTCGGAGCGCAGCTTGCTCTCGTAATTGCCGGCGAAGCGCCAGGACACCCCCTGAGGCACCTTCAGCGTCTTGGCGGCGACGGCCCGATCCACCGCCGCGCGCACCGCGTGGACCACGTCGATCTCGCTGTGGCCCTTCTGCCCGTCGAAGACCACGTAGGCGGTCAAGAAGGTGTCCTCGCTCTTGATGGCTTGCGGCCCGCGGGCGTAGGCGATCTTCGCCAGCGAGCGCAGGGGCAGCTGCGCGCCGGAGGGCGTCGGCACGATGATGCCGCCCAGCGCTTCGAGGTTGTCGCGCAGCTCTCTGGGATAGCGGACGCGCACGGGATAGCGCTCGCGCCCCTCGACCGTCATGGTGATGGGCATGCCGCCGATGGCGACCTCGATGACCTGCTGCACGTCCTCGATGCGCGCGCCGTGACGGGCGATGGCCTCCCGGTCGATCTGGATCTCGAGGTAGGGCTTGCCGATGACGCGGTCCGCCAGCACCGCCGCCGGCTGGACCTCGGGCACCTCTTTGACCAGCTCCTCGAGCTTGAGCGCGAAGTCCCCCAGGGTCTTGAGGTCGGGGCCGAGCACCTTGATGCCCATGGGCGCCCGCATGCCTGTCGCGAGCATGACGATGCGGCCGGCGATGGGCTGCAGCTCGGGCGCGCTGGTCGCCCCGGGGACCTGCGCCACGCGGGTGATCTCGTCCCAGATGTCCGCCTGCCGCTTCATCTCCGGGCGCCAGTTCCGCTTGCGGCTGCCGTCGGGCTGGACCGTGAACTCGGGCTTGAGCGTGACGATGGTCTCGATCATCGACAGCGGCGCCGGGTCGAGCGCCGACTCCGCCCGACCGAGCTTGCCCACGGCGCTCTCGACCTCCGGCACGGCCGCGATGGCCTTGTCCATCTGCGCGATGATCTCCATGCCGGCCGAGATGCCGCCGTGCGGCATGATGGTCGGCATCCACAGGTAGCTGCCTTCGTCGAGCTTGGGCATGAACTCTTCGCTCAGCCCTGGAAAGCGCGCACGCACACCCGCCGTGGCCTCCGCTGGCAACCAAGCGAAGACGCGGTCCGCGCCGAGCCACACCGACAGGCCCAGCAGCAGCAGGAAGGTCGGCAGGGCGATGAAGGCGAGCTTGCGGGCGAGAAAGACCCGCAGCAGGCGGGCGTAGACCAGCTGAAAGAGCCAAAAGAGCGCGAGCAGTGAGCCGGTGACGGCGACGACGAAGACGAAGTTGTCGCTCTGGGCCTCGCCCTTGCCGAGGGGCATCCAGTGCTTGGCCAGCTGCCACGCGCAGACCAGCGCGACCGCGAGGTTGAGCGCGACCCGGCCCGTCCACTTCGCGACGGGCAGCCACGGGCGGCGCGACGAGGCTGGGCTCTGGCCCTGCGCGTCTGGCGGTGCGTCGGGTGTAGGGGCTCGGGACCGCGATGCAGCCCACGGCAGCCTCGCCGACACGCGCGCCCAGCGGGCCTGAAGCCACGGCGGCAGCTGAGGAAAGAGCAGCACCGCCACCGCGGGCAGCACCGTCAACGCCACCCCAACCGCCATCACCAGCGAGAAGGTCTTGGTCCACGCCAGGGGGGTGAAGAGCTTGCCTTCCGCCGCCTGCAG
>JAUIAC010000412.1 GCA_030425545.1 bacterium | reverse complement strand
GTCGGCTGAACGCCACGCACGCCCGCCTGTGCCAGGGTCCAGGGCCACGCGCCCAGCGAGTCCGCCGCGACGCCCGCGGCCTGGCTCCCCACCCACACGCTCCCGCCCTTGAACGTCAGCGCGGCGCCACCTTCACGCACCCATGTGGCCGCCAGATCGTCCGCGTCCTCGGCGTCCGGTGTGCGGAACAACCGGTCGAGCCGCCGGATCAGCCGCGCGACGGCCTCTGCGGCCTGCGGGTCCTGGCGCGCGGTCTCCGTCTGGCTCATGGGTCCTCGACTCCGGGCAGTCTCGGCATCGTAGCGCTTGGCCCCGGCCACGCAACCGGCCGCCCCGCGATGTCCACCCGGTTGGCCGCGAAGGCCCCGTCACTGGGATCTCGAAGCCGCGCCGTGTGGCCCGATTCACGGGACCGCGCAGCGGCGCGTATCCCCAGCTTCGCAGGCCGGCCGGGGCCCTGGCACACGGACCTTGACCGTGCGCGGGGTCGCCTGAGAGGCTCCGACCTGCGATGTCAGCGCTATCCCAGCGCCACGCCCGCGTGGCTCTCCTCTGCTCCGTGCTCTTGAGCGCGTGCGAGCCCGCGCCACAGAGCGGCACCTTCCCCACCCTCAAGGCCCACCCTCTGCCCGCCGCGGAGGAGCCCGCGCTGAGGCCCGACGACATGCCGCGCGGGCGCAAGCGGCTCACCTTCGGCGTCACCCCCTACCTGGGGGTGCAGCGGACGCGCGAGGCCTTCGAGCCCATCGCCAAGTGGATCGGCACGCGCCTCGGCGTGCCGGTGGAGTTCGTCATCGCAGACGGCTACGACGAGCTGGTCGAGCAAGCGGTGAAGGGCAAGCTGGACATCGTTCAGTTCTCGCCGCTCAGCTACATCGTCGCCAAGGAGCGCGTCAGCGGCCTCCGTCTGGTGGCGTCGTCGCTGAGCTTCGGGTCGGCAGACTATTCGTCGCTGCTCGTCGTTCGTTCCGGCAGCAAGCTGCGCGCGTTGGGAGACGTGGTCCCCCAGGAGATCCGCGCAGAGCGACAGCGCCGCAAGCGCCGAGGCGACGATCGCCCCGTGCACGTCCCCGACCGCAGGCGGGTGCGTTTCGGCTACGTCCACGAGCGCTCCGCCTCCGGCTATCTGTTGCCCTACGAGGCGCTCCTGGCTCACGGGGTCGATCCCCAGCGCGACATCGACATGGTGCGCATGGGCAGCCACGAGGCCGCCGTCGAGGCGCTGATCAAGGGGCAGGTCGACCTCGCCGCGGTGTCCTCGGGCACGCTGAACAACGTACGGCGCGGGGTCATCATCGGCGTCGGCAACCTGCGCATCCTCTACAAGGCGGGGCGCATCCCCTACGACGCGCTGTGCACTGCGCCCCACGTGCCTGAGAGCGGCGCGCGCAAGATCGCCGCGGCCTTCGGCGCGTTGTCCACGCGGGACGCGGTCGGTCGGGGCGTCCTGGCCTCGGCGCGCGGGGTCACCGGCTGGGCGGCCACCACCGAAGAGCGCTACGCCTTCCTGCGCAAGCACTACCTGCGCGTGCGGGCTGAGGAGTGGCGCGAGCAAGGTCGCCGGCATCGACACGGGGGCGCGGATCGTCCGAAGGCCGGGCGAGGCGCACGCCCTGCGTCCCCGGCGCGACCGCTGCCTCGTGCGGCCACCTCGGTGCTCCCATGAAGCCGCGCCGCACCTGGTTGCCGACCGTCGGCAGCAGCATCCGCTGGCGCCTCACTGTCGCCACCGCCGTCCCCGTCCTCGTCGTCCTGACCATCGCCGGCGGGCTGCTGGTGCGTGAGACGCGAGACCGCTACGCCGGCGTCGCCCGGGAGCGCGCGTGGACCCACATCGCGCCGCTCGCGGTCCCCTGCGCGCGCGCCATGGCCGTTCACGCGCTCGATCGGCTGGACGGCTACCTGGCCGAGGCGGTGAAGATCCACACCGAGGGCGTCCGGCTGCTCGACGCTCGCATCTACGACAGCCACGGCGAGCAGGTGGCCAGCGTGGTCGCGGGCGGCTACGCGCGTCACCTGACACAGGCCGAGCGTGAGGGCGCGCTCGAGACCTGGCGCCGCGCCGGGCTGAAGTCCGACGACGGCACGTGGCTCGAAGACCAGCGGGTCGACGAGACCATGCTGCTGCACATCTCGGTGCCGACCGTCAGTGGCCTGCGCTGGGGGACGCTCTTCGCCACCTTCGACGTCAGCGGCATCCGCGCGGAGGCCCGGCGGACGCAGCTGTGGATGACCGGGCTCATCGTGCTGGTGGTCCTGACGCTCATGTTCGCCTTGCGCGTCGCGCTCGCGGAGATGGTGGTGTTGCCGGTGGGCGAGCTGGCGCGCTCAGCGGACGCGATCCGTGACGGTCACCTCGAGGCGCGGGCCTGGGTGCCCGGGCACGACGAGCTCGGCCGCCTGGCGCGCAACTTCAACACCATGGCCGAGGAGCTCCAGAGCTACACCCACGGCCTGGAGCGCAAGGTCGAGGAGCGCACGGCCGAGGTCGAGAAGCAGAAGTCGGAGCTGCAGGCGGTGAACCGGCGCCTCAACGACATGAACGACGAGCTGGAGCGCCTCGCCACGGTCGACGGGCTCACTGGCGTGTTCAACCGACGCCACTTCGACGAGACGCTGGCGTTCGAGTTCCGCCGTGGGGAGCGCAGCCCGCACCCCTTCTGCGTCATCATGATCGACGTCGATCACTTCAAGCACTACAACGACACCAACGGCCACCAGGAGGGCGACGTGGCGCTGCAGCAGGTGGCCGCGACCCTCGGCCAGCACACGCGCAGCACCGACATGCTCGCGCGCTATGGTGGCGAGGAGTTCGTGGTGTTGCTCCTCGACACGCCCAAGGAGGCGGGGCTGCGCGTCGCTGAGACCCTGCGCTCCGCGATCGAGACGCACACCTTCCCCTGCGGCAGCACGCAGCCGATGGGGCGGGTCACGGCCAGCCTGGGCGTGGCGTCATGGCCTGACGACGCCCGCGGGCCAGCCGAGGTGTTGAACTGCGCCGACCGGTCCCTCTACGTCGCCAAGCGGCAGGGGCGGAACCGGGTGGTCGGCTTTGGTCCCGAGGTGGTCGCGGCCGAGGCTGCTTCCGCGGCCGCGTCCGATTCGGCGGGCTAGCAGACGCCCCAACCCTCGCCCCAACCCTCGCGCCTACCCGTCCCAGCCGAGCACCTGACGCTGGACCGCCTGGATCTGGGCGATCCCAGCCGCCGCCGAGTCGAGGAGCGCGTCCATCTGCGCGCGCGAGAACACGCCCTGCTCGCCGGTGCCCTGCACCTCGACGAAGTCGCCGTCGCGCATGACCACGTTCATGTCCACCTCGGCGCGGCTGTCGTGGGCGTAGTCGAGATCACAGACCACCTCGCCGTCCACCACGCCGACGCTGACCGCGGCGAGCTGCCCGGTCAGGTAGGCCCGGGCCCCACGCGCCTCGCCGCGCTCGGCGGCGATGCTGTCCAGCGCGTCGACCAGCGCCACGAAGGCCCCGCTGATGGCCGTGGTGCGTGTGCCTCCGTCCGCCTGCAGCACGTCGCAGTCGATGGAGATCGCCGCCTCGCCGAGCGCGTTGAGGTCCACGGCCGCGCGCAGGCTGCGGCCAATGAGGCGCTGAATCTCCACCGAGCGACCGTCGGTCTTGCCGCCGCGGTCACGTCGCTTGCGGGTGTTGGTGCTGCCCGGGAGCATCGCGTACTCCGCGCTGACCCAGCCACGGCCCTGGTTGCGCAGCCACCGCGGCAGGTCGGTGCTCACGCTCGCGGTGCAGATCACCTTGGTGTCGCCGAAGCTCGCCAGGCAGGACCCGGCCGGGTGTTTGATGTAGTTGCGCTCGAAACTCATGGCTCGCATGGACAGCTCCTGTGGGTGGGGGGCGGCAGCACTGCGACCGCGGCGCGACCATGCCGCATGCCACACGGGAGCGCCAACGTGCGCTGGGGCTCAGGTCGGGCCGGAGTTCAGCCCGGCCGCGCGACCCGCCATCAGCTCGGCGACCGGGCGCGTCAGCGGCATCTGGTCGAGCAGCAGCCGCGCCACGGCCGTCATCGGCGCAGCCAGCAGCATCCCGGTCATGCCCCAGATCATGCCCCACAAGATGAGCGCGAGGAGCACGGTGATCGGGTGCAGATCGAGCGAATCGCCCGCCAGCTTGGGCTCGACCACGTTGCCGACCACCATCTGCACCGCGCCGGGCAGCACCACGGCGAGGGCGGCGGTGGTCCAGGTCACGTCGGGGCTCACCAGCACCAGCGGCACGGGCAGCAGGGTCGCGATCACGGAGCCGACGTTGGGGATGAAGTTCAGCACGAAGGCCAGCACGCCGAAGACCATGGCGAGCTCCACGCCCAGCAGCGCCAGGATCAGCCACACGGCCGCGCCGGTCGCCGCGCTAAGCCCGATCTTCAGGTTGACGTAGCGCTTGACCTGGTCGTCGATGCGCTGCCACAGCGTGTCGTCCGCCGGGTCTGCATCGGCCTCTGCGTCGGCGCCGCCCTGCAGCAGATACACCGCGAAGATGAGCACCAGAAAGGTGTTCGACAGGAGGTCCACCAGGGCGTTGGTCAGCCGCATCAGCATCGCGCCGACGGGCGCTTTGGCGAGCTGCGACTCGAGCGTGGCGGTGTCCACGTCGGCCCCCTGCGCCTGCAGCCACGCCAGCGCGCGCCGCACCAGGGTCGTCACCTGCTGCTCGTAGGCGTCGACGTTGCTCGCCAGCGAACGCACAGACTTGCCGACGAGCACGCCCGCGGCGGTCAGGAGCAGGAATCCGGCCGCCAGGGCGAGCAGGATCGCCAGCCAGCGGGGGGCGCGGACCCGCGTCATGAGCCAGGCCATGGGGGGACGCAGGACGTAGGTCAGCATCAGCGCGAGGACGAAGGGCACCATCACCGGGCGCAGCCAGTAGAGCGCTGCGCCCCCGGCCAGCGCGGTCAGCGTCAGCAGGCAGGCGGTCTGGACTTGCTCGACAGGCAGCGGAGGACGAGGCATGGCGGCAGGGTAGGGGGCGGCGCGTCGCCCTCGCAAGGCTGCCCGCGCCTAGCAGACTGCGCCTTTTCTCCGTTCTTGCGGCCACGCCGGTCAGTCTGCTGGGAAGGGGAAGCCACGGCTTGCCGTGGCTGGGGGCGCTCGTAATTTTCGCGCCAGTTCGCTGTCGCGACCAGGCAATTCAGCATCTACCGCGCCCGTTTCCTTCGGCTGCGCCTCAGGGGGCTTGCTCCCCCAAGAGACAGAAAAGCTAGCAGATTGCGGCGACAATCCATTTCGCCGCAGTCTGCTGGCCCTGCACTCACCCGACTGAG
>JAUIAC010000411.1 GCA_030425545.1 bacterium | reverse complement strand
AAGAAGCTCCGCTACCTGGTCGGGTTCTTTGGCGACCACTTCGACCAGCGCGCTGTGGCGTCCCTGCGCAAGCCCCACAAGGCGCTGCAGAACTGTCTTGGGGACTTCAACGACCTGTGCGTCCAGTCCGAGAGCCTGCGAGCGCTCGCCCACGAGCTCATCACGTCGAAGACCGCCGCGCCGGAGACCCTGCTCGCCATGGGCCACCTGCAGGGACGCATCGCCGCCTGGCAGGCCGACGAGCGGGCCCGCTTCGCCTCGGTCTTCGTGCCCTTCGCCGGTCCCGAGAGTCGCAAGGCCTACGCGCAGACCTTCGTGGCCTGACGCCGCCGGACGCGTCCGGGCGCCCGTGGACTGCCGCGTACCCCACACGGCGCGGACCGGCTCAGGGAGCGCTTGGCGCCGCGTCTGAACCCAACCTCCGCCGCACCAAGTCCAGCATCCAAGGCTGCCGGAGCTGCCCAAGCGTCCAGGCCCCGCGGCCGAGGAGCGCTTGGCGCGCCGCCTTGGCCGCCTGCGTGTTGTTCGCCATCAGCGCCGCGAGCAGCGAGGCGGTGTCCACCCGGTTGGCGAGGGCTCGACGCTCCCTCGCGGGCAGCGACGGCAGGGCCTGACGCAGCGGCTGCAGGTTGCGCTCGACCCGCGCGAGGCTGTCGCGCAGCGCCCGCGGGTAGCCGCGCAGCTGGTCGTGGGCCAGACCGAGGTACCAGGCCGCCGTCTGGAGGTAGCGCTCCTGGGTGGCGGCCGTGGGGTCGAGGCCCGCGGGCCAGCCTTGCTCTGGAAAGGGCCACGGCGGCCGCTGGTCCGCAGGCCCGGGGACGGCGGCCGCCAGCGCCCGCGCGAAGGCCACGCCGATGAGCCCGTGCCCCCGGGCGACGGGGTGGTGCAGATCGATGAAGCAGCTGTCGTCCAGCGCGTCATAGCGGCGCAGGAGCGCAGCCGACGCGTCCACGCAGCGCGCGAGGCCCTCGTCGCACAGCTCACGGATCAGCGCGTTCTGAGCGCGTGTGGCGCGCTGTCGGTTGTAGTCGAGGTCGCGCGCTCGTTCGTAGGCGTCTCCGGCGGCCTGTTCCCGGCCGCTGCCGACGAGGCGTTGGGCCAGCACGAAGTGCGCCCAGGCGTGCCCGGGGCTGAGGGCGACCGCGCGCCGCGCCGCCGGCAAACCTGTGTCGCCCTCGCGCCGCTCGGCGGCCGCTAGCGCTGTCTCGAACGCGGCCTCGTCGACCCGCTCCCCCGGGGCGTGGCGAGGGCCCGGAGGCGGGTGGCCCCGCAGGTTGGACGTGGGCAGCGCGACGATGAACGCGGCCCCGACCTTCCGCGCCTGCGCGGCCAGCGTGCGCAGCGTGGCGTCGTAGCGCCGGTGGACCCAGCGCCGCTCCGCCTCGGGTTCGTTGGGCGCCAGCCGATCCCGCCGGGCGTTGGCGAACTCGTTGTGACCGACGTAGACCAGCACCGCGGCTGGCCGATATCGCTCGGGCTCGGTCAGCACCGTCCACAGGCCCTGGGGCAGCCCTTCGCCCAGGCTGGCTCCCGGGCGGGCCAGGTTCTGCACGGTCAGGGGCTTGCCGCCGAGCGTGCCCCGCAGGCTCCACGCCACCACCTTGGGGATGGTCAGGTGAGGGGCGAACACGTCGCCGTGCATGGTGGACTCCCCCCACGCATAGACCGCAGTGTGCCCAGCGGGCGGCGCTGTGGGCCGGGGCTCGACGCGGCCGCGGAGCTCCGGCGGCGGCGGCAGCACGCGACCGGCCACGCGCTCGGCCAGCAGCCCGCTCACGGTCAGGAGCCCGCCGACGACCAAGGCGAGGAGCCGTTCGGCGCGCGGTCGGCGGCGGGTGCGGACGAGCAGCGCGAGGGCAGGCAGGCCGAAGACGGTGAGCCACAGCCAGCGGGTACGGGCGAGGCGTCGCCAGGCGGCCTCAGGAGCGCGGTGGGTCCCCATGGGCGCCTGCGGGGTCGTCGCCCAGGCAGGAGCAGGGGCTGTGGCTGGAGCGGGGGCTGTGCCTGGGGATGACAGGGCGGCTGGGGCGGCTGGGGCGGCTGGGGCGGCTGGGGCGGCTGGGGCGGCTGGGGCGGCTGGGGCGGCTGGGGCTGCGTCAGGGGCCGGGGCGCCGGCCACCTCCGACGGAGCGTGGAGCGGGGCCTCCTGCGGCGCCGCAGATGTCGGGGTCGGCAGGCCCGCCGCGGCCACCCAGACGGTGGTGAGCGCGAGGGCGGCGACCCTCCGCAGGCGCGCCGTGCGGGGTACCTGGGGCGCAGGCTGACCGCAACCCTGGGCGCGCGGGCGCGTCACGCTCCGAACGCGTGCCGCAGCAGGTCCACGTAGCTCAGGATGCCGACCAGCGCGCCCGTGTCGTCGGCCACCACCGGCACGGCGCCGATGCGCTCGTCGACCATCACCGACGCCGCCTCGGCCAGCGGGGTCTCCGGCCGCACGGCCACCGCGAGGCGCTTCAGCACGGCGCTCACCGGGCGGGCGAGCAGCCGCTCCATGAGGGCCGGGTCGTCGACCACGTCCGGGTCGGCCAGCGGTCGCAGGTCGCGGTCGCTGACGATGGACAGGAGCAGCCCGCTCTCCTCGATGACGGGCAGGTGGCGAATGTCGTGCTCGTCGAGCAGCGCCAGCGCGTCCGCGACGGAGGTCTTCGGGCCGACAAAGCGGGGCGACGCGGTCATCAGGTCTGCGACAGTCATGGGGGCTCCGGTGGTGGGCGGCGCCGAGCGCCGAGCAGGGGTGGGCTGGCTGGACGCCCTCTCGATGGCGTGGCTCAAGCTAGGATTGTGCTCCGCAATGCGCAACGCCCGCGCTCCAGGGTCAGAAGCGGCGCCGCAGATCCACCGAGCCGACGACGCTGGCGCCGCCGTGGGACGTCACGAGGCTAGACGTCGTCGCGCGACGCTGGTGCACATGGAGCTGTCCCGCCACACGCACCGTCCAGGTGTCGACGTGGAGCGCGAGCCCGGCCCCGAGCTCGTGCCGGTCGTTGCCGAGCAGCGCGGCGGCGGCGGTCGCCGCGGGGAGGGGCGTCGGCCGCCACCGCCAACCCCAGCGCAGGGTGAGCGCAGGCCCAGCCCGCCAGTGGCCCGCGACCGCAGGCGACCAGGTGTCGCGCAGCCGGCCGTCGCCGCCCGGCGATCCTTGGATGTCGAGCACGTCGCCGAGGCCCGCGCTGTCGACCCACAGGCCCCCGACGTCCGAGCTGAAGTGGGGGCTCAGCTCACGCACCAGCTGCCGCCAGCGGGCGAAGCGAACGCCCGCCTCAACGCCCCATGACGGCCGCTCGAGGCCCGTCGCCAGGGTCAGCCGCATGGGGCTGCGATGGGCCAGGTGCGAGACGAGCAGGCGGGCGGCCGCGACGCCGTCTACCCGGAGGTCGGCGGGGATGCGGTAGGAGATGCCGGTGGCGTCGCGCCACGTCAGCGCCAGCCGGACGCCCGCGGGCAGGCGCACGGTGGCGCCCGCGAGCGCGGAGACCTTGGGGCCCAGCTCGATGACGACGTCGCTCTGACGGACCTCCCGGGTCGTCGCGTCGAGCGCCAGCGCGAGGTCGCTGCCGACCTGGGCGTGCACCACCGCGCCCAGCCCCAACGACAGCCACGACGCCACCCCCACGCCCACGCCGGCGTGCACCGCGAACTGGCCGGCGCCGCCGCTGACCAGCGGGTGATGCGGACGCCTGGGGTCCAGGTCGACGATGCGCACGAGCGACTGCGTCGCCGTCGACACGGCGACGCCGAGCCCCACACGCCGGTGGAGCGGGCCGGCCCAGCCGGCTGAGAGCGCCCGCGTCGCGGCGGGCTTTCGCGGCGAGAGGCACCCGTCGCACGGGCCCGCGAACCGCCACGTGGGGCCGTGCAGCAGCCCGGTGAGCCCGACGCGCACCGCGGCCTGGGCGCCCGCGAGCGCGGCTGGGTTGTGGGTAGCTGCAGCGTCCGACTGCGGCTGGGTCGCGCACTGACCGACCTGCGCCACGCACGCGCCGCCTTCACCCACGGCGCGCCCGACAGAGGCGTGCGCCACGGAAGCAAGCAGCGCCCCCGACGCAATCAGCGCGCCAGCCGCGAGCAGCGCGACGGACGCTCTCAGCGCGACGGACGCCCTCAGCGCGCGCCCTTGCGCCGCGCGTGCGACCCCTGCGCGAGCCCGGGCGGGCGTCACGGGCCGCACGCGCCGCCACGGCTCAAGGTGTCGACCAGGGCGATCCACGTGGCTCGGTGGGGCGGGGTGAGCAGGGCATGCAGCTCCCGCAGCGCCTGGGCCCCCACCGGTGGGGCGAGCAGCGCCTGCCCAAGCCGGGGGAGCGCCGCGCTGGCCTCCGCGTCGGCCGCGAGGACGTCGAGGCTGTCGGCGACGCCGGTCCAGGCCGCTGCGCGTGCCGCTGGCTGGGGCGTCGTCGGTGCGGGCGTGGTGGGCGCGGACGGGGCGGGGGTCGCCGCCGGCGGCAGGTGGGTCCGCACCAGCAGCGCGTAGAGGACGAGCGGCGTCGCCTGCTGCGTGTCGTGCGTCCGGACGCAGGTGAGCAGCGACGCCGTCGCAGCCCGGCGCACGCTGTCGACCTCGTCGCTGGGTGTGGTGACCAGGAGGCGCACGGCGGCCCCGAGCGCGCCCACGAGGCTGCCCTCGCCGGTCGACAGCCCGTCCAAGAGGTCGAGCAGGGTGGTGGGGTCGAAGTCGGCGTCGGCGAGGTTGCGCAGTAGCGTGTCCGCTAGCGCTGCGAAGGGCGTCGGCGCCGCCAGCGCGACCTCAGCCAGCTCGGCTGCCTTGGCGTCGTGGCTGCGCGCCGCTGCGTGGGACAGGCCCGCGAGCACCGCGTCGGCCCGCGGGTCGCGCAGCACCGTGGCGAGCGCGCGGAGGGCGTCTGGGGTCAGGCACTGCGAGGCCGCGCGCAGGGCGCTGGCGCCGCCCGGCCACAGCGGAGCGCCCGCCGTCACGCGAGCCGGCGTGCCCTCGGGCGTCGTCGTCAGCGCGGCCAGCACGGTCGCCGCTGCGCTCAGCGCGAGGGCTTGCTGGGCCACGTCGTCAGGGACCGGCGCCCGCGCGTCGGCCGCGTCCTTGTCGCCGGCTCCCAGGCGCTGCGCTGGCGGCACCTGTGTGAGCGCCACGCGCAGCAGCGCGCGCAGGTCAGCGGCCACGGACGGTCCGCTCAGGGCGCCGTTCACCGTGGCCAGGCCGCCCTGAGCGAGGTGCGCGTTCACCTCAGCGAGGAGCGTCGGGGTGCTCGGGCACGACGGCGGCTCCCAGCGCGCTGGCGCCGGCGTGTCCCACGCGCCACAGCCGGCGACGAGGCCAACGAGGCC
>JAUIAC010000410.1 GCA_030425545.1 bacterium | reverse complement strand
TTTTTGGGGTACGAGAGGCCGCGCTGAAGGCCCGGCTGACCGGCCAACATCGCAACTGAACGCCGCGGGCTCCCTGGTTCAGCCAGCTCTTTGCTCAGCGTGGCCGTGGCTCAGCATGCCCGTGGCTCAGCGCAGCCCTGGCTCAGCCTGGCCGTCGCTCCGCTAGGAGGGCGTGTCGGCCCCGCCCCGGTCAGCCTTCCGCCGGATGAGCTTAGGCGCGGGGCGTGCGGCGCGCAGCGCGAAGGTCCCGTCGGGGTTCCGCAGAAAGACATCGCCGTAGCGACGCAACGCGCCGTGAATGGCCGGCTCGACGTTGGCGGCCAGGCTCCATGACTCCTCGTTGGCCGCCTTGACGATGGCCTTGAGGCTCACGGGCCCAGGCTGCTCGCCCATCCACCGGCGGAGCTCCCGCAGGAGCTGACCGCGCGGAGTTCGGCGCGGGGCCTCGGCGGCCTCGGGCGTGTCGTCCGAGGCGCTCTGCGGCGCCGTCGCCAGGAAGGCCGCGGTCGCCGCAGGTCCGGGCTTGACCACCGGGGCAGGGGGCGTGTCGTCCACGACCGGATCGGGCTTGGGCGCGTGGGTGAGACCGGCCGCCAGCGCGGCTGCGGTCGCCGTTGGGCCGGGCTTGGTGAACGAGTCCTCAGCGCTCGGGGCTGCCGCTGGACCGGTCGCCGCGGCGGTCGTGGTCGAGGTCGCTTCGCTCGCTTCGGCGGTCGTGTCCGCTGGGGTCGGTTTCGCTGGGGTCGGTTTCGCTGGGGTGGTGTTCGCTGGGGTTGGGGGCCTGACCGGGTCGGCCGCCGGCGCGGCCGCACCGGAGTCGCCAGCCAGCCAGGCCGCCGTGGCCTTGGGGCCGGGCTTGGTGAGCGGGCCAGCCGCAGGTGCAGGCGCCGACGTGGGTGCAGGCGCCGCCGACGGAGCGGCCGGGGCTGCAGGGGCGGCGGACACCGCCGGCGCGGCGGGGGCCGGGCTTGGCGCCGCCGGCGCGAAGGCGGTGTCGGGCGCGCCGGCGGCCAACCAGGCCGCGGTCGCCCGTGGGCCGGGGCGTGCCAGCCCGTCGTGGGCTCGCACGGGCGCTGGCGCCGGCGTCGCGGCCGGGGTCTCCGGCTCCACGGCAGGGGCGACCGCGAAGGGCGCCTGCGGCTCGCTCAGCTCGTCCGCCACGTCGACCAGGCGCGCCACGGAGACCAACGCGTCGCCCAGCGCCTCGAGCGCCTCTGGGCTGAGGGTCGCACCGCCACTGGGCGCCTGCACATGGATGCCCCCGTTCGGGCCCTGTGTGATCGCGAAACCGTGCCACTTCAAAGACAACATGGACGACTCCCAGCGGCTCGTGGGCGGCCTCGTGGCCGCGCGCGAACATTCAGCGAACAAAACTCGCTTAGGCTATGAAACAACTAACAAAAACTAGAAACTATCGAGCAAAGCCGGCGCGAGCATAGTCACGTCCATCACGAACCGCAAGCACGCGTGGCCGACGAGGGACGTCTGTGTGTCTCGAGCTGAAAGCACAAGTCCTGGATATGGAAGCGAAAAACGGGGCGCTCAGCCGGATGGAGGCGCCACGATGTGCGTGCGCTCGCGCCGCATCCATCGCGCCAACCGTGTGGCCTGTGTGGCGGGGCAACGCGGACGCGACCGGGGCGCGCTGCGCCGGCGAGATGACCTACTTCTTCAGGTCTTTCATGGTCTTCCGAATCACCTGCACCATCATGGCGCTGATGGTGAAGAGCCGACCCGGCTTGCCCTGCTCGACCATTTGCCCATAGGGGTTGTTGTCCTTCCGCTTGTCGGAGAGCCGCAGGCCGTAGCGCTTGCCGTCGGTGGTCTTGACGGTGATCTCCCATGCAGGCGGAGCCAGGCCGACGTCCGCGGGCTTCACGTCTTCCTCGGCGTGGTATTCCGATCGCACGAACTGATCGAGCATCTGGTCGAGGACCTTCGGCTTCAGCGCCGCGCCGTTCGAGGCCTTCCACCCGCCGCCTTCGCGTGTGAGCGTCACCTTCTCGCCCGGCTTCTCGCCCGGGACGACCACCTCGCTGATGTCGGCGGCCTTCACCGGCGCGACGTGCTTGTCGGCGAAGTCGCGCGGGCGCCGATGCAGGCGTCCGGCGTTCCACGAGGGCAGCTTGAACACGTCGCCCTTGTCCCAGGCGGCGAGATCGTCGTCCCCGGACTTGGCGGCCACCGAGAGCGTGCGGGTGTGCCCGTCGGCCCAAGTCAGGGTCACCTGGCTCTTGGGCTTGACCAGCCCCGCCGCCTCTCGCGTCGTGCCCGCGCGCCACTCCACTCGGACGCCGTCGAGGTCGCCGAGGAAGTCGGTCACGTTCTTCGGGTCGATGCTCGCGCTGGAGGTCCATCCCTGCGCGCCCTTGGTCGCTGTGAAGGTCTCGCCTTGCGACAGGGTGGTGACCTTGACCGCGTCGGCGGCCTTGTCCGCGCCCATGAGCTTGCGGTAGCGCACCTTGCCCAGGTCCATCACCACCTGGTCGCCCATCCACCCGGCGACGGTGTAGATCTCGTCCTGGTTGCCCTCGACCTGCAGGTAGATGTCTTTCTCCTGCGCCTTCGGGACCAGGCCACCCAGCCGCAGCTTCACCACCTTGTCGCCGTCGTGGAGGGTCACCTGTACCGCCTTGTCTGCGGCGTCGAGTCCTGTGCCCTCGGGCAGCTTGCCGCCTTCGATGTCGACATAGTCGGTCGCGCTCATGCGCTCCAGGCTCTCGAGCCAGCCGCCGATCTCCTGCCCGTCGGCGGTGAAGCCGGCCGGCGCTACGATCTTCCAGTCGGCGTCGGCCTTGCGGACCTCGTCCCACTTCTTGGCCTTGGCTAGCTTGGCGAGCTGCTCCTGCGTGAGCTTGGCGCGCTCGAGCACGACCTTGCCCTTGTGGTGGCCGCGGGGGTTGGTCAGCTCGACCCGGTGGATTCGCCCGGGGTTGATGGAGAGGATCTTCCGGTCACGGATGTCCTTCCAGTCCGCGTCGAAGTGGGCGCGCAGGTCGTGACCCGAGATCTGGTAGACGACGCCCTTCACGTCGGGGTTCATCACCCAGGTGGCGGGTGTCTCGTCGTCGATCTTGTGCTTGCCGCCGATGCGCAGCTTCACAGTCTGGTCCGGCGACTCCGCGATGAGGGTGATGGCGTGGTCGGCGTCGAGCCCGTACTGCGGCAGGTCCTTGTCGTTGGCCTCGAAGGAGTAGCTGCTGCGGAAGCTGCGCGCGAGGGCTTGATTGTAGATCCGCAGCCGGTAGTTCTCGGCCTTGGTCTTCATGGTCCGCTTGCCGCCGTCGAAGGTCCGGGTGACCCGCCACTTGCGGTCGCTCGCCTTCTTCTCCTTTGCCGTCGCTGGATCGAGGCTGATGACGTAGGTCTCGGGGCCCTTCTTGCCCTTCTTGGTGACCGTGAACTTGGTGTACGGAGAGTCTTCGTCCTTGTTGAGGATCTTGATGTCCTGGAGGGAGATCTCCTTCTTCAGGAAGCCGTCGATCTTCAGCGGAGGGAGCTGCTTGACGTCACCGGGCCCGCCGCTGAACTGGGACACCGCCCAGACCGCCACCAGCGCACCGAAGACCACGACCATGATCAGCGTCGAACGACTCATGAGTTCTCCTGCCGCGCCCGGGCCACCAGGCGCCACACACAGGGCGGGCAGCGCCCCCTACGGCTAGCTCTTTGGAGCGATCTCGGCGACCAGCGACGCGACGCGGCTCCGGCGCATGCGCAGCCGCAGGAAGCCGAAGAGGATCAGCAGCAGCGGCACGCCCACGATGGCGCCCAGGCGCATGTTGCGCGCGTCAGTGGCCTTGACCTCCTGAAGCGGCCGGCGGGTGTCGCCCTTGCTGCGAATGTCGGCGAGCGCCTCGTGGGCCACCGCCCAGTCCATGACATTGGCGAGCAACTTCAGGTTGTCTTGCAGCAGGTGGCTGAGCTGGCCGATGCGGATCTGCCAGTTCTGGAAGTTGGCCTGCCACCTCGACGACTTCTTCATGCCCTCGACGTTGAACTTGGTCAGCCCGAGCGAGTTGAAGTCGGTCAGCACGTCTTTGCGCGTCAGCCCCTCGATACCGAGGTTCGATCCGATGACCAGCAGCTTGCCGGTGCCGCTGTTCTTGCGGCGCCGCTTGGCCAGCTCGCGGTCGGCCTCGGTCTCGTCTTTCTCGTCGGGGCGCGGGAAGGGCGACGCCGACTTCTTGCCCTTGGGTCGCGGCGGGATGTCCTTGCCCTCGAAGGCGGACTTGAAGGGACCGCGAATCGCGACGGCGATGGTGTGTGGCCCGTTGCCTGACTCTGCTTTGGACGCCTCGTTCACGTGCAGTGGGTTCACCGGGAAGCCAGGGCCGTTGGGCTCCTGCTTGAACGCTGATTTCACGAAGGCCTCGGGGGACGCCTTGATCAGCTCGTGGACCTCGAAGCGCTTGTCGTTCTTGAGCTTCGGGTCGATGACGATGCTGGACGTGTAGGGGATCGACGCGCTCTGGATCGAGCGGGTCAGCGCGTGGGTGCGGTCGAACTCGTTCATCACCGGGATCAGCGCATAGGCGAAGTCGCGCTGGGCCTGATATTTCACGCCGCCGCGGTTGATGAGCTCCATCACACGGACCGTGTCGACGTGCTTCGGGTCGAGGACCAGGTCCTTGTTGACCACGACGCCGTACTTGGCGAGCAGGTCGGTCACATTGCTGTCTGTGGGCTTGATCCACGTGCGGATCTGCATGTCCTGGCCGAGCTCGTCCGGCGAGTAGAAGTTGCTGATGGCGACCTCGTAGTTCTGCACGAAGATGGCCACGGGCCGGCCGCTGAGCAGGAACTGGTCGAGCTGGTAGCGGTCGTAGTCGCCCAGCTTGCCCCGCGGCGCGTAGACGATGAGCGCGGCGATGGTGTCTGGGATTGGCTTGTTCGACTTGACCTTCATGATCGAGAAGCCCTGCTTGGTGAAGAGGCCGTCGCCGACACGCTGGTTGGTCTGGTCGATGCCCTGCGCCATCTGCGCCGCGGCGTCCGCGATCTGCTTCATCATCGGGTTCTTGCCGATCATGGCGGCGAGCTGTGGATCGAAGAGCGGCTCCTCCTCACGGAAGGGGCAGAACTCGCCGTGCCCACACAGAAAGCCGATGCGCCGCTGCCCCGGGCTGTCGGTCAGCGTGGTGTGGCGCTTGTCGACCTCGGCCGAGAGCGTCGCCGAGAGTTGGACGATCTGAGACACGGCGGCCTCCGGCGGGACCTGCTTGGGCCCCTTGCCGTCGAGATAGCGCAGCAGCTCGTTGTAGACGTTCCAGTATTGCTGCGCGCTCTTGACCAGGTTGTCCACGAACT
>JAUIAC010000409.1 GCA_030425545.1 bacterium | reverse complement strand
TCCATGGCGGTCAGAAAGGCGGTGACCTTGCGGCCGCAGCGCGTGCCCGCGTCGACCATCGCCTCCGCCAGCTCCCGGGCTTGCGCCGTGGTCCGCATGAACGCGCCGCTGCCCACCTTCACGTCGAGCACGAGGTTCGCGGCGCCCTCGGCCAGCTTCTTGCTCATGATCGACGCCACGATCAGCGGGATCGACTCGACGGTCGCGGTGACATCGCGCAGGGCGTACATCTTCCGGTCGGCGGGGCAGAGGTTCATGGTCTGGCCGATGAGGCTGATGCGCTCGTCGGCCACCATGGACTGGAACTCGGCCAGGCTGAGCCGCACGTCGAAGCCGCCGCCAGCGCCGTCGCGGCCCGGACCGGGGATGGACTCCAGCTTGTCGAGCGTGCCGCCGGTGTGACCCAGGCCACGGCCCGAGATCATGGGCACGCCGACCCCGCACGCGGCGACCGCGGGCGCCAGGGGCAGGCTGATCTTGTCGCCGACGCCACCCGTGGAGTGCTTGTCGGCGGTCGGGAAGGGCAGGTGGTCCCAGGTCACGATGTCGCCAGAGCGCTGCATGGCGTCGAGCAGCCACGCGGTCTCGTCCGGCGTCATGCCGGCAAAGTAGGTGGCCATGCAGAAGGCCGCGACCTGGTAGTCGGGCACGCTGCCGTCGACGTAGCCCCGGATGAGGAAGTCGATCTCGTCGCGACTGAGCGCGGTGCCATTCCGCTTCGCGGCGATAATCTCAACGGCCCGGTGCTGCATCTACGCCCTCCAGCCGAGCGGCGCGGATCGGTGCCCTCGGGCCCCTAGTCTAGAGCCCGTGTCCCGATCGGCAAGAAGGCTGCTGTGAGGCCGGAAAATCAGCTTGTCTGGCTAGGCGAGGAGGTCCTGCTCGATGACCTCGCGGTGGTACAGGCTGCCGCGGAAGCCGACCACCCGCTCCACCAGCTCGCCCCCTTTGAAGTAGAGGACCGTCGGCGTCGACTGCACACCAAAGCGCGCGCACACCGCCTGGGCCTCGGCGACGTTGGCCTCCGCCACCTTGACCTGGCCGTCGAACTCGGCGGCGAGCCCCATCACGATGGGCTCCAGCTGCTTGCAGGGCGGGCAGGTCGCGCTCCACAGGTCCAGCAGCACCGGCTGCTCGCTCTGGAGCACCTCACTGTGGAAGTTGGCGTCCGTGATGTGCTCGGGCTGCTTCTTGGGCGTGGACTTGAACAGGCGGTCGAGGATTCCCATGGCGTTCTCCAAGTTCGGGTGCTCCAAAGACTCGCCAGCCCCAGGAGGTGTTACGGTGCCCGTCTCGTGGCGGCTTCACCAGAGCCCCGGCGCCGGGCCTTGGGGGCGCGGTTGACCCCCGCGCGGGATTCCGGTGGATTGCCGCGATGGCCGACCCCGTCCCGCCCCCCCCCACCGACCGCTCCCCGCCCCCCGGGACCCCCGACGCGGCGGGCTTCGCGCCCTTCGTCCCGCGGCAGCGCGACGCCGACGTGCTCGTGCTCATGGCGCCACCGACGTGGGGCAGCCGGGTCACCGTGTGGGGCGCGTGGCTCTTGGGCGGGCTCTCGCTGCTGGCGGTCCCTGCCATCGGCTACCTCATGGTCACCGGGGGCAAGGGGCTGGTCGGTTGGCTCTTCGGCGCGGTCGCCATCGGCACCCTGCTCGCCGTCGCCAAGATGATGTCCCACGCCGCTCAGCTCGAGGGCGTCACGGGGCTGCGCTTGGACGCGGACGGGTTGACGGTGATCGAGGGCCAGGGCAAGCGGGCCGCGGCGACCTGGCTGGGGCGCGCGGACATCCGCCGGCTCGAGACCACCGCGCGCGACGTGGTCTACAAGGGCCGCGTCCACGCACGCCACCTGCTGCTGCACGCCGTGCTGGGGCAGGAGGCGCGTGGTGGCGCCGGCGGCGAGCGCGTGTACCTCGGCTGGCTGCGGGTCACCGACCCGGCTGCGGCGCGCGCAGCCGCGGCGGAGCTCGGCCAGCGGCTGGGGGTCGACGTCGTCGCGGTCGCCCAGCCGGCGCCCGACGGTTGACCCAGGTCGCGCGGCTCCCGAAGCTACGGCCGCCTCGGGTCCCCACGTCGGGGCCGTGCGCCCGCGCCGCAGCGCGCCCCCACCCCGCTCCTGGCTCCCGATGACCGTCCATCCTCGCGATCTCCGCCGCCTCATCGTCCGTGTCGTCGCGGTGACGCTGACCCTCCGCGCCGTCCACCTCTTCAGCGTCGACCTGGGCCCGGCCGAGGTCGCGGCCGCTTGGGCGCTGCCGGCCGACGGCCACACCGCGCCCCTGCTGCACCGCCTGCTCAACGGCTGGCGCGCGCTCAGCGGCGGGTTCGCGGGCATCGTCCGGCTGCCCGCCCTGGTCGCGGACACAGCCCTGCCGCTGGTGGCGGTCGCCTACGCCCGGGCCAACGGCTGGGGCACCATCTCGGGCCTGCTGGCCGGGCTCATGGTGGCGGTGGCGCCGCTGGGCTTGGACGAGGGCTGGCGCGCCGACGCGTCGCCCTGGCTCGCCCTGCTCACCTTCGCCGCGCTGTGGCAGCTCCGGGCGGGCCTCCGCCAGGGCGTGGTCCGGCCCGTGGCCGTGTCGGGCGGGCTCTACGGCCTGGCCGTGGCGCTCTCCCCCCTCAGCGCGCTGGTGCTGCCTGCGGGGCTGTGGGCCAGCGCGCGCTCGGTCACCGGCGCCCTGCCGCGTCGCGTCGCCCTGGCGGGCTGGACGCTGGCCACGGCCGCGGGCCTGGGCGCCCACGCTGCGCTGACCGGCGGCGTCGCGCCGGGGCTCGACCTGGCCAGCGGCTGGCTGTCGTTCGCCCTCAGCAACGGCGGGCTGCCCGAGCTCCCCGCGCCGCTCGACGGCGCCTGGCAGGCGCTGGCGGCCGTCTCCGCGGGCGGGCCCCTGGGCGGGCTGGCCACCCTGCTCGACAGCGCGCCCGCGCCGCTGTGGCGCACCGTGGTGGGGCTCGCGCTGTGGCCCGTCGCCGCGCTAGGCCTCTGGCGCGGGCTGGTCCGCGAGGACCCGGGGCCGGAGAGCGCCGCCGTCTCCGACACGGGCGGGGCTGGGGCCGCCGACGGTTGGCGCACGCTGGGCGTCGCGCGCAACACCGCGCCGCGCCGGCTCGGCGAGCGCGACTGGGCGCCGCTGCTGCTGCCGGTGATCGGCGCTGCGGCGTGGTGCGCGTGGGCTGGCTCGCGGGGCGACGCGGCCGGCGTCACCGACGCGCTGGCGGTCGCGCGGCCCTTCGCGGCCATGCTCTGCGGGCTCGGGCTCACGGCCTTCGCCTTCACGCCCCGCGGCGACGAGGACCTCGCTCCGGCGAAGCGCGCGGTGCCCGTGCTGGTGTTCCTGGCGCTGCTGCTCTTCGGGCTCGGGGCGCACCACACCTTTGAGGGCACACGCCTGCCCTCCCGCATGGCGCCGGGCAAGGTCGCGCGCTTCGCCGCTGGGACCGGTGAGGTCAACCGCGGCGGTCAGGTGCTCGCGCTGGGGCTCGGCGGCCTGCAGGTGGCCTGGCGACTGGGCCCCTGGCCTGACCTGCGCGGCATCACGCGCGCGGCCTCGGCGTCGCTGCAGGCCGACGCCGCGCTGGCCGAGGTGCTCGCCGCCAAGCCGCGCCGGTTGGTCGTCGTGGGCGACCGCTGGGCGTTGGAAGAGGGGGCCGCCGTCATCGCCCCGGGCGCCACGGGCAAGCGGCTCCACCGGCGCCTCGACAAGGCCGGCTACAGCATCGTGCCCGACGGTCACCGCTACCTCGACCGGCTGAGCGTGCGCGTCTACGGCCAGGGCGACTCCGAACCGCGGGACCCCGCCACCATCAACCCGCAGCTCTACCCTGGGCAAGCGCCGTGACCGACGCGCACGACCAGGCTGCAACGCCGCTGGACGCCCCGACAGCCGCGGGCGTCGGGCCTGACGCCGCACCGGACTACGGCGCCGCTCCGGAGCTCGAAGGCCCTCAGCACAAGGGCTGGCAGGCCGCAGAGCAGGCGCTGTCGGAGATGCTGCCCCACTTCGAGGCGCGCCCCGGTCAGCGGCGGATGATGGCCGCCGTCGCCGAGGCGCTGTGGCACGAGCGCGACGTGGTGGTCGAGGCCGGCACCGGCACGGGCAAGACCCTGGCCTACCTGCTGCCGTTGCTGAGCGCGGGGCAGCGGGTGTTGATCTCGACGGCGACGCGTCAGCTCCAGGGCCAGCTGGTGGACCACGACCTGCCGGTGGCGCTGCAGGCGACCGGCGCCGTGGTCGACGTCGCGGTGCTCAAGGGGCGCAGCAACTACCTCTGCCACACCCGGGTGGCCAGCGCGTTGACCCGGCACGCGGTCCTCGGTGGCGCCCTGTCGCCCGCCCTCATCGCCATCAGCGACGTCCTGCACAAGAGTCGATCCGGTGACATCGCCGAGGTGTCGGGGGTCGACGACCGTCACCCCATCTGGCCAGAGGTGACGTCGACCTCCGACAACTGTCAGGGCACCGACTGCGCCGCCTATGCCGACTGCTTCGTGGTCCAGGCCCGCCGACGGGCGCTGCAGGCGCAGGTCATCGTGGTCAACCACCACATCTTGCTGGCCGACTACGCCCTGCGTGAGCGCTTCGACGGGGCGGCGCTGCTGCCCGCGGTGGACGCCATCGTCATCGACGAGGCCCACGCGCTCGAGGACGTGGCCTCGCGCTTCTTCGGCACCAGCTTGAGCTCCAACCGGGTGGACCGCCTCCGCCGCGACATCGTCGACGCGCTCACCGCCGAGGACGCCGCCGATCCGGGCTCCGCGGACGCCGCCCACACCGAGCTGCGCGCCCTGGGCACGGCGGCGGCAGACCTCTTCGCTGACGCCCGACGCCTCGCGGGCTCCAAGCAGCTCGACGACATGGCGTTGGTGTCCTTGCAGGCCGGGCGGGAGCCGCTCCACCGCGCCTGCGACCGCCTCTGGACCCAGCTGGGCGCCCTCTCGGGCAGCGCCGCGCTCGACAAGGCGCAGGAGTCCCTGGCCGCGCTGCAGTCGGATCTCGGCGCGCTCCTGGCGCCGGAGCTGGGCACGGCCGACGGGCTGGTGCGTTGGGTGGAGCAGCGGCCGCGCAGCACCGCCATCGTCGCGCGCCCCGTCCAGGTCGCGCCGGTGCTCCGCCGTACGCTCTTGGCCGAGCGCTCCGTGCGGGTGTTCACCTCGGCCACGCTGGCCGTGGGCGACGACTTCACCGAGTTCACCGCGCGCCTCGGCATCGCCGACACCGTCCCCACCCTGCGCGTCCCGGGCGCCTTCGACTACGAGCGCCAGGCGCTGCTCTATCTGCCGCGGCACCTGCCCGCGCCCTTCGCCGCTGG
>JAUIAC010000023.1 GCA_030425545.1 bacterium | reverse complement strand
CGACAAGCTGGCCTTGCTGCGCGACGCAGACCAGGCGCTCAACGTCAGTCCGCGCATCGTCGATCGGGAGGCTGCGCTCTGGCACACGCGCGCCGAGGCCCTGCTGGTGAGCACCGCGGGGGCCCACGTGGTGCAGGAGACGGAGCTGCTGGTGCCGGACCTGGCGGCGACCGCGGCGGACGGCGACGACGCTCAGCTGCGCACGCTCGGCGGGCGGGGGGTGTGTCGCCAAGGGGGCTGGGAGGTGCTGGCGGACATCGGCTACGCGGCGCAGGCGCCCGTCGTCGCGTCGGAGGCGCTGCAGCTGCTGGCGGCCCCACCCTGCCCCACCGGCGTCATGGACGTGCTCCTGGCGCCCGATCAGATGGTGCTGCAGGTGCACGAGAGCATCGGCCACCCCATCGAGCTGGATCGCATCCTGGGCGACGAGCGCAACTACGCCGGCACCAGCTTCGTGACGCCCGAGATGTTCGGGTCCTACCAATACGGCTCCGAGCTGCTCAACGTCACCTTCGATCCGTCGGTGTCTGGAGAGTTCGCCAGCTACGGGTGGGACGACGACGGCCTCGGCGCAGAGCGGGTGCACCTCATCGAGCGCGGCACCCTGCTGCGGCCGCTGGGAGGCGCGCGCTCTCAAGCCAGGGCCGGGCTCCCCGGCGTCGCCAGCAGCCGCGCCACCAGCTGGAACCGCCCAACCATCGACCGCATGGCGAACCTGAACCTCGAGCCCGGTGACAAGAGCGAGGCCGAGCTCATCGCTGGGGTGGAGCGGGGCGTGCTGATGCGGGCCAACACGAGCTGGTCCATCGACGACTCGCGCAACAAGTTCCAGTTTGGCTGCGAGTGGGGCCAACGCATCGAGAACGGAGAGCTTCGCGAGGTCGTGAAGAAACCGAACTATCGCGGCATCTCGGCGACGTTCTGGCGGAACCTGGTCGCGGTCGGCGACGCCACGACCTGGCAGCTGCACGGCTCGCCCTACTGCGGCAAGGGCGAGCCCAACCAGGCGGTGCGGGTGGGCCACGCGACGCCCATGTGCCACTTCGCTGAGGTCTCGGTGTTCGGAGGTGTCTCGTGAGCGCGGGCTTCGCGGCGCGGCAGCGCGACCACTTCGACGCGTGGGTCACCCGGCTCATGACCCAGCTGCGGCCGGAGGAGGCGCTCACGGCGTCCCTCGGGGCCGAGTCGAGCGACTTCGTCCGTTTCAACGGTGCGCAGGTCCGGCAGGCGGGGCATGTCTGGCAAGCGGTGGTGACCCTGAAGCTGAGCGCCAACGATCGCCAGAGCGCGACCACGCTCTCGCTCACCGGCGACCTGGCCACCGACCTGGCGCGCGCGGCCGAGGCCGTCGCGACCATGCGCGCGGACCTGACCCACGTGCCCGCAGATCCGCACCTGCTGCTGTGCGAAGCCACGGAGGGCGTCGTCGACATCGGCGCGGACAGCCTGCCGCCCAGCCAGGTCGCGCTCGCTGGGCTGATCGACGCGGCAGGCGACGCGGACCTCGTCGGGATCTGGGCGTCTGGTCCCGTGTGTACTGGCTTTGCGAGCTCGTATGGACAGCGCAGCTTTCACGCGCGCCACGCCTTCCACCTCGACTTCAGCGTGCACGCTGGTGGCGACAAGGCGGTGAAGTCCGACTACGCCGGCATGCGCTTCGACCCCGACGTGCTGGCCCAGCGCGTGCGCGCCGCGGTGACGCAGCTCGCTGTGCTCCGCCGCCCGGCGCACAAGGTGCCACCGGGGGCGGTGCGGGCCTGGCTGACCCCCACGGCGCTGGGGGAGGTCCTGGGCCTCTTGGCCTGGGACAGCTTCGGCGCCAAGTCACAGCGCACGCACCACAGCGCCCTGCAGCGGTTGGTGGACGGCCGCGCCCAGCTGAGCCCGGCGGTCACCCTCTCGGAAGACGTGGCGGGCGGGGTGGCGGCCCCCTTCGGCGCGGCTGGGTTCCGGCGACCCGACACCGTCGACCTCATCCGCGACGGAAGGCACGCCGGCTGTCTGGTGTCGCCGCGCTCCGCTCGCGAGTTCGGCCTGGTCACGACAGGCGCCGGCGAGTCACCGGACTCGCTGGCCATGGCGCCCGGCACCCTGCCCTCCGCCGACGTCCTGGCTGCGCTCGGCACGGGCGTGTGGGTCGGCAACCTCTGGTACACGAACTGGTCCGACAGGCCCGCAGGGCGCCTGACCGGCATGACCCGCTTTGCGACGCTGTGGGTGGAGGGCGGCGAGGTCGTGGCGCCGCTCTCGGTGATGCGCTTCGACGACACGGTCGAGCGCATCTTGGGCGGCTCGCTCGAGGCGCTCAGCGCCGAGCGTGAGCTGCTCCTGTCGAGCGACACCTACGGCGCGCGCTCCACGAGCAGCATGCGGCTCCCCGGCGCGTTGCTGTCCGAGCTGCTGTTCACGCTCTGACCCAGCCCCGGCGGAGCGCCGAGCCCAGACACGCGAGGCGACTCACGGACGCAGCGTGACCTCGACCGGCGCGTGGTCCGAGGCGCGCAGCTCGCCTCGGTTCTTGCGCCAGTCCCGCACCACCCTTGCGCCCCGCACCCGCGCCGCGAGCGGGGCGGTGGCCAGCAGGTGGTCGATGCGCATGCCCATGTCGCGCTGCCAGGCGCCGCCGCGGTAGTCCCAGAAGCTGTACGTGCCCGGCGGCATCCACGGTCGGCACACGTCCACGAACCCCAGGTCGAGCAGCGCGTCCCAGCGCCGGTGCTCCTCGGGGTGGAAGCTCGGCACCCCCTCGAGCTGCTGCACGCTGAAGATGTCGCGCGCCTCTCGCGCGATGTTCAGGTCCCCGAGGATCGCTGCGGGCTGGTCGGCGCTGAGCTCGGCGGCGACCCACTCCAGCAGCGCGTCGTAAAAGCCCAGCTTGTACTGGAACTTGGGGCTGTCGGCCGCCTGGCCCTGTGGGCAGTAGAGGTTGACCACGCGCACGCCCGCCACGGTGGCCGCGATGAGCCGCGCAGCCCCCTCGTCCCCCGCAGGCAGCCCCGTGTGCACGTCGTCGAGCCCGCACTTGCTGGCGATCAGCACGCCGTTCCACTGACGCTGGCCATGGATGGCCACCTCGTAGCCACGTTCGACGAAGAGGGCGGTGGGCACCTTGTCGTCTTCGAGCTTCAGCTCCTGCAGGCACAAGACGTCCGGGGACTCCTCGTCCAAGTACGCTGCGACATAGTCGTGGCGGGCCTTCAAGCTGTTGACGTTCCACGTGACGATGCGCATGCGGGGCTCCTGGATGCAGCGGCGAGGGTGCAGCGGCCGCCCCCGTCAACGCAAGCGAGGTGGGCCGCTTGACGGAGCTGGACGGCGCCACCCACTGTCTGCCCCCCGGAGGAGCCCCATGCCTCATGTCGACCTGACCCATGGCGTCGCGCGAGCCCACGCTCGGCGAGTGTGTTCGACGCTGCTGGTGGTCGCGACGCTCGTGACGACAGGCTGCGTCTCCAGCGGCTCTCTCCCGACGCGCTCGCCCTCGACCGCGCGCGGCCAACCCTCGGCGGTCTTCGCGCTGGTGAAGCGGGGCGCGTGGCTCTACGCCGCGCCGCGGCAGGACGCGCACCGTGCGCACGATCCCCTCTTCGCCCACAAGCCCTATCAGCTGGGCCGCGCGGTGACCTTTCAGGTGTTGGAACGGCAGGGCGCGTGGCTGCAGGTGCGGCCGATCACACGGCGCGCCACCCGCCGCCGAAGCCGCGAAGAGCGCGACAACGACCCCTGCGTCGCCGGGCTCCACGCGCTGCGCCACCTCGACCTGCGCCTCTTCGTGCGGGTCACTGACGTTGTGCCCGCCATCTTGCGGGAGACACGCTACGTCTACCGCGACCACACCGCAGTGACCCTGCGAGCGGGCGTGCCCGCCGTGCGTCGACGCCAGGGGGTCAAAGGCGCCAGCCTGGTTCAGGTGAGGACAGGGCGATTTCGGCTGACGTCATTCGTCCGCGACAAGGACGTCGGGCGCTACTGGCGGCGGTCTCCCGCCTTCCACAACGCCGAGTCGGACGAGCGCGTGGCCAACAAGGCCGAGCTGCGCTTCGGCGGGACAGGCCGGGTGATGAACCTGCGTCGTTACAGCTGGCTGTACATTCAGGCACGGGAGCCCGGGCCCAAGCTCGACACCGTCGTGGTCCGGGACACGTGCTCGGAGCTGCGCGTGAAGGTGCGGCCCGAGGACGTGACGCCGGTCTCTCCCTCCGCCGGCGGGCTCGGGCTGATCGGCATGTCGTCCGGGCGCGGATCGCCGTGGTTCAAGGTGCCCGCGGACGCACCGCTGACCTGGACCGACGGCCGCCCGGCAGGTCAGACGACGGCGCCGCTGGTGATCAACCGCGACCCGGCCAGCGCCGAAGAGGTGCCGGGCAGCGACGACCTGCGGCGCTGCTTTCGCTGGTCCTTGCGCACGTGGTGGGGCCGCAACAAGGCGCGGCCGCCCGAGGCCTACCTCACGCTCTGCGCTCCGAGGGCGCTGATCGAGCCGCTGTAGTCTGGGTCGCTGGGGTCTGCACCGCTGCCGTCGGGTCCGAGTTCACTGCGGGTCACACGGGCCGTCACACGTGGCCGTGACCGTTCCGGTCGCGAGAAAGGCGCCGATCTGCTCGACCAGCGCCTTGGTGCGCCGCACGTCGTTGTGCACCGGGGTCTCCTTGCTGGGCGAGCGCGCCACGACCGCGGGATCCGCGACGCCGAAGTCCACCTCGACATAGCCGCGCGACGCGCCCTCGACCGGAGCAGCGGACAGCCCCCAGACAGGCTCCACGGCGGGTGTGAGCAGCGGTAGCTCGAGCGCCCGTGCGTGCAGGCGGGCGGACAGGAGCGGCACGGAGGCGTCGCCGTGGCCTGCGTGCATCAGCACGGGGCGCGTCGCCGTCTCCGGCGCCCAAGAGACGGGGTCGATTGGCGCGAGCAGCTCCGCGAGTTGGACGATCGCCAGCAGCCCGTCGCCGCGGTGCGCGAAGCGGCCGTCGAGCATCGCCTGCAGGCTGCCGAAGGGGAGCGACCGACTCATGATCAGCCCCAGCCCCGCCCCACCCACCTGAATCGCGGCGCGGTCGATGTCGGGCGCGAGGGCCACGGACGTCGCCCCCAGGATGTGCCCCAGGCTACACCCGAAGTAGACCCGCGGCGCGCTGGCCTGGAAGAGCCGCACCTGCGTCCCTGGCAGCGTGAGCGCCCCAAACTGCCCCTGGTCCGCAGGCGACGAGGCCAGGGCCCGCGTCAGCGCAGCGACGGCGGCTACGTTGACCACGCCCTGCTCGAGCCGGTCACGCAGGTGCACGATGGGGCCGATGGTGCCCAAGATGCCTTGAACCACGGGGCCAACGTCAGGCTTGGACAGGCCCCACCAGTCCAGCGCCACCACCACCGCCGCGGCGCGCTGGGACACCGCGCGATAGCTGCTGCCGTCCGCCTCGCCCCGGTCGCCGAAGAAGCCGTGCCCCGCCAGTAGAACCGGAGGTGCGCCCCCAGACTGGAGCGTCTCGGCGGCGGCCTTGGACACAAGCACCCGCACCGGCACGGCGAAGGTGCCCGTCGGCGTCGTGGAGACGTGACGGCTGGGAAACGTGGGGCTGTCGACGAAGGCGGGCAGCGCCACCTCGCCGTCGAGTCGCCAGGCCACGTCCGGCGCCGGATTCTCGGCCTTGTTGTGCAGCGTAAACGCGCCGACGCCGGGCAACGTCTCGGGCTTCTGGGCCGCGGCGCGCGCCGCTTCGGCCATGGACGCCACCGTGCCCAACACGCTCGCACGCTCGGCGGTGGTGAAGTCCCACGCGAGCACCAGCTGGTCCCGAGCGACCCCGGCCGCGTCGACCACCGGCAACACGTGGGCGTCGTAGTAGGCCGACTGCGCCCGGCCCACCTCGGTCGCGAGCCCGCCGGAGAGGAGCTTCTGAAAGTGGGGCGAAGGCACGAGCGCTACGCCCTTGGCGTCGCGAAGCCCGTGGATCACCACGACGTAGCGGCGCCCCCACCGGAGCGGCTGGGTCAGTCGGAGCATCAGCGCCCTGTGCTCCGGCGACTCCGGCCGCGGGTCGACCTCCGCGAAGTGCGCGACGGTCTCTCCCGTCTGAGCGTCGATGATCAGCGTCGGGCTGGTGCTCGCGGCCCGGCTACGGGACAGGTCTTGGTCGTGAAACACGAGCGACGCGGGGTCGAAGGGGGTCGGGATCAACGCGGCGATCTGGGGCAGCAGCGACGCGCCGCCCACCGGCCGCTGGGCGAGGAGGTCGACGCGCTCGCCGTCGGTGGTGGTCGGCACGCCGCGCGCCGGCAAGACGACCCGTGGCGCCCCGTCGACCTCGGCGCGGTGGAAGTTGCTTGGGAAGGGCAGCATGCAGTGCCACTCGGGTGCGGGAGAGGGGCAGTCGCGCCCCACGTCGACGGGCACGTAGCCGACCGGAGGCGGCTCAGCCGACGGCGCGTCGGCCGCGCAGCCCCACGACCACAGGGCCGCGACGAGCGCGAGCGCGGCGCTCCCGCCCCTGCGAGACACCGACGGACGCGGGGTCGGCTGGGGGGGCTGGTTCAACGGGCACCTCTCTCGACCCCGGGGCCGCGGCAGACACGACGACCCGGGCTCACGCGCGGTCATCGTCCGCGCCGTCATCGCCCGGGGCGTGGCCTTGCCGCCCGCTGCGCGCAGCTCCGCTGGCTTGGGCGCCTGGGCTGGATGGGGCGCCTGGGCTGGACGGGGCGCCTGGGCTGGATGGGGCGCCTGGGCTACCCCGCCCGTCGTCGTGTGCGCCGCTCTCCTGCCCCGACCACCGAGGGAGGGTCGACCGACGGGGGCGCGACGTAGCGGCCTCGTCACCCGGCGGCAGCGCGGGCGGGGACCCTGCTTCTGACGTGCGCCCCGAGCGAGCCGTCGGCCGCCCCGCGGGGGCGCGGCGACCCGCCTTCGCTTGGGCCCGCCTCGGCCTTGCGGCGCCCGTGGGCGACGCCCCGGCAGGCGCGTCTCGGTCCTTGGCCTGCCCGCCCCGCGACTTGGCCGCCGCTGCCTTGCCGCGGCGCGTGGGGCGAGGGACCGATGACGCCGGAGCCTCGCCCTCTGAGGCAGGGGTCGGTGCGCTGCGCTCTCCAGCGGAGCCCTTCTCCCCCGGGCCCGGTCTGGGGACCGCCGCGCTCGCCGGCCGCGGCGACGCGCCGCTGCGGACGCTCGCTCGGGCCACGCGTCGGGTGTCGACCCCGGGCCGCGGCGGCACCTTTGCCGCGCCCGTGCGCCGAGCGACCGCGCGCGTGCGCACCGACTTCGGGCGAGACACGGCGCGGTGGGTCGGCGCCTCCGGGTCAGCGCGCTCGGCCTTGCGGACCGCCGCCTCGACCGCGCTCGGCGCAAGGATGGGCGTCGCGAGCATCGGCCCCGTGGCCGTCTCACTCTCGCCGTGCAGCGGCGCGTCGAAGTCTGCGGGGGTCAGCTGCGACTCGGAGGCCTGCGTGCGGTCCGCCTTGGGCATGCGCTTGCGAGACTTGCTCGGCAGCGGCGGCGGCGCGTCGCCAAGCTGAACGCAGTGTTGAATGACCTCGGCCAGCGCACGCTCCACCTCGTCCGCCGTCGCCGGGCGGTGGTGCACCTGGCGAGAGAGCATGCGCGCCACGAGCTGCTCCAGGATCTCCGGGCAGTCCGGCTCGAAGGTCCGGACGAGCGGCGCGTCTTCGGTGCTCTGGACCGTGAGCAGCTCCACGACGTTGTTGGCGTGAAAGGGCGCCTTGCCCACGAGCATCTCGAAGAGCACCGCACCGAGCGCGTAGATGTCCGAGGCCGGAGACACGGGGTCGCCCATGGCCTGCTCTGGCGGCATGTACTGCGGCGTGCCGTGAACGGTCCCTGTCTGCGTGATCCGTCCGTCCACCAGCGTCGCCGGCAGCTTCGCGATGGAGAAGTCGAGCAGCTTGACGTAGTCGTCGCCGGCGTCGTCGATCAGGAACACGTTGTCGGGCTTGAGGTCACGGTGGATGATGCCTGCGGCGTGAACCACCTTGAGCGCCGACGCGACCTGCGCGCCGACGCGGGCGACCCGCAGGGCCGGGAGCCGGTTGCACTTGCGACGCTCCGCCGCGAGCGTGTGCCCACGCAGCAGCTCCATGACGATGAAGATGACGCCCTCCGTCTCGCCGACGTCGTGGAAGGTGATGATGTGACGGTGGTGCAGCTGCCCTGCGGCCCGCGCCTCGCGACGGAGCCGCTCCGGCGCGCTGGGGTCGTCCATGGCCGCGGGCTTCAAGATCTTGAGCGCCACGTCGCGCTGCAGCGTGCGATCGCGCCCCGCGTAGACCACGGCCATGCCGCCCGTGCCGATGCGGCGCAGGATCTCGTAGCGCCCGGCGAACACCTGGCCTACTCGGGCATCGGACGACGTGGCGGTGGAGTTGGGCATGGACCTTTGGCTCGGGGCTCCGAGGGTAGACCTGCGGGCGGTCCTGGGCAACGGGCGTCGCATGCGCCGAAGCCGCTTGCGCGACCCAGGGCGCGACACCCGCCGCTGCGCTGCCTACACTGGGCGCCCACCGCCGCGCTGGCGACCCTGCGCGCTTGCGCACCTGGAGCCTCTACATGCCGCTGCACCCTGCCCTCGAGACCGTCCGGCCCGCCACAACACCGGTCGCCGGCCCCTGTCGCCGGCCGTCGCCAGGCACGCCGACGCTCGGCGTGGCGCTCGGCGTGGCGCTCGCCCTGATCGCCTCGCTCGCTCTCGTCGGGTGCAAGGGACCGTCGACGCCAGCTGCGTCGCCCCAAGGGCTCGGCCCACCTTCCGCCACGCCGACCGAGGCGAAGCCAGCTCGACCGGCCAACTCGCCCCACTTCAAGTCTGTCCTTGGCGCCGGCGAGGTGAGCATGGGACCGCCACCCCAGCACGTGGCCGCTGCGCTGAAGACGCTGAAGACGTCGCTGAAGACTCGGCTCGTCGGCGCGATGAAGTCTGGGGGGCCCGTCGCTGCCCTGAGCGCATGCAAGGCCGACGCTGGCACCCTGACGGCCGCGGCGCAGACCGCCGGGGTCAAGCTGGGGCGCACGAGCCACCGCCTGCGAAACCCAGCCAACGCGCCGCCGGCGTGGGCCAAGGAGCTGGTCGACGAAGCCGCCAAGCGACGCCGTGACAAGGTCCCCGCGCGCATGACCGTCGACCGTGGGGACGGCAAGCGCGGTTATCTCGAGATGATCGGCATGGGCGGCGTCTGCACGGCGTGCCACGGTCCTGCGGCGGACCTCGACCCCAAGGTGAGCGCAGCGCTCGCGAAGCACTACCCGGACGACGCAGCGACGGGCTTCAACACCGGGGACGTCCGAGGCTGGTTCTGGGCTGAATTCTCAATGACGAAGAAGAAATAGCTATGGACTTCATAACGTAAATCGTCAAAGAGACATGTAGTACGAGACGATTGCGATCACGGGAACCAGCGCCCCGCCAGCGACGAACCACTTGCCGCGCCCAGCGAGCCCCTTGCGCCCGCGGAGCATGAAGAGACCGCTCAGCGCGAGAAAGACGAGCAGGAGCGCGAAGATATCCGCGACCCAGGTCCAGGCGCCCTTGATGTGATTGAGGTGAAGGACGTTGACCTCAAACACGCCGGCGCGGCGTGACACCCGCTTGATGACACCCCGGCCTGTCGACACGGCGACCTTGACCTCGCCACCTTCCCGCAGGAACAGGGTGAGCTCGTCGGGCCCGGACGCGTGCCGGCCGCGCACCTCAGCGTCCTCGAGCGAGAGCGCCCGGGCGACGTGGGCCTGCTGCGCGTCGAGCCCCTCGGGCAGAGCCCCCACGGCCACCGAGCCACGCTCGATGCTGTAGCTCGGGTTCCAGTCGTCGACGTGATTGACCGCCACGCCGCTGAGGGCGTAGCTCACCGTCATCGCGGCCAGCGCGTAGCCAATATCACGATGCAGCGCACGGAGTTGCTGCCGAAAGCGCACGACTCTACTTCTTGTCTCGAAGCACCGCGCCCACGCCGTCGAGCCGCACCAGCGTCGTCGGCTTGGTGACCGAGGCCGGGTCGAACTTCTCGCCCTTCTCTTCAGCCTGATGCGCCATGTACTTCTTGGTCTGCTCCAAGGTCAGCGGGATCTTGCGAACCACGCCCTCGGCGACGGCGTACTGCCCCTTGGCCGACATGGGGAAGACCATGACGCCGTCCCGTACCTTGAAGCGGAGCTGGGTGCCGGGCTTGTCGCCGGCCATGTTGAACCAGCAGCCTCGCATCGGGCACACGTCGGTCACCAGGCCCTCGACTCGCACGCGCTTGCCGACATAGGTCTCGACCTCGGCCAGGAGCTTGCTCACGTGTACGGTGGGCACGTCGGAGACGCCCTTGCCGTAGACCTTGCCGGCGACCTGGGTCGACGCGTCTCCGGCGCCGGCCGCTGGTGCGGCGGCGGGGTTGTCACCGACGGCGGCAGCGGCGGGCATGCCGGGGCAGCCGGGGGCGTCCTTGCCGCCCTTGCCGTGAGCCCCGCAGGCCGCCTCGCCCGCTGGGGGAGCGCCGTCCTGATCCTTGGCGCCGCCGGCCTTGGCGGCCACCGGAGCGGCCGCAGGGACCGGCACCTTGGCCTGTGCCTTGGCGTGGGGCTGTGCGGCGGCGACCGCCTTGGCTGGGGCCGCCGCCTTCGTGGCTGCGGCCTTGTCAGCTGGGGCTTTTCCGCAGGCGGTGATGCCGAGCAGCGCGGCGACGACGACGAGTGAGCGATGGGTCATGGCGGACTCCTGAGGCGCGGGCTGTACACCGTGAGTGCGTCCCGCACACACAGGGGGCGGGCGCGGAGGGTGCGGTGACGCCGTCGCCGGGGTCAAGCGAGGATTTTCGCTCGTGCCGCGACCGTGGCGCTGCGCCCCCCCAAGATGGCACGCTGCTCCCCCGCGCGAACGCGGGCGCGCAGGAGGCGACGCATGACACGCAAGGCGGACGTGGTGGTGGTGGGAGCCGGCGCCGCAGGCACGTGGGCAGCCACCCGCATGGCGCGAGCGGGCCGCGACGTCGTGCTGGTGGAGCGCGCGAGCCTCGACGACGCAGGCGCGTGCTGGGTCAACGGCGTCGCCCCCTGGATGATGCGACACGCCGGGCTGCCCGAGCCGCGCCCGCCGGTCAGCCGGGGCCTCGGGCCGGCCTTTGTCATGGCGTCCCTCGAGGGGCCTGGGCGCGTCACGATGCGACCTGCCCCCGTGCGGCACATCGACATGCGGCACCTTGTGCGGCAGCTGCACCGGGCGGCTGTCTCAGCCGGGGTCGAGGTGCTGGATCAGACCCGCGCTGGGCGCTTGACCCTCCGGCAAGGGCGCCCCGTGGCGCTCTCGGTGTCGGGCCCTTCGGGTTCCAAGACCCTGGAGGCGTCGCTCTTCGTCGACGCAGCCGGGATGAGCGGCGTGCTCCGCGAGCAGGTCCCGACCCTGGCGACCGGCGGCGTGCCCCGCAGCGACGTGTGCAGCGCGGCCCAACACGTCCACCACGTTCGCGACCCGAAGGGCGCCGCCAGCTGGCTCTCGGAACACCGCCTGCGGCCTGGCGAGAGCGTCTCTCTGGTGAGCGTCGCGGGTGGCTTCTCGACGCTCACGGTTCAGGTGAGCACGGACCTGTCCGAGGTCGACGTGCTCACAGGCAGCATCCCCGTGGACGGCGTACCCAGCGGACCACGACTGCTCGCAGACTTCATCGCCCAGCAGCCGTGGATCGGCGCCAAGGTGTTCGGGGGGGCAGGCGCGATCCCGCTCCGCCGCGCCTGGGACCGGCTCGGGGCGCCCGGCATCGCGCTGCTCGGCGACGCCGCGTGTCAGGTCTTTCCCGGGCATGGCAGCGGCGTCGGGCCGGGGCTCGTCGCGGCGTTCCACCTGTCCGAGTCGGCGCGGCGCGCCGGAGATCCTGGCTCTCTCGCGGCGACCTGGCGATATCAAGCGGACTATCAGCGCGACGTCGGAGCGGTGTGCGCCGCGTACGGCGTCTTTCGTCGGCTGACCCAGGGCCTGACCGGCGCAGACAGCGCAGCCGTCCTGTCGGCGGGGATCATGACGGAGACCATGGCTGCCGCCGGGCTGCTGCAGAAGATGCCCCTGCCCAGGATCCGCGACGTGCTGCGCTCTGCGCGCGGCATGGCGCGGGCCCCACGGCTCGCCCGTCAGATGGCGCCGGCGGCCGCCCGCATGCAGGCCGTGCACGCGCTCTACCGACGCTATCCGCTCACGCCCCACGAGCCAGCGCTGGCGCAGTGGGCAGGCCGCGTCGCCTGGCTCTTCGGTGAAGCGCAGGAGCCCCAGGGGACGCTCTGAGGCGCAGCTAGCCCCGCAGCTGCACGCGCTGCACACGCTGGTAGTCGGCCCCCTCGGGGAGCAGCACGCTGCGCATCAGATCCACGCTCTCGACCGACATCGGCGGCGCACGAAACAGGCTGCGCGTCGCCTCGAACTCCGCCACCCGCGCCGACGGCGTGTCGCTCAGCCGCGCCAAGGTCACGTGTGGCCGGAATCGGCGGCGCTCCTGGCGCAGGTTTGCCGCACCCACGGCCTGATCGACTCGACGCTTGAGCGCGAGCAAGGACGGCGTCGGCTCCACACCCGCCCACACCACGCGCGGCGCGCCCTTGCCCGGAAAGTGCCCCACGCCGCGCAGCACCAGCGACACCGGCGGCAGGTCCACGTCTGCGAGTGTGCGTCGCAGGGCCGCGCCCTCCGAGGCGCGCACCTCGCCGACGAAGGCCACCGTCACATGGAGCTGATCTGGATCGCTCCAGCGCGCCCGCGGCAGCCCCCACTGCAGGTCGACCAGGCGTTCAACGGCCTCGTCCGGCAGGGGCAACGCGACGAAGAGGCGCTCCACGGCGAGGGGCGCGAGGCCGTCGTTACCGGAGATAGATGGCCCCTGTCTTCCAGATGATGCCTTCCTTCTGCGGCCCCTCTTCGCGCGAGCGGATCTCGAAGTCCGTCGCCGCCGACTTGAGCTTGATGGACTGGTTGTACTTGGGCGAGAGCTTGCCGTTGGCCAGGCTGATGTTCTTCGTGTTCATGCTGTACATCTCCGCCGAGGGACCGAAACAGAAGCTGCCCTGCCACTGCGTGCCGTAGCAGTTCGTGTACGCGTCGAAGGTGTCGCTGTTGCCCGGGGTGTACCCCAGCAGCTGCACGCCGGACTGCCGCATCTCCGTGTAGGCCGGGAAGTGGTTGTACTTGTTGGCCGCCATGCAGAAGTGCGTGTTCGCGGTCGACCCGTTGAACTGATCCCACGACCGCCACTGCGTGGGCGTCATCTCGCACTTGCCGCCGGGGATGATGTTCTTCAGCACGGTCAGCTTCGACAGCCACTCGTTGTCGATCTTGATCCAGCCTCCGCCGAAGAGCTTCATCTCGCAGTACACTTGGTACTTGCCACCAGCGCCCTGCGTTCCGTCCGGGTCCACCCAGTAGGCACCGTTGGGCGCGGTGTCCCACTGGGCCTTGATCTCTTTGCAGTTCAGCGCTGGGTTGATGTCGCTGCCCTTGGTGCAGCCGCCCTGCAGGCAGATGCCGACGTCGCCGCACTTGGTGTTGTCGGCCACGTTGCTGAGCTGGCACCCCTTGGCCGGGTCGCAGCTGTCGGCCGTGCACGGGTTGCCGTCGTCGCAGTCCACCTTGGCGCCCACGCAGGCGCCGCCGGCGCAGGTGTCGTCCTTGGTGCAGGCCGTGCCGTCGTTGCAGGGCTTCGTGTTCGGCGTGGTCTGGCAGCCCTTGTCGACATCGCAGAAGTCGTTGGTGCACAGCTGCCCGTCGTCGCAGGTCACCTGCGAGCCCACACACTTGCCCTGGGTGCACACGTCCTTGTCCGTGCAGGCGTTGTTGTCGCTGCACGTGTTGGTGTTGGCCACGTTGGCGCAGCCCGACTTCGGGTCGCAGCTGTCGGTCGTGCAGGGGTTGCCGTCGTCGCAGCTCACCGCGCTCCCCCCGCCACACTTGCCGTCCTTGCACGTGTCATTGAGCGTGCAGGCGTTGCCGTCGCTGCAGGGATCGGTCGTGTTGGTGAAGGTGCAGCCCTTGGCCGGGTCACAGCTGTCGGCTGTGCACAGGTTGCCGTCGCTGCAGGTGACGCCCTGCCCCTTGCACTGCCCGTTGGTGCACACGTCTTTCTCGGTGCAGGCGTTGCCGTCACTGCAGGTCGCGGTGTTGGGCGCGTTCTTGCAGCCGGTCTTCGCGTCACAGGTGTCCGTCGTGCACGGGTTGCCGTCGTCGCAGCTCACCGCTGTACCCGGCGCGCACTTACCACCGCTGCAGGCGTCGTTCAGCGTACACGCGCTGCCGTCGCTGCACGGCTCGGTGTTGACCTTGGTGGTGCAGCCGGTCGCCGCGTCGCAGCTGTCCGTCGTGCACGGGTTGCCGTCGTCGCAGCTCAACGCCGCGCCCTTGCACTGACCGCCGCTGCACACGTCCTGCGTGGTGCACGCGTTGCCGTCCGAGCAGGTCGCCGTGTTGGCCACGTTTTTACACCCCGTCGCCTTGTCGCAGCTGTCGGTGGTGCAAGGGTTGCCGTCGTCGCACTTGACCGCCGACCCGGCGCCGCACTTGCCCCCAGCGCAGGTGTCGTTGAGCGTGCACGCGTCTCCGTCACTGCAGGGCGCCGTGTTGTTGCTGTAGGCGCAACCCTTGCCGGGCGTGCAAGTGTCCGTGGTGCACGGGTTGTTGTCGTCGCACTGGACGCCGATGCCTGCGCACTTGCCGCTCTTGCACGCGTCCTGAACCGTGCAGGCGTTGCCGTCGTCGCACTGCGCCGTCGTGTCGGTGAAGGTGCATCCCTTGGCCTTGTCGCAGGTGTCTGCCGTGCACGGGTTGTTGTCGTCACACGTCACCTTGACGGCACCGACACACTGCCCTGCGGTGCACTTGTCGCCGCTGGTGCACGCGTCGCTGTCACTGCAAGGCGCCGTGTTCGCGGCGTTGACGCAGCCCTTGCTGGCGTCGCAGCTGTCGCTGGTGCAGGGGTTGTTGTCGTCACAGACCTTGGGCGTCCCGCTCTTGCACGCGCCAGCGGCGCACGCGTCGCCCACGGTGCACGCGCTGCCGTCGTCGCATGGCTTCGAGTTGGCCGCGTTGACGCAGCCCTTGCTCTTGTCGCAGCTGTCGTCGGTGCAGGCGTTGTTGTCGTCACAGCTCTGCGGCTTGCCTGCCACGCACTTGCCACCGACACAGGCGTCGCCACCCGTGCACGCGTCACCGTCACTGCACGGCTGCGTGTTCGGCGTGTGCAGGCAACCCTTGTTGCCGTCGCACACGTCCGACGTGCAGGGGTTGCTGTCGTCACAGTCCTTCTGCCCCTTGGCCTTGCAGAACCCGTCGGTGCAGGTGTCGCCCGTGGTGCACGCGTTGCCGTCGTCGCAGGCCGTGGTCAGGTTCGTGAACTGGCAGCCCTTGGTCTTGTCGCAGCTGTCCTTGGTGCAGGGCTTGCCGTCGCTGCAGCTGAGCGCGGCGCCGCCGACGCAGTTGCCCGCCTTGCACTGGTCGCCCTGCGTGCACGCGTCGCCGTCGCTGCAGTCGTCGCTGTTCGGCGCGTTGACGCAGCCCGACTTCGCATCGCACGTGTCCGTGGTGCAGGGGTTGCCGTCGGCACACGACTTCTGCGCGCCGCTCTTGCAGACGCCTGCCGAGCACTTGTCGCCTTCGGTGCAGGCGTTGCCGTCGGTGCACTCGGCCGTGTTGGGCGTAAACAGGCAGCCCTTCACCTTGTCGCAGGTGTCGGTGGTGCACGCGTTGTTGTCGTCGCACGTGAGCGCCGACCCGGACTTGCAGGCGCCGCCACTGCACTGGTCGCCCTTGGTGCACGCGTCACCGTCGGTGCACAACGCAGTGGTCGGGCTGGCGGTGCACCCCTGCTTGGGGTCACAGAAGTCGGCGGTGCAGGCGTTGCCGTCGTCGCACTTCACGTCTGCGCCAGGCTTGCACGCGCCGGTGCTGGTGCACGCGTCGCCCTTGGTGCACGCGTTGCCGTCCTCACACGGGCCCGTGGTGGCCGGGAACACGCACCCGCTCTGAGCGTTGCAGCTGTCGGTGGTGCAGCTGTTGCCGTCGTTGCAGACCGTCTTGGCCCCCGGCAGGCACTTGCCTGCCTTGCACTCGTCGCCCGTGGTGCAGGCGTCGCCGTCGCTACACGCGATCTGGTCGAGCGGCGACGTGGTGCAGCCCTTCTGAGCGTCGCACACGTCGAGCGTGCAGGGGTTGCTGTCGTCGCACTTGACCGCGGCCCCTGGCTTGCAGCCGCCACCGCTGCACACGTCACCCTTGGTGCACGCGTTGCCGTCGTCGCAGGGCGCCGTGTTGTTGGCGTACACGCAGCCCTTGACCTTGTCGCAGCTGTCGGTGGTGCACGGGTTCTTGTCGTCGCACGCCGGCGCAGGCCCGGGCACGCACGATCCGCTCTTGCACACGTCGCCGGTGGTGCAGGCGTTGCCGTCGTCGCACGGCAGGTTGACCTCGATGGTCTCGCAGCCCTTGCTCGGGTTGCACACGTCGAACGTGCACGGGTTCTTGTCGTCGCAGGTCACGGCCGAACCGGGCTGGCAGGAGCCGCCCTTGCACACGTCACCCTTGGTGCACGCGTTGCCGTCGCTGCAGCTGTCGGAGTTGGCCGGGAACGCGCAGCCCTTGGCCTTGTCGCAGGTGTCCGCGGTACACGGGTTGCCGTCCTTGCACTGGATCGCGGTGCCCGACGCACAGGCGCCCTTGGCACACGTGTCGCCCGTGGTGCAGGCGTCGCCGTCGTCGCAGTTGAGCGCGTTCGCCACGTTGACGCAGCCCTTCACGCCGTCGCAGCTGTCGGTCGTACACGGGTTGTTGTCGTTGCAGCTGATCTGCGCGCCAGACGTGCACACCCCGGCCTTGCACTGGTCGCCCTTGGTGCACGCGTTGTTGTCGCTGCACGGCGCCGTGTTGTCGGTGTAGCCGCAGCCCTTGACCTTGTCGCACGCGTCGCTGGTGCAGGGGTTGCCGTCGTCGCAGGTCCGCTTGGTGCCGGGCTGGCAGGTGCCGCCGCTGCACTTGTCGCTGACCGTGCAGGCGTCGCCGTCGCTGCACGACACCGTGTTGTTGGTGCTCTTGCAGCCGCCGTTGGGGTCACAGTTCTCGGTGGTGCACACGTTGCCGTCGTCGCACTTGGGTGGCGTCCCGGCGACACACGCACCCCCCTTGCACACATCGCCCTCGGTGCACGCGTTGCCGTCGTCGCACTTGGCGGTGGTGTTGGTGTTGCTGCAGCCCTTCTTCGGGTCGCAGCTGTCCTCGGTGCAGGGGTTCTGATCGTCACACGACACCGCGGCGCCGGGCTTGCAAGCGCCGCCGGCGCACACGTCGCCCTTGGTGCAGGCGTCACCGTCGGTGCAGGGCCCCGCCGCGTTCTCCGAGACGCAGCCGGTCTTCGGGTCGCACGTGTCCAGGGTGCAGGGCTTGCCGTCGTCGCAGTCGACCTGCGGGCCTGCCTTGCAGATGCCACCGGCGCACACGTCGCCCTTGGTGCAGGCGTTGCCGTCCGAGCAGGGCGCCGTGGTGTCGACGCTGGTGCACCCGGTCTTCTTGTCACACGCGTCCTTGGTGCAGGGGTTGCCGTCGTCGCACGTGTTCGGCTTGCCAGCCGCGCAGGCTCCTGCCTTGCAGGTGTCGCCGCTCGTGCAGGCGTCACCGTCGCTGCACGGCTTGGTGTTCGCGGTGTTCTTGCAGCCCGTCTTGGCGTCACAGCTGTCGTCGGTACACGGGTTGTCGTCATCGCACAGCTTCGTCGCGCCAGACGCGCACGTGCCCGCCTTGCAGGCGTCGCCCTCGGTGCAGGCGTTGCCGTCGGTGCACACCTTGGTGTTGGCGGCGTTCTGGCAGCCCCCGGCCTTGTCGCACGTGTCGTCGGTGCACGGGTTGCCGTCGTCGCACTTGGCGGCCCCGCCAGAGACGCACTTGGCGTCCTTGCACACGTCGTCAGCCGTGCACGCGTCCCCGTCGGAGCACGGCTTGGTGTTCGCCACGTTTTTGCAGCCGGCCTTGGCGTCGCAGCTGTCGTCGGTGCACGGGTTGTTGTCGTCGCACAGCTTCGTCGCGCCAGCGCCGCACGTGCCGTTGGCGCAGGTGTCGTTGTCCGTGCAGACGTTGCCGTCGTCGCACTTGCCCTCGTTGGCGATGTTCTGGCAGCCCGCGGACTTGTCGCACTTGTCGAGTGTGCACACGTTGTTGTCGTCGCAGTCCTTCGCCTGGCCGGTGATGCACTTGCCGTCTTTGCACGTGTCGTTGGCGGTGCACGCGTCTCCGTCTTCACAACCGGCGCTGTTGTTCTTGGTGTTGCAGCCGGTGATGGGGTTGCACCAGTCGCTCGTGCACGGGTTGTCGTCGTTGCACTTCTTCGCCACGACACCGGTGCACACGCTGTCCTTGCACGTGCCGGGCTCGGTGCACTTGTTGCCGTCGTCGCACGGCTTCGTCGTCGGCGTGCTCGAGCACCCCTTCACCGGGTCACACGCGTCGTCCGTGCACGGGTTGCCGTCGTCACAGCTCTTGGCCGCGCCTGCAACACAGGCCCCGCCCTTGCACACGTCGGACTCGGTGCACACGTTGCCGTCGTCACAGGGCGACGCGTTGGGCGCGTTGACGCACCCGTTCGCGGCGCACGTGTCGACCGTGCACTGGTTGCCGTCGTCGCAGGTCACCTCGTCCGTGCTGCCGTCACAGTCGTCGTCGAACTGGTTGCACGGCTCTTCAGCGAGCTTGGGCGACGCGGTGCACGGGTCGACGCAGACCTTCGGATCCCCGGCGCATGCGAGGCCGCTGGCGCAGTCCTTCCACACGTTGCAGGCGCAGCCCGCCTTGCCGCCGCAACCGGGGTCGACCACGTCGGGGCCCGCATCGACGGTGCCGGCGTCCCCGGCCGCGCTGCCGTCACCGGCGCTGGCATCGCCGCCGACGGAACCGTCGGACGCGCCGCCGTCGCTTGTGGCGCTGTCTCCGCCGGCGTCCTGCGCGGCGGCGTCGGGCTCGCCGGCGTCTCCGCCGCTGGCGTCGGGACCGCCAGCTGTGTCTGCGTTCGGGCCCCCTGCGTCCAGGTCGCCGGCGTCGAGATCACCAGCGTCGAGATCACTAGCGTCGGGGCCACCTGCGTCGAGATCACCAGCGTCGGGGCCACCCGCGTCGGGATCACCCGCGTCGGGCGTAGCGGTATCCGGACCGCCCACATCGCTCTCTACGGCGTCTGTGACGTCGGACTGCGCGTCTGGCAGGACCGCGTCGTCACCCGCCACGGTGTCGGCCGCGTCGGCCGCGTCGGCCGCCGAAGCGTCGGCGCCGGTGTCGCTGCCCACCACGGCGTCGGCGCCGCCCGCGTCGACCTTGCCGCCGGTGTCGATGGCACCGCCGTCACCCACACCGACAGCGTCCGCCGCGCCTTCGACAGGTCCGCCGACGACCTCGTCGGGGGTGCCGCAAGCGGTCAAAAGACAAGCAGCCACGACCAGTACATTCCGCGAGAGCCGAATCATCACCTTCCTCCACCGCGCATGCCGAGGGCACAGCTTGCGCGCAGGTCAAGAAGATAGCGCTCCCCGCCACAGCTTGCGAGCCCCAGCGGCGGCCGGCTAGGACAGATTCTGTCTCACCAACGCCACAGCGCGACCCCAGGGGCCGCCACCACGCGCGCCTGCTTTGGATCCGAAGGGCCGGCGCCGGCGAAGCTGAGGACACGCGTCCCGCCCGCCACCAAGTCTTTGGGCACGGTGACCGCCTGCGAATTCGAGAAGTTCAACGCCAGGAGACCACTGCCTGGCGCACCGGGGCCAGCGCTCTGGCGTCCTCCGGCGGGCCCGAACCTGAGCAACGCGAGGTCCGCGTTGACACCCTGCCCTGCGTCGACCCGCACCACATGTGAAGCTCCGTGACGGAGCCCTGAGAGCTCCCGGCGCGTCTGAATCAGGCGCTGAGCCCACCGGAGCAGGCTGAGCCCGTCGTTGAGCTGCTTGCCGACGGCCAGGCCGCCGTACGCGGGCGGCGTGGGCATCCATGGCGTGCCGGTGGTGAACCCGTACCCGGGCGGGCTGGCGGTCCACGGCAGGGGGAGTCGGTACCGCCGATCGCCGCCGCTCGGCCCGGACGGCAAGCCGAGCTCGTCTCCCTGGTAGAGCCACGGCGTCCCTGGCGCGAGCAACACCGCCGCCAGGGCCAGCTTGCGATCTCCCGGCGTCGTCGCCACGTCGGCGAGGCGTGGCATGTCGTGGTTGCCGCCAAACCGGCCCCAGACCCCGCCGGTGACCCCCGCGGAGGAGCACAGCGCGCCGCGCCACAGGCTCGCGCTCCGGAGCTCGATGCCTTTGCGCAGCCCGGCGCAGCTGTCGAAGTCGAAGGCGCCGTGGAGCTCGTCTCCCTTCAAGTAGGTGGCGACGGTCTGCGTCTTCGTCCACACCTCCCCGACCAGCGCGACCTCGGGGTTCACCGCCGTCAGGGACTTGCGCAGCCGGCGCCAGAACGCGTGAGTCGCCGGTGTGTCCGCCTGACCCGCCCCGCCCCCCGTCTCCACCAGGTAGCGGGCGGCGTCGAGGCGAAAGCCGTCTACCCCCAGCTTCACCCAGTGCGTGGCGACGGCCTCCAAGGCCGCGGCGGTCTCCTCGTGGGCCAGGTTCAGGTCTGGCATGCCCTTCCAGAACAGACCGTAGTACCAGCTGCCGTTGTCGTGCTGATGCCACACGCCACCGGGCCCCCAAGGCTGCGTCCAACCTGGATTGTCGGCGCGCCAGTTGAACCACATCCGCTTCGCGCTGGTGGCGGACGCGGCCGAGGCCACGAACCACGGGTGCTGGTCGGAGCAGTGGTTGATCACCAGATCGAGCATCACGCGGACGCCCCGCGCGTGGGCAGCCTTCAACAGCGCGAGCAGGTCTGCCTTCGTGCCGTACGCAGGCTGGATCTTGAGGTAGTCGGTGGTGTCGTAGCCGTGGTCGGACGGTGACACGAACACGGGGCTGAGCCACAGCACGTCCACGCCAAGGTCGTCGCCGCCCGGCTTACCGTCGTTGAGGTAGTCGAGGCGGGCCGTGAGGCCCGGGAGGTCACCCACGCCGTCACCGTCGCTGTCGGCGAAGCTGCGGACCCAGACCTGATAGCCGACCGCGTCCCGGAGCCACGCGGGCGTGGACGACGGGGCCGGCAGCGCGCACTGCACCGTGCCCAGACGAGGGCGGTCGGCAGCGGCGACGTCGGGACCGGCGGTGTCGCCCGCCAACGCGCCAGCCTCTGTCGCTTCACCGCCGGCGGCGCTGGCCGCAGAGCCGTCCCGCTGGGGCGGCGCCGCGCAGGCCGCGAGCAGACAGGCCGCGAGCAGGAAGCCCGCAGCGCAGGAGGTCGCAGCTGGGCCGAGGGCACGGCCGGCGCGCATCTCGCGACCCGGCGCGCCCAGGCACGTGGCCGCCACCACCGCGATGTCCCTCGGTGCGTCAGGTCTCATGGATGCCCCCGACCGGGGGCGCAGCGCCACACCGAGAAGTCCGCGGTGTCGCCGATGACAGCGCAGCGCGCTGGCCGTCGGGGCGGCCGCGCGCGCTCGACCACCGCGAAGCCGTGCGACAGGGCCGCCAGCTCGGCCGCATATGCAGGCAGGTCGCGCCCGCCAGCGCACCAGCGGCGGCCAGCCGCGCGCAGGCACGACGCGCCACCAGGCAGGTGCCCACCCGTCGCGAGCTCGCGCTGATGGGGCGCCCCCGCCACCGCCTCGACGATGAGGCAGTGCGCGTCTCCGTCGAGCTGGGCGAGCACCGGGCCGTCACCCGCCGGTGCGCTTCGTAGGAGCGCCACGACCCGATGGCAGTCCGGGCCAAAGTTGAGGTCTGCGACGCTGCCCTGGCGTTGGTTGGCGTAGAGTCGCTGCAGCTGCGGGCCACGCGCCAGCCCCGCGACGCAGAGCAAGGCCACCAAGGCCACCACAGAGCCGCGCGACCAACGCACGAGCGCGAGCGCCAGCAGGAGCTGGGCGATGGCGAAGACGAAGCTGAGGTTCTGAGGTCGGGTGTAGACCGCGACCGCCAGCCCCGTGCCGGCAGCAGCCCAGCCCCACACCGCCGCCACCGGCCACTTGGGCGCCGCGCGCCAGGTCAGGACTGTCACGCTCGCCGCCACGACCAGCGCGCCGCCCACCGCGGACACCGACAGCGGGCCAGCGCTCAGGTCTCCGACCAGCAGCCGCAACACGTCCGCCCCGTCGCCCCCCAGCCCGAGGGACGGCGGCAGGCTTGGCGCGCTTGGGAAGCCGGCGGCCAAGGCCGACCAGCCAGGGGTTCGGCGCATCCACGCGAACTGGACCCCGGTCAAGGCCAGCGGAGCCAGGGGCAGGACACCGACCAGCGCGCCTCCGACGCTCACGCCCATGCGGCGGCCGACGCTCGTCCCGCGCGAGCGCCACAACGCGACGCCGGCCCACAGCCCCAGCGCGAGCGCTGCGGGATAGTCGAGCCACCCCACGACGACGGCGCCCAGCATGACCGCCGCCACACGACGCCGCGCGTACGTCATGGCGAGGCGCGCCTCGGGCTGATCCGCGAGCCGGAGCCCTGCCCAGACGGTGGCCAGCACCGCCGTGGTGACCAAGGCGTAAGGCTTGGCGAGGTCGCTGACGAAGACGGCCTGCGGCAGGATCGCCAGGAGCATCATGCTGGCGAGGGCCAGTGGCGCGCGCTGCCGCTGCGGGAGGGAGCGGGCAGCCCGCCAGGCGATGGCGCCCAGCAGCCCGACGCTCGCGACGCCGGCCACCACCGACGGTGCGCGCCACCACCAGCGCGGTGTCGCGTCTCCGCTGGGCCACAGCCCCATCCAAGCGCGAAACATCGCGCGAGCCAGGGGCGGGTGATAGAGCGAGTCGTCGTCCCCCAGAAACACCAGGCGCCAGGGCGCAGCGTCGACGCTGGCGTGCTCGTCGGGGTTGAGCGTGAAGTGGGCGACCTGGACCGTGCGAAGCGCGGCCGCGAGCGCGAGGGTGGCCAGCGCCGCCGTGGCCGTGACGGCCCGTCTCAGGAGCGCGCGATCTTCCGCGCGGGGGTCGCTCGGCGCCGCAGGACGCGCTCCGCCCGGCGCGCCCCGCAAAACCCAGGCCACGAGCGAAGCACACCACAAGACCACCCACACCATGCACAACCACACCAAAGGCACACTCGTCGCGCGCTCCAGCGCCGCTGTCCATCGCGCGTCTCGCTGCACGGCGCCGCCGGGACGCGTCGTCGCCGCGGCATGGGGGTCGACATCGCCGGAGCGAGGTCTGCGCCCCGCGCCGCCCAGGTGCGCGCAGTCGACGTCGCCCTCGAGGATCCGCAGCTGCGCGGCGACCCGCGTGACCGCGTCGGCCAGGTCCGGTGGGGTCGGCGACGCTCCGCGCGGCGCGCCGCGCGGCCGATCGACCCGCAGATCAAAACGGCCACTGTGGGCGAGCGCGGGCTGCTCGGGCGCACCCTCGTCTCGGCACACCATGCGCACCGCCACCGTCCGCGGTGTCGTCGCCTGCGCCCCCTCCCCTGGCGTCTCGGTCAGCCAGGCGGTGACCTCCCCCGGGCGACGCGCTTCCACCGCTGAGATTCGCCAGCGCGCCCGCAGCTCGATGCCGCGCACCTGGGTCACGAGGCCCGCTGGCCGGGCGCCCGGCTCCGACGCCCACGCACGGCCGGCCGTCACCTGCACTGCGAGGACACAGACCACGACCAGGGCGAGGGTCAGCCCCGCGGTCCGCGTTCGCAGCGCCCACCGGGGCGGCGCGCACCGGCGGGCGAACTGGTCTCGCTCCCCGTGGGTCGCTACACTCAGACGCTGCCCCGACAGAGGACGACACACGCGATGACCTCTCCAGGTTCGAACCAGGGACAGCGACAGGACGCGAGCGTACACGTTTGGCTGGTGGGCGCGGGACCGATGCTGGTCACCATCGCCCGCTCGTTGGAGCAGCGCGGCGTGAGGGTGTCACGGGACGACGACGCGCCGGCTGACGTGCCGCTGGCCCTGGTGGACTGCACCCGCGGCGTCGCGTCGGCGCGGAAGCACTGCGCCCGCGCGCTCGACGAGGCGCCCGACGCCTCTCGGCTGGCCCTGGTCCGCGACTCGTCCCACCGCACGGTGGCGGCGGCCTTCGCCGCGGGGGCGGACGACTTCGTCGCGCTCGACAAAGATCCCGTGAGCACGCTGGAGGCCATCTCTCAGCACGTGCGCCTGGTGCTGCAGCGCCGCGGCGTCCCGCGACGGACCAGCGACGTGCACGTGCCCTTTCTTCCGGCCCCGGTGGTGGCCACGCCGTCCGCCGCCGGGGTCAGTGACGCCTCGCACTATGGCTTCAGCTGCGTGGTCAGCCCGGGCGGCCGCCTGCTGCGTTGGTCGACGTCGCTCCAGCCCCATGTGGACGCCGCCGAGTCGGGGAGCTTCTTCGAGCTCATCGACGCGAGAGAGCGCCCGGTGATGCGCAACGCCGCGCTCTTGTTGATGGCCGGCGAGGACGCGGTCGACGTCGACGCCCGGCTCGACCACGGCGGCGAACCGGTGCGGTGGCACCTTGTGCTCCACCCCGAGGGAGACCGTCTGCTCGCCCTCGGCACCCCGGCGACGCCGTCCGGCTGAGTCGGTCGCCCTTCCCGCGTCGGGGGCGGGAGGCACAGCGCGCGACGAGCGCGGAGACTGGACATCCGTTCAGGTCCACGTACCCTCGTGGAGCCCTGGCGCGGAGCTACGCGCGGGGTCGGACACGGAGCGCATGATGTTGGACCTGGGACGCTTTTCGGATCGCATCGTCGCGACCCACGAGATCCCGCCTCGCCCGGCTCGGAACGCGCCGATTCCACCCGCGCTGCACCCTGCCCTGCACGGCGCCCTGGCCCAGCGCGGCATCACGTCTGTGTACAGCCACCAGGCGGAGATGATCGAGCACGCGCTCGCGGGGCGCGACGTCGTCATCACCACGGGGACAGCCAGCGGCAAGTCCCTTGCCTTCCTGCTGCCCGTGCTGCAGTCGCTCATGGACGATCCCAGCGCTCGGGCCTTCCTGCTCTACCCGACGAAGGCCCTCTCTCGCGACCAGCTCCGCGCGATCCTGCAGCTGGCGGACGAGCTGCGGGCCGGGGGCGAGGGCGGGCGCCGCATCGAGGCAGGTGTCTACGACGGCGACACACCGCCGAGCGAGCGGCGCCGGATCCGCGACAAGGCCAACCTGGTCCTGACCAACCCGGACATGCTGAACGCGGGCCTGCTGCCCGCCCACGGCCGCCAGGGCATGAGCCACCTGCTCCGCAACGTCAAATACGTCGTCATCGACGAGCTGCACACCTATCGCGGCGCCTTCGGGGCCCACTTCTCCAACCTCATGCGGCGCTTCTTGCGGCTGTGTCGGCACTACGGTAGCCGCCCCAGGTTCCTGGCGTCGTCCGCGACCATCGCCAACCCGGCGCAGCTGGCCGAGTCCCTGTGTCACCGGCCCTTCGAGCTGGTGGACGACGACGGGTCACCGTCTGGCGGCAAGACGGTGCACTTCTGGCTCCCGCCCAAGCTGGACGACGACATCCGCCGCTCGGTGGTGAGCGAGATGGCGCACCTGACCCCCTGGCTCATCGAGAAGCGACACAAGACCATCGTGTTCACGCGCAGCCGCAAGGAGACCGAGATCGTGGTGAAGGAGTCGCGCGACCGGCTCTCACGCACCCACGGCGACCACGACGAGTCGAACCTGCTGGGCGCCTACCGCGGCGGGTACACGCCGGCGGAGCGTCGTCGTGTGGAGCGCGAGCTGATCGAAGGCAAGCTGATGGGCGTCGTGTCGACCAACGCGCTGGAGCTGGGCATCGACATCGGCAGCCTCGAGGTGGTGGTCCAGGGCGGCTTTCCGGGCACGCGCGCGAGCTTCTGGCAGCAGCTCGGCCGCGCGGGTCGGCGGGGTGACAAGGCCCACGCCATCCTGATGTTGGGGATGACGCCGGTTGACCAGTACATCGCCTCGGACCCGAGCTGGTTGGTGAACCAGGAGGCGGAGCACGCCGTGGTCGACCCGAACAACCTCGCGGTCGAGCTGGCCCACATCCGCTGTGCGGCGGCTGAGCTGCCGCTGACCATCGACGACGCTGCCGTGTGGCCGGATCTTGCGGAGGTCGTGCCGGTGTTGGTCGAGGCGGGAGAGCTGCGGGAGGTGCGCGGCACATGGCATTGGTTGGGCGCCGCGTTCCCGGCTGGCGAGTTCAGCCTGCGCAACAACGACGGTGACCGGTTCAAGGTCGTCAACCGCGTCAGCGGCGACACGCTGACGGAGATGACGCGCCCGCAGGTCTATCGCGAGGCCCACCCGCGCGCCATCTACCTGCACGACGGGGTGCAGTACATGGTGGAGGAGCTCGATCTGGTGGGACACCGGTCCGTCGTGGTGCCGGTCGACCAGAACTTCTACACGCAGCCCGACGTGCGCACCCACATCGACGTGCTTGTGACCCAGGAGAGCGCGGGCGTGGGCCTGACCCACGGACACTTTGGCGATGTCCGGGTGGACGAGAACGTCGTCGGCTACAAGATGCTACAGTTCCACAACCACCAGAACCTGGGCTACGAGCAGCTGCACCAGGAGCTCTCGCTCAAGCTCGAGACCGAGGGCGTGTGGTGGGAGATGCCGGAGCGCGTGCTGAACATCCTCGGCGGTGAGCCACGGGACGCTGTGCGTGGGCTCGTGCACGCGATTCGCGCGGTGGCCCGGCTGAAGACCATGGCGGAGCGCAGTGACCTGCTGGCGACCAGCTTCTCCACCACCGACGAGCGCACAGGGCGGACACGCACGTCGATCATCTGCTACGACAGCCATCCTGGGGGTATCGGATTCGCGGCGAAGGCTTACGACTTCGCGGCGGAGCTGCCGCGTGAGGCGCTGGAGTTGGTTCGCGGCTGTCCCTGCAAGGCGGGCTGCCCGGCCTGTGTGGGCGACTTCACCATCAGCAAGCACGCCGTGGGCTGGGCCCTGGGCAACCTCTTCGGCGAGAGCGCGCCGCCACCCGGCCTGCACGTGCACCGCAAGCCGCCCGGGCGTCCGCAACCCATCGTGCCGCCGCGGGAGCAGCGCGTGTTCGTGTGGGAAGACCTGGGGCAGCAGTGGCCGGCGGTTCAGCGCCATCTGGTCCACTCCGGCGAGTTCGGCACCGAGCTCCTGGGCGAGATCAACGAGGTCGAGCTCCGTGGCAACAAGCTGGTGCTGCGGGTGCACAGCCCCGGGCTGGCGCGGTGGATCCTGAGCGACGACGTGCGCAGGCAGCTGCGCAACGTGATCAAGGCCCACGTTCGGACGCCGACTGGCTGGCGCCTGGGCGCAGAGGTCAGCGCCGAGGCAGCGGCGAGCGCACACCGCAGGCTGCACAAGGTCCGTCGGCGGCTCGAAGACATGCGGGCAGACGACGCCGACGACGAGCGCGGCGCGAACCAGAAGCTGGCCAGCGGCTTCGTGCTCGAGCGCGACGACCGTGGAGCCCGCGGCGAGCGGGTGTTGGATCCCTTTGTGGTGTCCGGCGACGGGTCTGTGAACTGACCTGTCGCGCGCTCGGCCCACGTTCGCGCCGGAGCACGTCGGTCAGTGCACGCCGTGCTCCGCGAACCAGGCGGCAAAGCGCGCCAGCCCGTCCTCGATGGACGTCGACGGGGGCGGCCCCAGCGCGGCGATGGTCCGGGTCATGTCGGCGCAGGTGTGTGGCACGTCGCCGACCTGGTCGGGGAGCTGCTCGACGCGGACGGGGACGCCGAGGGCGCGCGCGAGCAGGTCGATGGCGTCGCGCAGCTGGGTGGGCGTGTCGCCGCCCACGTTGAGGATCTGGAAGCCCCGGGCCTGGTCCACGGCGGCGAGTACATAGTGCGCCACGTCCGCCACGTAGGTGTAGTCCCGACTCGAGCTGCCGTCGCCGTACATGGTGACCGCTTCGCCGCGCGTCAGCTGCGTCGCGAACTTGTGGAAGGCCATGCCGGGTCGCTGACGGGGACCGTAGACGGTGAAGAAGCGCAGGCAGACCGCGTCCAGGCCGGTGGACGCGTGGGCGGCGTGGATCAGCATCTCGGCTGCCCGCTTGGTGGCCGCGTAGGGCGACACGGGTCTGTCCGCCGGCATGTCCTCGCGAAACGCGACCCCGGTCGACGCGCCATAGACCGACGACGACGACGCGAACACGAGCCGTGTGCAGCCGTGATCCTGCATCACGCGGAGCAGCCTCGCGGTGCCACCGACGTTGACCTCCACATAGCCAGCTGGATCGTCCAGGGAGGGACGCACGCCAGCCCGAGCGGCGGCATGCACGACGGCGTCCACTGGCGCGTCGTCGAAGCAGCGCGCGAGCGACTCGACGTCGTTCAAGTTACCTTCGACAAAGCGAAAACGTTCCGGCGCCACAGCGCGAACCTGAGCGAGGTTCGACTCCTTGCGAGCTCGTCTGTAGAGGTTGTTGAGGTTGTCGAACGCAACGACGTGGTCGCCACGAGCCAACAGCGCCTCGCACACATGCGACGCGATAAAGCCCGCGCCTCCGGTGACTACGACCCGCATGCTCCTCCTCGTCTCGCCGTGGGCGACGGTGCAAGGTGGAGTATCAACGTCGCGCGCAGCAAGCAACACGCGGCGGAGGCGCTGGACGCGCGCAGTGAGGGTGTCACCATGGCGACGCCGCGCTGCCCGCAGCCCGCTGTGACGTGCACAGCCGCGCTGGATGCAGCAACCTGTGGCCGGCGACTGCGCGCTGCGCCGCCGCCCGACTCAGGAGCCGCCATGAAGATCGACGTGCACGCCCACGTGCTCCCCATGCGCTGGCCGGAGCTCCGCGAGCGCTACGGCTACGGCGGCTTTATCCGCCTGGTCCACGCGGGCGACCCGGGCAGCGTCGGCGGCCCCCACGGCGACGTGCCCTTCGGCTGCGCCCACATGATGCGGGACGACCACTTCTTCCGCGCCGTGGAGCCCAACCTCTGGGACAGCGCCGCCCGCGTCGCCGACTGCGACCGGCATGGCGTCGACGTCCAGGTCCTGTCGACCGTGCCGGTGATGTTCAGCTACTGGGCCAAGCCCGAAGACACGCTCGATCTGGCGCGCCTGCTCAACGACGACATCGCGGACCGGCTCGTGCACCACCCGCGGCGCTTCGCCGGCCTGGGGACGCTGCCCATGCAGGCCCCAGACCTCGCCGCGAAGGAGGCGGCCCGCTGCCGCGAGATCGGCCTGTGTGGCGTCGAGGTCGGGAGCCACATCGAGGGCTGGAACCTCGACGACCCGCGCTTCGACGAGGTCTGGGCGGCGTGCGCGGAGAACGACCTCGCGGTGTTCGTCCACCCCTGGGACATGATGGGCATGGACCGCATGCCAAACCACTGGCTGCCCTGGCTGGTCGGCATGCCGCCGGAGAGCAGCCTGGCGATCTGCTCCCTGATCATGGGGGGCGTCATGGACCGCTTCCCCACGCTGCGCTTCGTCTTCGCCCACGGCGGCGGCAGCTTCCACGGCACCCTCGGGCGCATCGACCACGGTCACCACGTTCGCCCGGACCTGTGTCAGACGCACACCGAGCGCAAGCCGAGCGACTACCTGCGGCGCTTCTGGGTCGACACGCTCGTGCACGACGAAGACATGCTACGGCTGATCGTGCGGCGCATGGGCGCGGACCGTGTGTGCCTGGGCACGGACTACCCCTTCCCCCTGGGGGAGCTGGAGCCCGGCGCGCTGGTCGAAGGCGCGGACTTCGACCCGATGACCAAGGAGACATTGCTCTCGGGCGCGGCGCTGCAGGCCTTCGGGTTGCATCGTGCGCAGTTCGAGACCCAGGCGAGCGTCGCGCACACCGAGCGCATCGGCGCGGCGGCCGCCCCGCTGGACCGGGCGCGCTGGCCCGGAGATCTGGGCGACGACTGACCAAGGCGCGATGACCCCGCGCAGACCGGCGACCAGGCCGGCGCATCCGAAGGAGGAGAGGACGTGGAGCTGAGAGTGGCCGTAGGCGGTGCGGCGTGGGTGGTCGACGACACTCGCGCGGAAGACTGGACAGTGCCGGTTCGCTTCGACGCCGACGCGACCGAGGCCTTTGGCCTGGCCAACCTGAGGCGGGCGCCGGTGGCCATCGGCGGCGGTCGGCACCTGCTTGTCCAGGAGGGCGCAGGCGTGAACTGCGCGGACGTCACCTTCAACCCCCACGGCAGCGGCACCCACACCGAGGGGCTGGGCCATGTCAGCCAGCAGTGGCGCACGCTGGAGTCGTTGGCGCTGCCGCCGCTGCTGCCGGCGACGGTGGTGACCGTGGCGCCGGTTCGCCTCGGCACGACCAACGACACCTACCTGGGGACCTGCGACGTGGACGACCGCGTGGTGCCGGTCGGGCCGCTGGCGCGGGCGGTGTCCGAGCTGACCGTGACCGGCTTCGACCAGGCGTTGGTGATCCGGACCCAGGAAGACTCGGAGCCACGACGCCGCTGGAGCGAGACCAACCCGCCCTATCTCACCCACGAGGCCATGGCCTTCGTCGCGGGCTTGGCGACGCGTCACCTGCTGGTCGACGTGCCCTCGGTCGACCGTGAAGACGACGGCGGTGAGGTCCTCAACCATCGGCGATGGTGGGGGTTTCCCCCCGGCAGCCGCGACGGGGACCAGGCGACGCACCCACACCGGACCCTCACCGAGCTGTTGCATGTGCCGCCGCACTGCCCGGACGGAGCATGGATGCTCTGCCTGCAGCCGGCTGCCCTGCAGCTCGACGCCGCCCCGAGCCGGGTGCAGGCGTTTCGGCCGTGGCGGCCGAGCTGACGCTCAGCGCTGGGGCAGCAGCACGACAGCCTCGCCGGTGAGCGCCACTTGACCGTCGGGCTTGGTCACGGTCGTGGCGAGCGTCGCGATGGGCTTGTCGTCACGGATCGTCAGCACCTCGACCCGCGCGACGACCTCCTCGTCGAGCCCAACCGGAGCGCGGAAGGACACCGTCTGCCCGAGGTAGATCGTGCCCTCACCCGGGAGCTCTTGGCCCAGCACCGCGGAGATCAGGCCCGCGAGCAGCATGCCGTGGACGATGCGCTGACCGAAGCGCGGGTCGGCCGCGGCGTAGTCGGCGTCCAGATGCACAGGGTTCATGTCGCCGCTCAGGGCGGCGTAGGTGGCCACCTCGTCGGCCGAGAAGCTGCGTCGCAACGTCGCCGCGTCGCCTGGAGCCCAGTGTGCCATGTCGCCACCTCCGCAGCGGGACGGCCCGCGCGGCGACAGGGTCGGGACCCGAGCAGCGAGCGTCAACACGGGCGTCCCCGCCGGCGCGCTCACCGGTGCCAGAGACGATCGTGGCCACGGGGACCATCCCCTGTGACAGGACCGTGACAAGCGACCCGACCCGCCCGTCGCCAGACGCACGAGTGGAGCCCAGACGCGAGCGCACGCAGCCGCGCGACAGGTCCCGCTGCGGTGCGCCCACGCGTGCCCTCAGTTGACCCGGCACCGGCGAGGTGCTACCCGCCGCCTCGACGCCACGGGACCCCATGGCGCGAACCGGTGGCGAGCGAGGCTGAGATGCACGCGAGGCCCAAGGTCCTCATCCTCCACGCGAGCGGTTCCAACAGGGACCGGGAGGCCGCGCGCGCTTGTGAGCTCGCCGGTGGCGACCCGCAGATTGTGCTGGTCGACGCCGTCCTCTCTGGCGCCGAGTCCCTCGACGACTTCCAGATGCTGCTGCTTCCCGGCGGCTTCTCCTACGGCGACGATCTGGGCGCTGGCAAGCTCTGGGCCCTGCGACTCCGCAGCCGACTGGGAGACCAGCTCGCCGCCTTCGTCGACGCGGGCAAGCCGGTGTTGGGCATCTGCAATGGCTTTCAGGCCTTGGTGAAGTCAGGCCTGTTGCCGGGCCCGCTCGCCGGTCTGCCAGCCCCGGTCGACGCGAGCCGGCCAGCGACCACAGCAGGCGCCAAGCGTTCTACGCCAAAGTCGGGCAAGCAGCGCAAGGCGGGCAAGCAGAGCAAGGCGGGTAAGGCTCGCGCCGAGGCCGCCGCGCGTCAGGCCCGCGTCTTCGGGCCCGCGCACGCCACGCTCACCCGCAACCGCTCGGCCCGCTTTGAGTGCCGGTGGGTCTACCTGGCGGCCACGCCCGGGAGCCCGTGCGTGTTCACCCAGGCGCTTGGGTCCCAGCTGATCCACTGTCCCGTCGCCCACGGTGAGGGCCGCTTCGTCGCCCGCGACGCCGCCACGCTCGCGGCCCTGGAGCAGGGCGGCCAGGCGGCGCTGCGCTATGTCACAGCGACTGGCGCGACCTTGCCGGCCGCGGCGAGCTACCCCGCGAACCCCAACGGATCCGACCACCATATCGCAGGCGTCTGCAACGCCGCCGGCAATGTGCTTGGCCTCATGCCACACCCCGAAGATCACGTCGTGGACCGCCAGCATCCCGGCTACCACGCCGGGCTCCGGGGCCAGCTCGGCCTCGCTCTGTTCGAGGCCGGCGTGCAGTACGCCGCACAGCGTTAGTCCTGGGCATGCGCCCCGCGGGGGCGCGGGAGGCCAGCATGAGCGTCACCGCCGTCGTAGGCGCGCAGTGGGGAGACGAGGGCAAGGGCCGGGTGGTCGACTGGCTCGCGCAGCGCGCCGACATGGTCATCCGCTTTCAGGGTGGCGACAACGCAGGCCACACGGTCATCAACGACCACGGGACGTTCAAGCTGCACATGGTGCCGTCGGGTGTGTTCAACCCCGACACCGCCTGCGTGGTCGGCACGGGCTGCGTGGTCAACCCCGACAACCTGCTCGTGGAGCTGGCCGAGGTCGAGGCGGCTGGGGTCAGCACCGCCAACCTGTGGATCAGCAACCGCGCCCACCTGGTCATGCCCTACCACCCCAGACTCGACGGGCTGCAGGAGCGGGCCCTGAGCGCCGGTCGCCGCATCGGCACCACCAAGCGGGGTATCGGACCCGCCTACACCGACAAGGCAGCGCGCCGCGGCATCCGCGTCGGCGATCTGCTGCGTCCGGCCTGGCTGCGAGAGCGGCTCGAGCGCGCCCTGGGCCACGCAAACGACCTGCTCGCCCGCTATGGTGAGGAGCCTGACGACCTGGCGGCCTTGCTCGCCACCTGCGCTCGCTGGGCGGAGGCCATCGGCCCCCGCATCGTGGACACGCACCCGCTTGTGGAGTCGGCCGTGCGGGGCGGCAAGCACGTGCTGCTCGAGGGCCAGCTCGGCGTCATGCGAGACCTGGACTGGGGTATCTATCCCTACGTGACCTCGTCCAACCCGACGGCGGCGTACGCGCCTGCGGGCGCGGGCATCCCCGCCACCGCCATCACCGACGTCATCGGCGTGGTCAAGGCCTACTCCACGTCGGTGGGTGGCGGCCCCTTCACCTGCGAGCTCCACGACGAGGTCGGCCAGCGCTTGCGCGACGTCGGCAACGAGTACGGCGCCACCACGGGCCGCCCACGCCGCTGCGGTTGGTTCGACGGTGTAGCCATCCGCTACGCAGCGTGGCTCAACGGCTTCACCGGGCTCGCGGTGACCAAGCTCGACGTGCTCGACGACTTCGAGTCGATTCAGATCTGCACGGGCTACCTGCTCGACGGCGAGACCATCGCCCACGTGCCAGACACCTTCGACCAGGAGCGGTGCACGCCCGTGTACGAGACCTGGCCGGGGTGGCGGACGCCCACCGTCGAGGCTCGCCGGTGGGACGACCTGCCGAAGCTGGCGCGGGCGTTTCTCCACCGCATCAGCGAGCTGGCCGGCGTGCCGATTCGCTTCGTCTCGGTCGGGGCCGAGCGAGCGCAGCTCGTCGTCCTCGACCCGCTCACCTGACGTCGCCCAAGGGCCAGACGACACGCACAACCTGAACGAGCGAGCCCTCCGCACCGGGTCCGCCCCCCCCTCTGACCGGACCGGTCGCGAGGGTCGCCAGAAACCCCACACGTCGCAGACGCGCGCCTCCCCAAGCGCCCGGCAACAGCCACGGAGTCCAGATGTCCGCAGGGCCCTTCGACCACGAGACCTATCTGTCGCCCTTCACCTGGCGCTACGGCAGCGACGCCATGCGGCACGTCTGGAGCGAGGCCCACAAACGCCGGACCTGGCGCCGCATCTGGGTGTCCCTCGCCCGCGCGCAGGCCCAGGCCGGGCTGGTGACCCAAGCCCAGGCGGACGATCTCGCGGAGCACGCCGAACCGCTCGACATGGCGCGGGCGCACGCCATCGAGCAGGAGATCAAGCACGACCTCATGGCGGAGGTGAAGACCTTCGCCGAACGATGTGCGATCGGTGGCGGCATCATCCACCTGGGCGCCACCAGCATGGACATCGAAGACAACGCCGACGCGCTGCGCATGGCTGAGGCTTTGAAGCTGCTGCAGGCCCAGCTCAGCGAGCTGGTCGCGCTGGTCGCCGACCTCTGCGAGACCTGGGCCGACCGGCCGACCATGGCCTTCACGCACCTGCAGCCGGCAGAGCCCACGACCATCGGGTACCGCTTCGCGCAGCTGCTCTGGGACCTGATGACCGATCTCGAGGACCTCCGGGCGGTGCGAAGCTCGCTCAAGGGCAAAGGGTTCAAGGGCGCCACGGGCACCTCGGCCAGCTATGCGCAGCTCCTACAGGGCACCGGTACGACACCGGCGGAGCTGGAGGCCGCCGTGCTCGCGCCCTTCGCGCTGACACCCATGCCGGTCGCGACCCAAACCTACGCCCGCAAGCAGGACTTTCGAGTTCTCAGCATGCTCGCCTCCATCGGCCAGTCACTCTACAAGTTGGCGGCAGACCTGCGCCTGCTGCAGAGCCCGCCCATCGGGGAGATGGCTGAGCCGTTTGGCTCCAAACAAGTGGGCTCCAGCGCGATGCCCTTCAAGCGAAACCCGATCAACGCCGAGAACATCAACAGCCTCACACGCCTGCTCGCCGCCCTGCCCCGCGTCGCGTGGGACAACGCCGCTCACTCGTATCTGGAGCGGACGCTCGACGACTCGGCCAACCGCCGCAGCACCCTGGCCGAGGCCTGCCTGATCACGGACGAGTCGCTCCGGCGCGCGACGCGGATTCTGCGCGGCATCCGCGTGGACGAGCGGGCCAGCGACCGGCTCATCGCCGTCTATGGCACCTTCGCGGCGACGGAGCGCGTGCTGATGGAGTTGGTCAAGCGCGGCGCGAGTCGGCAGGAGCTGCACGAGCTGATTCGAGAGCACAGCCTGGCCGCCTGGGCGGCGCTCCGCGAGGGGCGTGACAACCCCTTGGTGGGGGCGCTGAGCGGCGACTCCAGGGTGCTCGCGCTGGCGACCAAGGACGAGGTGGTGCGCTGGCTCGACGCGTCGGACTATGTCGGAGACGCCCCCGAGCGAACGCGCGCGCTGGTGGCCGAGGCGAGGGCCACGCTCGGCGAGGAGGTGCGGGCATGATCGACCTGCAGACGCTCATCGACGCGCAGGCTGCGCCGCTGCTCCGAACCGACTTGCAGGGCCAGGGGCGGCGAATCGAAGGCAAGGTCCGCGACGTCTACGACCGCGGCGACACCCTGCTGCTGGTGAGCACCGACCGCGTCAGCGCCTTCGACCGCGTGCTCGGGGCCATCCCCTTTCGCGGTCAGGTGCTCAACCAGCTGTCGGCGTGGTGGTTCGAGCAGACCGCCGACGTGGTGGCAAACCACCTGCTCGCGGTCCCCGACCCCAACGTCACGCTCGCGCGCAAGGCGCACGCGCTGCCGGTGGAGGTCGTGGTGCGGGGCTACATCACGGGTGTCACAGACACCTCGCTCTGGACCCTGTACGCCGCCGGCGAGCCCGCGCCCTACGGCTTGACGCTGCCGGCGGGGCTCTGTCGCAACGCGCGGCTGCCTCAACCCGTGATCACCCCGACAACCAAGGCGGCGCCCGGCGAGCACGACGCGCGCCTCAGCGAGGCCGAGGTCGTCGGACAGGGGCACGTGAGCGCGGCGCGCTGGGCCGAGGTCCGCGAGGTCGCGCTGCGCCTCTTCGCTCGGGGTTCGGAGCGGGCCGCCGCGGCGGGGCTGGTGCTCGTCGACACCAAGTACGAGTTCGGCGTCATCGACGGCCAGCTGACGCTCATCGACGAGGTCCACACGCCGGACTCGAGCCGCTACTGGACCGCGGACAGCCACGCTCGCAGCCTGCGCGGCGAAGGCGAGCCAGAGGGCTATTCGAAAGAGTTCCTGCGCGAGTGGCTCCGCGACCAGGGCTTCAAGGGCGAAGGCGCGGTGCCCGTGATGCCGCCCGCGCTCCTGGCCCAGGCGGCCCAACGCTACATCGGTGTGTACGAGCACCTCACCGGGCGGCCCTTCGATCCCGCACGACAGCCCGCCGGGCGCCGCATCGCGGACACGCTCGCGAAGGTGGCCGACGGTCTCTCCGACGGTCTCTCAGAGCCCAGCCCCACCCCTGACCGCAGCTCCCACGCGTGACCCACCGGCCGCCCTGCCCCGCACCGCACCACCCAGGACCCCGTCTCATGCCGACGCTCCCGCTCCCCGAGCCCCCTCCGCTGCTGCCCGACGACCCGCACCTTTCTGCGGAGCCCGGCGCGCTGTGGGTCGCCGAAGACCGCCTCGACCGGCCCGGCGAAGAGTGCGGCGTGGTCGGTGTCTACAGCTGGCCCGACGCAGGCGTCGACGTCGCTCGCCTGTCCTTCTTCTCGCTCTACGCGCTCCAACACCGCGGTCAGGAGTCGGCGGGCATCGCGGTCAGCGACGGCCGTCGGGCGCTGCTGCACAAGGGCATGGGCCTGGTGGCGCAGGTCTTCCACGAAGATCACCTCCGCCCCCTCACCGGCCACCTCGCGGTCGGGCACAACCGCTACAGCACCACCGGTGGATCGTCGCTCAACAACGCTCAGCCCTACCTCATCGAGTCCATGCACGGGCCGCTGGCGGTGAGCCACAACGGCAACCTGACCAACACGCACGAGCTGCGGCGCCGACTGCTGGAGCGTGGCGTCGGCTTGATGTCGACCACCGACACCGAGGTCATCACCCAGCTGCTCGCGGCCCCGCCCGAGGGGGGGGAGCCCGGCGGCGCGGACTGGCTGCAGCGGATCCGCAACTTCATGGCCGTCGCTGAGGGCGCGTATTGCGTCGTGCTCATGACCCGCGACGCGGTGTGGGCGGCCCGTGACCCCAACGGGCTGCGTCCGCTGTGTCTCGGAGAGCTGCGGGGCGAGCCGCGGACCGACCCGACGCGGTCGCTGGGCCACGTGGTGGCGAGCGAGTCTTGCGCCCTGGGGACCATCGACGCGCGCTACGTTCGCGAGGTGCTCCCGGGCGAGATCTTGCGGCTCGACGCCGACGGAGTGCACAGCTTCTCGGGGGCGCCGGCCGCCAAACGGGCGCTGTGCGTGTTCGAGTACGTCTACTTCTCGCGGCCGGACAGCCTGCTCGAAGATCAGAGCATCCACGCGGTCCGGCAGCGCCTGGGCCGGCAGCTCTGGGCCGAGGCGCCGGCCGATGTCGACGCGGTCATCGGCGTCCCCGACAGCGCCATCCCGGCCGCCATCGGCTATGCCCAGGCGAGCGGAGTCCCCTTCACCGAGGGGCTGACGAAGAACCGCTACATCGGCCGCACCTTCATCGAGCCGACGGATCGTCAACGGCGGTCCCGGGTCGTGCTCAAGTACAACACGCTGCGCGCCAACCTCGAGGGCAAGCGCATCGTGCTCATCGACGACTCCATCGTCCGAGGCAACACCTGCGGCCCCCTGGTGCGGCTGCTCCGCGAGGGCGGCGCCAAGGAGGTGCACGTGCGGGTGAGCTCTCCGCCGATTCAGCATCCGTGCTTCATGGGCGTCGACATGGCGACCCATGAGGAGCTCATCGCGCACCGCATGCGCGTGGACGAGATCTGTGCCCACATCGGCGCCGACAGCCTCGCCTATCTCAGCCACGAGGGCATGATGCAGGCCGTCGCCGCAGGCACGTCGAGCGACGCCGGCGGCCACTGCGGCGCGTGCTTCTCGGGGCAATATCCCCTCGACGTGTCCGCCTGGATGTCCAAGAAGGCGGCCGAGCGCAAGAACGCCTTCGAGTGAACGCCTTGGCTGTCGCGACACCGCGACTTCGACTTCGACTTCGCAATGATGAGGTTTCCCGTGACCCGTAACACCCCAGCCAGCTCCCTCCCCGGCATCGGCCCCAGCGACGGCGGCCAGCGGGCACAGGTGCTTGTCGTCGGCAGCGGCGGCCGAGAGCACGCCCTCGCGTGGAAGCTCGCGCAGTCCCTGCACGTCGCTCGCGTCTACGTCGCGCCGGGCAACGGCGGCACGCAGCACAGCCACGACCACGACCGCGTACACAACGTGGCCATCGCGGTGGACGATCACGCCGCGCTGGTGCGCTTCGCGCAGCGTGAGGACGTGGCGTTCACGCTGATCGGTCCCGAGGCGCCGCTCGCGGCGGGCCTGGTCGACGCGTTCAACGCCGCGGGGCTGGCCTGCTTTGGCCCGCGGCGGGTCGCGGCGCAGCTCGAGGCGTCCAAGGCCTTCGCCAAGGCGTTCATGCAGCGCCACGGCATCCCGACGGCACACAGCGAGGTGTTCGACGCCCTCGCGCCGGCCAAGGCCTACGCCGCGCGGCTGGGCGGCCCGTGCGTGATCAAGGCGTCGGGTCTCGCCG